>NZ_CAUIZY010000004.1:0-153878 GCF_962747855.1 Neisseria blantyrii
GGGGGGGGGGGGGTAAAATTTTAGTAAGTTCATTCTTATTAAAATGATTGGCATCAATTTTTACTTATCTTTATGTTCTGAAATTACGGGCTCCCTTATGAAACCATTTCCCTATCGCAAAACGCTTTTGAGCATTTTGATTTCTTCTCTTTCTGCAACAGCTTTTTCAGCTCAATATTCCAGTATTAACGAAAATAAACAAATTTCTGGTGAGCTTCCTATTGGTCACGAAGTAACCGATGCTACAAACACCGTTGCTGGTGATGTAAATATCACGGTTACACCACAAGACCCTAAAAACCACACTTATCCAAAAGCCATTATTATTCGTGGCGATCGCAGCGAAGAAATTCAAGGAAAAACCGATATTGCTGTTACTTTAGCCAGTGAGGGAGATCCTGGTATGTCTCCAGACTCCAATGCAGCTTATGGCATTGCGGTTGGGTATGATTATGGGGGTGGGGGCAAAAATAAGACTGTTTTAACATTAAGAGATGATGCCAATATTAATGTAGATAATACTCCAGATACCAAACTAGGCTCCCGAACCTTTAGCGGTGCAACTGCTCCATTTGGTCATCAACTTTCAGGGATTAGGATCTATCGAAAAGACTCCGCTCATTCAACCCCTATTTTAAATTCTGAAAAATTATTAACCATTGACGTTGAAGATAAATCAACCGCAAAAATTGGCGATTATTTAGTGGGTATCTACATTGCAGGTGATGGCGCGGAAGCCAATTTAAAAGACAGCAAAATCACTGTAAAAGCAAATGGTAAATATTCCGCAGCACTGAAAATCGGCAAACCGGAATTACCTAACACAGATAAACCTAATGATTACAAAGGTGCGGTAATCAACTCGACAGGCAAAATGGAGCTTGATACTTCCGAGACGAAGGATTCGGCTGCGGTACGTTTGTTCGGAACAAAATCCCGTTTAATCGCGGATAGTGAAACCAGCTCAGGAAAAATCAAGTCGGGTAATTCCGCTATTGTATTTGATACGCAAGATTACTCTACCAAGGTTACATACTGGATTGTCAGTGATAATGTTTCCCGTAACGAACCGAATAAAGATCAAGAAGTGCGGTTAAATAATACTAAAATTTCAACCACTTCTGAAAATGCCTCATTGATTGTCGCGGATGCCAAGAATGTAAACAGCATTGCAGTATCTTTTGCAGGAGGTAAAGTCGCCAGCTGGTTTAACAATGGGGAATTTGTTGCCGAAAATGCAAAATTCTTATTAAAAGGTGAGCAATCGGAAGCAAGGGCGGCAAATAAAGGTTGGTTGGCTGAAACAAAATTAGCAACAACCAAAGCCTCAGATCTCACTTTTACGCTAGATAATAAAGCAAAAGCGATTGGCTTGACGCATCAGCATTCAAGGGCGGGCTTAAGCTCTAAGCTTAATGTTGTCGTTGATCATAACGCAACTTGGGAATTGGCACCGAAAGCCGATGAAGCTGTCCAACGTGCGACCGCTTATGATGTGAATCTTGCCAATGGTGGGGTACTAGATGCTTCAAAAAATGCGACTGGAGCAAGCACCGACTATAAAATTCAATTAGTACATAATCACAGCAATGCAAGCATCAGTAAAACAATTACCGATGGAACCATTACCGTTCCCGAAGGATTGTTATTTGGCGCATCCGGTACGCTTATTAAGCCTGATGGGACAGAAAAACCATTTAAGTTGACACTCCCTATTACAGACGGCGTGCTAAAAATTGCGAACGGGACAATAGAATACACATCAGATATTGGAACGATAAAACTGACAAAGGCAACATTTAACCTTGAAAAAGGCACATCATTAACAACGCCCGAAGGAACTACATTGCTATCAGGCGGTAGGCTAACCCTATCTAATACCGGCATTTCTTTATCGGGTACAACTTCTGTATTTGAAAAGGGAACATTCACCAATGGCGGTATCATCACCCTCGCGAATCAATCCTATGCAGACAAACTGACCATTGAAGGGAATTATGTTGGTAAAGATGGTGTGTTAGAAGTAAACACCAAGTGGAATACCCCGGGAGATTATCTCGGCACAAATTCAGAATCAGATTTATTAACGATTACAGGCGATGCCTCCGGTAATACGACTGTTAAAGCCGTTAAAACAGATGGTACTGAAAATGTTATTGATGGCTCAATCGGCGAACTTGCCGATCGCTACAAACGTAGTGTCCCTGTGATTAAAGTTTTAGGTGATGACAAAGGAACAGCAAACGGTGAAATAAATTCTACGGATGCAACCAAACCTTACGCTTACAATACGCGTTCAACCTTTACCGGTACAGCAAAAACCACAGGGGCGGGGGAATTGCAATTGGTTTCACGCAAAGATGAGGCGGGCGCGACAGAATACTTCTGGACTTTAACCACGCCGAATCAAGATAAAACCATCATCACGCCAAGCGCGCCGGCCTATACGCTCGTTCCGCGTCAAAACTTGGAATCAGGCTATGCGATGCTGGATACACTTCACCAACGCCGTGGCGAAAACCAAACCCTTTCTTGGGACAAGCAAGGCAGTTATTGGCAAGATGTGGAAAAACAATCTTGGGGGCGCGTAATCGGCAAACACCTCAAACTCGACGGAAAAGAACGTTTTGGTTTCAAAACCAATATGTACGGCTTCCAAGTGGGACACGATTTTGATGTTAAAACCAAACAAGATGATGAGGGCAAACTTACCCGTCGTTTTACCGGTCTGTATTTCGGCGTGTTACGTTCTCACAGCAAATTCTATGATGAATACCGCGCGAAAAACGGCATCGTGATTGCAGATAAATTAACTTCCCACGTAAAAACTACCGCACTTAATCTTGGTGTAACCGATACGCGTTACCATGAAAACGGCACTTACATTGATTTGGTGGGGCAGCTTTCTTGGTTAAATAATCGTTATTCATCCGTTGATGGCACAGGTGCGAGAAATCACGGCTGGGGTGCAGCCCTTTCAGTGGAAACCGGCCGCCCTTACGCCTTAGGTAAAGACAAAACCAACAACGGAGATAGCTGGATTTTAGAGCCGCAAACGCAACTGATTGCACAATATTTGCGCTTAAGTAACTTTAACGACGGCACCCGTTCCGTTTCGCAAAAAGGTTACGGTTTGCGCGGCCGTGTCGGTTTCCGTTTGGCGCATAACCAACCGAACGATAAGCAACGCACGCGCACCTATTATTTCACCGGCAATATTTGGCACGATTTTAAAGCAAGGGGCAACGCATTAATCGGGTCGGACAAATTAGCCGGGAAGTTTGCCCGCACTTGGTGGGAATTAGGCTTAGGCACTCAATTCTCCTTAAGTGAAAACACTTACCTTTATGTCGATGCCCGTTGCGGAAAATCATTCGGCGGCAACAAACATCACGGCTGCCAAGGCACTGCGGGGATGAAATATTCTTGGAAATAAACCGCCTGCCATCCCGTTCGGGGCGGCAGTAATGGCGTACTTAAAGGGACGGCACACCGGATGCCGTCCCTTATATATTGCACCCCGTCAAAGGGGTGCATTGCTTTTCTTCCTGACCCGATGCCGTCTGAACGCCTATTCCAGCACAGGTTGGGGGACGTTGTGCCGGATGGCGTAAACGGCGGCCTGCACCCGGCTGCTGAGGTTGAGTTTGCGGAGCAGGTTTTGAACGTGGACTTTGACGGTGGATTCGGCAAGATCGAGGTGGCGGGCGATGATTTTGTTGCTGTGTCCTGCGGCGAGATAGCCCAAGATTTCCAGTTCACGAGGGGTAAGTGAGGAGAGCGGCTGCGTTCCTTGGGCGGGTTGCGGGGAAATCAGGCTTTTGACGAGTTTGGCGGTCATCTCGGGCGAGAATACATTATCGCCTTCTGCGGCTTTGCGTATGCTTTCGAGCAGAAAGTCGGCGTTGATGTTTTTCAGCAGGTAGCCGCGCGCGCCGATGCGCATACATTCGGTCAAATCGTCGTTGTCTTCGGAAACGGTCAGCATAATCACTGCCTGCTGCGGATTGATGCTGATGATTTGGGAGAGTGCTTCGCGTCCGTTCATACCGGGCATATCAAGGTCAAGCAGGACGACATCGGGTTGCAGCCGGCTGATCATTTTGATGCCCGAGAGGCCGTCTGCGGCTTCGCCGATGACTTCAAAACCGTGTTGGCGCGACAAAAGGGCTTTGATGCCGCTGCGGAAGAGGGTGTGGTCGTCTATCAGGATGATTTTGATGGTCATAGTAGGCTTTCTTTGGGTGCGCCCGTCAATGAGACGGTGGTTCCCTGTTGGGCTTGGGAACGGATTTCTAAAACGGCATGGATGCGCTTGGCACGCTCCTGCATGATGTGCAGTCCGACATGGCTGCCCGTAGGTTCTCCTATTTTCTCCGTGTTGAAACCTTGTCCGTTGTCTTGGATGGTCATGGTAAAGCGTCCGCCGTGTTCGGAAAGGGTGAATTTTACATGGGTGGCGCGGGCGTGTTTGCGGATGTTGGACAGGCTTTCTTGAAGGATGAAAATCATTTGGAGCTGCTCGTCCTGTGTAGGCAGGTGCGAGCCGTTTTCCCAAGCGGTTTCGACAGTTGTGCCGGTCTGTTGCGTGAAGCGCGCAAACAGGTCGGCAACGGCTTCGGGAAATTCTTTATTGCTGATTTTGGTACGGAAGTTGAGCAGCAGTTCGCGGACATCTTCATAACATTCCTGCACGCCTGTTTTGATGAAGCCGATGTTTTCTGCGGCTTCCTCCCATTTGTTTTCGGCAAAGGCGGTTTCCAGCATCTGTACCTGTAGGTTCAGGAACGTTAATGCTTGTGCGATGCTGTCGTGCAGCCCCTGTGCAATCAGGCTGCGTTCCTGCAATACCGCAAGCAGGCGTTTTTCTTCCTCCTGTTTTGCGCCGGCAAGCGATACGCCCAATTGCCGAATCAGGGTTTGAAGCAGTGTGCGGTCGTCTCCGGTGAGGGAAATGCCGTCTGAAAAGCTGAGCGAAAGCATACCCAGTTTCTCGTTTTGATATTCGATGGGAAAGGTTTCGTCATGGTATTTTTCCAAAGGGGGCTTTTTGCCGTGTTCGGCCGTATGGACGGAAATGTCTGTGTCGGAACCGTTTTCCAGGCAGATGCTGCCGGATTGCGCGCCGACGGCGGGCAGGATGTGGTTCAAAAATTCTTCCGCCGCCTGTCGCGGCGTATAGGATTGATGCAGGTCGCGCGTGGTCCGGTACAGCAGGGTCAGGTTGCGGTTTTGCTTTTCAAGGTTATGGGTTTGTTCGGCAACCTGCCCTTCCAAATTGTCGTACAGGGCTTTGAGTTTGCCGCCCATCTGGTTGAAACAGCGGCCGACCTGTTTGAATTCGGGCGTACCGTCTTCGGGAACAGGGATGTCGAAATGCCGCTGACCGATGCGTTCCGCACCTTCTCCCAATGCCTGAAGCGGGCGGATAACCCAGATTTGATGCCAAAAAAGCATCAGTACAGACGACACCAGCGTCATCAGCATAATCGCCCATTGAAACCGCCTGAGCCACCATGTGTTTTTTTCGTTGGCATTTTCCAATGCCTGCAAAAACAGTTCGATATTGCCGGCAAAGCGGTAAAGTTCGACTTGTGTCGGGCGGCGGTAGGCCTGCAGCGGGGGAAGGATGTTTGCCTGCCAGTCGATAATCAGCATGGATTGTATCAAATCGTAGGCAAGGGGGTTGTCGGAGGGAATCAGCGGATGGATGGCATCGCTTTGGGCAATGCGTTTTAAACTTTTTTCAAATTCGGCAATCTGATTGTCGATTTGCGCACGGGGCGAGCCTTCACCCGCCATGTATGCCAGACGGTATGCCTGCATTCTCAAGTTGCCCGCTTCTTCGATGACGGAGGCCGCGTTTTCCAAGCGCAAAGAGAGCAGCAGTGTCAAAACGACAGACAGTGCCGCCAACCCGACCCACAGTCCGGTCAGGAGTTTCAGGCGAAGGGAAAGGCTGATGCCGTCTGAAAAACGGGCTGGCAGTATCATGCTCGGCGAAAAATTGTTCTAAATAATGCAAACAATATCATTCTTTGGGATTAGATACAACTGCTCAGAAAGAATTGGTTAAGGAAAACTTAATCCGTACCGCTTCAGTGTTAAATCATGTTATGATAAAATTCAAATAATATGAATTTATTTGCCGTCTGCTTCAGACGGCATTTTGAACTATTGGAAACGACAGACTGCAATCATGAAAACCTCGAACTTTTCCAAGAGAACATCTGCAATGAAAACTTTTGCTCTGATACTGGCCGGCGGGCAGGCGAGCCGTATGGGAGGCGAGGACAAGGGGCTTGCTCTTTTGGGCGGTAAGGCACTGATAGACCATGTCATCGACAGGGTCAGGTCGCAGGTCAGCCATATCGCCATCAGTACCAACCGGAATTTGGAAGAATATGCCCGCCGCAGCCCGCACGTTTTTCCTGATGCGCGGCAGTGGCAGCATTTCGGCCCGCTTTCGGCATTGTGTACCGCAGCCAACGATTTGCAGTTGGCGACTGCCGACTGGCTTTTGGTTGTGCCGTGCGATATGCCGTACCTGCCGGACGATTTGGTCGCGCGCTTTGAAAGCGTCTCCAAACGCACACCGTTGTGCAATGCGTTTTATGTGGAAACGCCGGTAACGATGTACTACAACATTATGTATATCCGTCCGCAAATTCTGCAAAGCGCGATTCCTTATCTGTTTTCGGGTATGAAAACATTGAGGAGCTGGTTGCAGCAGCAAAGGGCGCGGCCGGTCAGATTCGAGTTTGACGGGCATTTTGCCGACTTGAACACGCAAACCGATTTGCAGGAGGGATAAGGGCAACACTGCCGACCGGCGCGGAAAGGAAAGGTCAAGACGTACCGGGCGGTTTTTGCCCGAACCGGAGGCACAATGCCGTCTGAAGGCGTTTCAGACGGCATTTTTCGCGGGGAAATGCTACAATTTGTACTATTTTACCGACATAAGGAAACAGGATTATGTTTACAGGCATTGTTCAAGGATTGGGAAAACTGACGGCAATTCACCGCCCGTCGGAGGCGTTTCAGACTTATGTCGTCGAGCTTCCGCAAGAGGCGGCGGACAATCTGCAACGCGGCGCATCGGTCGCCAACAACGGCTGCTGCCTGACGATTACCGAAATCGAAGGAAACCGTGTCAGCTTCGATTTAATGGCGGAAACTTTGGCAAAAACCAATTTGGGGCTGTTAAAGGAAGGCGATTGCGTCAACATCGAACGGGCGGCGCGTTTCGGCGACGAAATCGGCGGACACCTGATGAGCGGACACATTATGGCAACCGTGCCCATTGTCGAAATCGAACAGGACGGGTTCAACCGCACGGTTTGGTTTGCGCTCCCGCACGAACTCAAACCCTATATCCTGACCAAAGGGTTCGTCGGCTTGGACGGTTGCAGCCTGACCATAGGTAAAGTCGAAGACAGCCGTTTCAATGTCCATCTGATTCCTGAAACTTTGGAACGGACGCTGTTCGGCAGCAGAAAGGCCGGAGACAGGATCAACATCGAAATCGATCCGAATACGCAGGCAATCGTCGATACCGTCGAACGGCTGATGGCGCAAAGATATGCAAAGTGAGATAGAGATGGAATTGAACGAATTTCTCGATAAAGCCTATGCCGTTTTGCGGCGTTTGGATGCCGTGCTTCCGCCCGAACCCGGGCATACGGACTGGAACGCGCTTGCCTTCCGCTGGCAGAGTGCGGGCAAAAAAGGTTTTTTGGAACACTTGCCCGATCCGCACGTTTTCCCTTTGTCGCGGCTTGCCGGAGTCGGCAGGCAAACCGAATTGCTGGTGCGTAATACCGAACAATTCATTGCCGGCCGACCGGCGAACAATGTATTGATGAGCGGCGCGCGCGGAACAGGCAAATCCTCGCTGGTCAAAGCCCTGCTGCACGAATATGCGGATAAGGGATTGCGCCTGATCGAAGTCGATAAAAGCGATTTGATCGGCCTGCCGTATCTGTTGACGCTTTTGAAGGAACGCCCGGAAAAATTCATTGTGTTTTGCGACGATTTGTCATTTGAAAGTGGCGACGAAACCTATAAGGCATTGAAAACGGCATTGGACGGCGGTCTGTCCCAACGTTGCGCCAACGTGCTGGTGTACGCGACTTCCAACAGACGGCACCTGATGCCTGAATATTTGGATGAAAATGCAGGTACGACAGGCGTGCGCGGAGAAATCCATCAGAAAGAAGCGGTAGAAGAAAAAGTATCCCTATCGGACCGTTTCGGATTGTGGCTCAGCTTTTATCCGTTCGATCAAAACGATTATCTGTCGGCAGTGCAAAGCTGGTTGGAAGATTTTGATGTGCCATATGACGAAACCGCCCGGACGGCGGCGTTGCAGTGGGCGCAGATGCGGGGCAACCGCTCGGGACGTTCCGCTTGGCAGTTTGCCTGCGACTGGGCGGGCAGGCTGCCGGAACAACGGATGCTGTAAGTTTTTTAGGAGTTATTTGAGACAGGAAGAAAGCCACATTTGCTGCTGTTGCGGTGTGAGGATATGGAAGAAGCGGTGTTGGATTTCCAATTCGTCCACCGCAAAATCCATGCTGGAGTGGTAGCGGCTTTCGACATAATCGCGCGCCTCGTTCCGATTAAAAACATCCGAAGAAATGATTTCAACGACAGACCGGCGGCGGCTGTGTTCGGAATGCATAACCTTCAAACGCGCCCTGTCGCCCGCCATTTTGAAGGCGGCGCGGATTTTACGCAGCTCATTGTGCTGACCCTGTGTCAGCCCGAGCCGGCGTATGTCGCAGTTCGGTTGAAAATCGTTCAGGGGGATATAAGCCGTGGCGGCGTGGGAAAGCTGGCAGGAAAGCAAAGCCATACTTAAAAAAGAGGCGGCAGGTTTGGCAAAACGGCAGGGAGCGAGCAGTGGCACGGCTTTTCCTCTTGTTGGAAATTTTAGGAAATATACTAGATTGACGTGTGAAAGATGGTATTATCGCGGTTAACTTTTGTTAATAATGCGTACGTATGTCCGGCAGGCAGACATAACGGCGGAATCGGAACGTAAAAGGATATTGAAGGAAAAAAACATGACTACTTACCGTATCGCACCCAGCATTTTATCAGCAGATTTTGCACGGCTTGGCGAAGAGGTGGAAAGCGTCATTGCGGCAGGTGCAGATCTGATCCATTTTGACGTGATGGACAACCATTATGTGCCGAACCTGACCTTCGGGCCTATGGTTTGCGCGGCGTTGAAGCCTTATGCAAGCGTGCCGATCGATGTGCATCTGATGGTCGAACCCGTGGACGACCTGATTCAGTCGTTTGCCAAAGCAAGAGCATCAATCATCACGTTCCATCCCGAAGCGAGCCGCCATATTGACCGCAGCTTGAGCCTGATTCGGGACATGGGCTGTCAGGCGGGGCTGGTGTTGAATCCGGCAACGCCCGTATATCTGTTGGAAAACGTATTGGACAGGCTGGATATGGTTTTGCTGATGTCGGTCAACCCCGGGTTCGGCGGTCAGAGCTTCATTCCGCACACTTTGGAAAAAATCAGACAGGTTCGTGCCATACTTGACCGCTATGAAGAGAAAAGCGGCAGACGTATTGCCATTGAAGTGGACGGCGGCATCAAAACCGACAATATCGCCGCTGCCGCCCAAGCCGGCGCAGATACTTTTGTGGCAGGTTCGGCGATTTTCGGCAAACCGGATTACAAGGCAGTCATCGGTGCTATGCGTGCAGAATTGAAAAAAGTGGC
Source organism: Neisseria blantyrii (assembly GCF_962747855.1). Lineage (NCBI taxonomy): Bacteria > Pseudomonadati > Pseudomonadota > Betaproteobacteria > Neisseriales > Neisseriaceae > Neisseria > Neisseria blantyrii. Next base: position 9,746 of record NZ_CAUIZY010000004.1, read on the forward strand.
AGATTGAACGCTGTATCGGTATTTGAAATAAATCAATGCCGTCTGAAGAATGTTCAGACGGCATTTCGTTTACAGGCGGTATTTGATGTTTACAGCGAAATTCTCACACCGGCGCGGATAGAACGTCCGGGCAGCGGCGCAATGTATTTGAGGATGGAGTTTTGCGCGCGTGCGGTACGGTTGGTCAGGTTTCGGCCGTCCAAGAACCATTCTGTGCTGTATCTGCCGTGTTTTTGCGTATGGCTGACATAGGCATCGAGCAGGGCGTAGGAGCCGAGTGAGGGTTCTTTGTATGCCGCAGCCATGTTTCTGGTGTGTTTGGCAGCGGCGTAGCGGGTCAGGCTGCTGCCGATTTGCCATGCCCCTTTGTTCCAGCTTGCACCCAGCCCGTAGCGGGAAACAGGCAGGTTGGGCATATAGTAGCCGTCATTGCGCAGGCGGTCTGAGTCCGCATTCCTACTGTCTTTGTCGTCGGCATGATTGCGGACCCTGTCGGCAAACAGGCGCAGTTCGAGTTGTCCGTATTGTTTCAGGTCGAAAAGTTGGGTCAGCTCGATTTCCAAACCTTTTCAGACGGCATCTTTATTGATTCCTATCAAAGATTTTATTGTTTGGCTGCCTCGATTTGGATGTCGATGCGGACGTTTTTGGTCATGCCAACGTTAACGAGGTAGTCTACGCCCCATTTGGTGCGGTCGATGGTGGTGCTGAAGTCGCCGCCGCAAACTTCGGTTTTTAACATCGGGCTTTGGTAGCAGTTGAATTTTTCGGCTTTGAGTTTGACGGGGGCGGTTTTGCCGTGCATGGTCAGGTTGCCGTCAACGGAAACCAGTTTTTTGCTGTTGAAATTGAATTTGGTGGAAACGAAGCGGATGTTCGGATATTGGGCAGCATCGAAGATATCGGCTGATTTCAGGTGGTCGGTAAAGTGTTGCGAACCGCTTTGCAGGTTGGCAACGGGAATGGTGATGTCGATTTTGCCGTCGCGTTTTGCTTGGTCGAACTCAACGGAACCGCTCAGACCGTAAAAACCGCCGACGTTGGTGCTGGTATTGAAATGGTCGATGGCAAAACGGGCGTTGGCGTGATATTCGTCCACTTTGTAGGTGGCGGCGGAGGTAGTGCCGATGGCGGCTGCTGCGAGCGCAGCGATGATGATTTTTTTCATGATGATAATCCTTTGTGTGGGCCGATAAAGGCGTTTATCCTAACATAGGCGGGGATTTATGGCATTTCCTGCCGGTAAACGGTGGGTTTGCAGGCGGTTGACGAAAGGGGCGAGCGGAAAAGGGCGGATGAAAAAGCGCGGTGTGATCCGCGCTTTGTTTTTTTACAAGGCGGCGAGTACCGCATCGCCCATTTCGGAGCAGGAAACGAGTTTCGTGCCTTCTTCGTAAATGTCGCCGGTACGCAAGCCTTGTTGCAGCACTTTTTGTACGGCGTTTTCAACTTGTTGCGCGCGGGCTTCGTCGTTCAGGCTGTAACGAAGCAGCATGGCAAGTGAGAGGATGGTCGCCAGCGGGTTGGCTTTGTTTTGTCCGGCGATGTCGGGGGCGGAGCCGTGAGACGGTTCGTACAGGCCTTTGCCGTTTTCGTCCAAAGAAGCAGAAGGCAGCATACCGATGGAGCCGGTCAGCATAGAGGCTTCGTCAGAGAGGATGTCGCCGAAGATGTTGCCGGTGGCAATCACGTCAAACTGTTTGGGCGCGCGTACCAACTGCATGGCGGCATTGTCCACATACATATGGGAAAGTTCGACATCAGGGTATTCTTTGCCGATTTCCTCAAAGATTTCGCGCCACAGTTCGGTGGTTTCCAATACGTTGGCTTTGCCTACGGAGCAGACTTTTTTGCTGCGTTTTTGGGCGGATTGGAAGGCGACGTGGGCGATGCGGCGGATTTCGCTTTCGCTGTATTTCATGGTGTTGTAGCCTTCGCGTTCGCCGTTTTCCAGAACACGGATGCCGCGTGGCTCGCCGAAATAAATATCGCCGGTGAGTTCGCGCACAATCAAAATATCCAAACCGGCGACGATTTCGGGTTTGAGCGTGGAGGCGTTGGCAAGCTCGGGGTAGAGGACGGCAGGGCGCAAATTGGCAAACAGATTCAAGTCTTTACGGATGGCCAATAAGCCGCGTTCAGGGCGCAGCGGACGGTCGAGATTGTCGTATTGAGGAGAACCGACTGCACCAAGCAAGACCGCATCTGCTTTACGGCAAAGGTTTTGCGTGAATTCTGGATAAGGATGGCCGTATTCGTCGTAGGCTTCGCCGCCCAATGGGGCGTATTCGTAGCCGGCGTCCAAGCCTTGGGCGATAAGTTTATCGAGTACGCGGACGGTTTCGGCGACGATTTCAGGGCCGATGCCGTCGCCGCGCAAGATAGCGATATGTTTGGTCATTGTTTTTCCTTTTTTTGTCAATAAAGAGTGTAGATGCCGTCTGAAAAAGGTTCGGGCAGGTTTAGAGGTCGGATGCGATGCCAAGATGCCGTTATAGACGCTCTGTTTCGATACGGATTTTAAAAACAACTTTGCGTATGTTTGCCCTGTCGCCGACCAATGGGGCATGCGCATCATTTGGGAAAAATAGCGCAAATTCTCCGGGCTCCAAGGTTAACCAGGTTTCCGGCTCGCAGTTGAAAAACTCGATATCGTGCTTTTCGTTGTAGCCCAAACCGTTTTTCAGACGGCCTCTGTCTATCCAGCCATATGTTTCGTTGCCATCAATCGGTGTTTGAATATCAATGTGTTTTAAGTGCGCTTCAGGCTGGGCTTCGTCTTTAGTCCTCATCGGCTCGCTGCCGATAAAAATACGGATATTGGGATTCTCGCATGGCACTTGACCGTCCGACAGTTTGGCAAAATCCAAGGTCTGCAACAGATGGAAGGCTTCGGCAAAGTCAGGATGCAGCGCGGCGTAGCGGGCAGCATTGCTTATGGTGTCGGTAATCATGGTGTGGTTAGGTAGAAATTAAACTTCAGGATGTGAAGAATACGTTTTAAGGACGCTTTATTGGGATTATGACAACAAGGCCGTCTGAAAGGGCTTTTTATGGAGTTGTGTTTTGCAGATTCAAAGTGGAAGCATAATGTTCAGCAATAGGAATACGCTTGCGGCTAACTTGGTTTATATCGCTGCCTTCTTCAGTCCATAAAAACGGAAAGAACGTGTAAACGCTGTCGCCATTCAAATCATGGATTTCTTCGCGCCAATTTTCCCAACGCAGGTTTTCGTAAAACAACTGTAAATCGCCAGTCAATGCCCAATTTAAGAAGTCGCCATAACCTTTACCGCAATCTTCCCATTCCAGTGTATCCGGTGGTAGGTAGAAAATATTACCTACTTTGCCATTCAATTCTCCGCCATTAATCGCAAAATAGCCTCCAGCAACATCATCGGCAAACAGATAATAGGGAGCAGGGCCTGCTGGCTCGGATTGTGTAAGGCTTAGATTCCAACTTCCCAAACCACGAGGTAGCTTCGCGCTGCCAGAACCAAGTATCCGTAACCAACCGTCATCGATAAGGATACCGCCGGTTTCATAAACGACAGCACCCATAAACGAACGTATTGTTACTTGGGTTTTGACAAGTTCTTCCTTTGCCTTTTCAAGCGTACGTGGCAAAACTTCAACGCTGTTTACCGCTTCTGTAAGCCACTCTTGAATCAATGGCCACGCAGGGTCTTGGGTTTGGATTAATTCGTCGAATGATCTCATGGTCTATCCCAATACATTCAGTAAAGGCCGTCTGAAACACTTAAATTTTTCAGACCGCCTTTTGTATATCAACCGTTAAACAGCCAAGGCTGGCTTTGGCGGCGTTTTTCTTCAAAGGCGTGAATTTCGTCGGCGTGTTGCAGGGTCAGTCCGATTTCGTCCAAGCCGTTTAAGAGGCAGTGTTTGCGGTGTTCGGTAATGTCGAATGTGAATGTTTCGCCGCTAGGGGTGGTCAGGGTTTGCTCGGCAAGGTCGATGGAGAGCTGATAGCCTTCGTTGGCTTCAACTTCTTTGAAAAGCTGGTCAACCTGTTCTTCTGTCAAAACGATAGGCAAAAGGCCATTTTTGTAGCAGTTGTTGAAGAAAATATCGGCAAAGCTGGGGGCGATGACGGCGCGGAAGCCGTAGTCGTCCAATGCCCAAGGGGCGTGTTCGCGCGAGGAGCCGCAGCCGAAGTTTTTGCGCGTCAACAGGATTTGCGCGCCTTGGTAACGCGGTTGGTTCAGGGAAAAATCGGGGTTCAGCGGGCGTTTGCCGTTGTCCATGCCCGGTTCGCCGTGGTCGAGGTAACGCCATTCATCAAAGGCATTAGGGCCGAAGCCGCTGCGTTTGATGGATTTTAGAAATTGTTTGGGGATGATGGCGTCGGTATCGACGTTGCTGCGGTCAAGCGGGGCGACGATGGCGGTAATTTTGGTAAAGGCTTTCATGGGTTTGCGTCTTGTGCTGACGATGCCGTCTGAAACGGTTTCAGACGGCATCGCAAATCGGTTATTCGGTGGCGTTTTCGATTTTTTCGCCGAGATGGGAAATGCCGCGTCCGACGGCATTGCCGCCTTTTTTGACGGCTTCTTTGGTTTTGTCCCAGCCTTTTTCGACGGCGTTGCCTGTTTGTTCGGCGGCGCGTTCGGCGGCGGCCTGTGTTTTATCAAGGTTGCGGGCGGTGTCTTGTTTCGCACCCTGCCAAGTGCCGGCGCAGGCGGACAAGGCGAGGACGGACAGGGCGGTAATGAAAAGTTTGTTCATGGTTAAACTCCTTGGTTTGAGTATTAAGGCGTTTCTGCCTTACGGGACATATTTCAGACGGCCTCGTCAAATTCTTAAAGACCGCCTGAAAATACTTACGCCATCGTACGGATGTCGGTAAAGTGTCCGGTAACGGCGGCAGCGGCGGCCATAGCGGGGCTGACGAGGTGGGTGCGCCCGCCGTTGCCTTGGCGGCCTTCAAAATTGCGGTTGGACGTGGAGGCGCAGCGTTGACCCGGCGTGAGGCGGTCGGCATTCATCGCAAGGCACATCGAACAGCCCGGTTCGCGCCATTCAAAGTCGGCTTCGATGAAAATTTTATCCAAGCCTTCTTTTTCGGCTTGTTCTTTAACCAAACCGGAACCTGGGACGATCAATACGCGCTGTACGTTGGCGGCTTTTTTGCGGTCTTTGGCGATGGCGGCGGCTTCGCGCAAGTCTTCAATGCGGCTGTTGGTGCAAGAGCCGATGAATACGATGTCGACAGGGATTTCGTTCAGCGGCGTGCCTGCCTTCAAACCCATATATTCGAGTGCGCGCTCCATACCGCTGCGTTTGACCGGATCGGTTTCTTCGGCGGGATTCGGCACTTTGCCGCCGATGTTTAAAACCATTTCGGGCGACGTGCCCCAAGTAACTTGCGGTTCGATGTCTTCGGCGTTGAAACGGTATTCTTTATCAAAAACCGCGCCTTCGTCAGACACCAGCGTGCGCCAGTACTCGACGGCTTTGTCCCATGCCTCGCCTTTGGGTGCGAAAGGTTTGCCTTTGACATAGTCGATGGTGGTTTGATCGACGGCGACCATACCGGAACGCGCGCCTGCCTCAATCGCCATATTGCACAGGGTCATCCTGCCTTCCATCGAAAGGCTGCGGATGGCTTCGCCGCCAAATTCGATGGCGTAGCCCGTACCGCCTGCCGTACCGATTTGGCCGATGATGTAAAGCGCCACGTCTTTGGCGGTAACGCCCGCTTTTAATTTGCCGTCAACGGCAATCAGCATGGATTTGGATTTTTTCGCGGTAATGCACTGGGTCGCCATGGTGTGCTCGACTTCGGAAGTGCCGATGCCGTGCGCCAGTGCGCCGAATGCGCCGTGGGTGGAAGTGTGCGAGTCGCCGCAGACGACGGTCATACCGGGCAGGGTTGCGCCTTGTTCGGGCCCCATAACGTGGACGATGCCCTGACCTTTGTCCATAAACGGAAAATAGGCGAGTGCGCCGAATGTTTTGATGTTTTGATCCAACGTATCGACTTGCAGCTTGGAAATCGGGTCTTGGATGCCTTTGTCCCAATCGCCGGTCGGGGTGTTGTGGTCGGCGGTGGAAACGACGCTGTCGATGCGCCACAGCTTGCGCCCCGCCATTTTCAGACCTTCAAACGCCTGCGGGCTGGTTACTTCGTGTACTAAATGGCGGTCGATGTAAAGCAGGACGGTGCCGTCTTCTTCTTCGCGGACGACGTGGCTGTTCCAGAGTTTGTCGTAAAGGGTTTGTGCTGTCATGATGTTGTTCTTTTGGATAAATGGTGATGCGGATTGGGCGGATTTTAGACGTATTCTTTATACCGCGCAACAGATTTTGTCTAATTTTTGAGTCGGTGTTATGTTGTAAACAATTTTAACGAAAAAATTAGACATATTGTCCATTTTGGTAAACAGTTATATCTAAAGAATGATCCGATATGAAAGAATACTTGTCGTCATTCTTTCAAAGGCATTATTATCTGCATCTTGTCAAAAACACACAGAGGCAGACGAAAGATGAAATTACCGGTTATGTCGCCCGAACATTCGGCGCAACTTCAGGCATTTGAGGCAAAAATCCTGTCCAATCACGCCAAAATCGAAGCGTGGTTCCGCACGCAGTGGAACGCGTACCGCCCGCCGTTTTACGGTTCGGTCGATATACGCAACGCCGGTTACAAAATTTCGTCTATCGATATGAATTTGTTTCCGGGCGGCTTCAATAATCTGAATCCGAATTTCATCCCACTGGCGGCGGTTGCCGCGCAAGATGCGGTGCAACGCGCCTGCGAAACGGCGAAATCCGTATTGATTATTCCCGAAAACCACACGCGCAATACGTTTTACCTGCAAAACGTTTACGCCCTCAGCGAGATTTTGCGCTCGGCAGGGTATGAAGTGCGCTTGGGCAGCCTGAATCCTGAGGTAACCGAGCCGACCGAGTTTGAAACCGCGTTGGGTGACAAAATCCTGTTGGAACCTTTATTGCGTACCCGCGAGCGCGTCCATCTTGTAGACGGTTTTTCGCCTTGCGTCGTCTTGTTGAACAACGACTTGTCCGCAGGTGTTCCCGACATTCTCAAAGACATCAGCCAAACCGTATTACCCCCGTTGCACGGCGGTTGGACGACGCGCCGCAAAACAGATCATTTCAGCGCGTATAACCAAGTTGCCACCGAATTTGCCAAGTTGATCGACATCGACGAGTGGCAGATTAACCCTTATTTTGAAAAAATCGGCGGTTTAGACTTCCAAGAGCGCGAAGGCGAAGACGCGTTGGCGGAAGCGGTAGAACGCGTATTGGCGAAAATTCAAGCCAAATACGACGAACTGGGTATTACCGACCAGCCTTTCGTTATTGTGAAAGCAGACGCAGGCACTTACGGCATGGGCGTGATGAGCGTCAAATCCGCCGACGAAGTGCGCGGCTTGAACCGTAAAAACCGCAACAAAATGGCGAAAGTCAAAGAAGGCTTGGAAGTCAGCGAAGTGATTGTACAAGAAGGGATTTATACTTATGAAACCTTAAACGGCGCGGTGTGCGAACCCGTCGTCTATATGATGGACCGCTTCGTCATCGGCGGCTTTTTCCGCGTACACGAAGGGCGCGGTGCGGACGAAAACCTCAACGCCGGCGGTATGGTGTTTGTTCCGCTGTCCAACAGTATTCCGACCGGTAACGGCGATAATTCGCAAGAAGCCCCCGAAGCCTGCAAACGCGTATTCGAACAATGGGATTCGCTCGGTATGCCGCGATCCGAAAAAGACTGCGATGTCGATAATGTCCACAACCGCCTCTATGTGTACGGCGTGATGGCGCGCCTGTCGCTTTTGGCAGCTTCAATCGAGTTGGAAGAAACGGCGTAAGACTGTTTTGAAATACAGATGCCGTCTGAAGCGGAAATCCGGTTCAGACGGCATTTCGGATATTTGGCGTGTGGGAATATCTGTTTCAGACGGCATCTCAGACTATTTTAAAAAAGGGAAAACATGAGCATCAAGCAATGGCCGGAAGGCGAAAGGCCGAGGGAAAAGCTGTTGGAACGCGGGGCGGCGGCGTTGAGCGATGCCGAACTTTTGGCAATCCTTTTACGCGTCGGAACGCGCGGGATGAGCGCGGTCGATTTGGCGCGCTATCTGTTGCAGGAGTTCGGCAGCTTGGGGAAGCTGATGAGCGCGGAGGTCGGCAAACTGTCGGCATACAAGGGTATGGGGACGGCGAGTTTCACACAGTTCGCCGTAGTCAGGGAAATCGGGAGGCGGATATTGTCGGAAGAATTGCAAGAAGAAATTACCTTATCCGATCCCGATACCGTTGCTGATTATTTACGCTTTCATTTGGGGCAGGAAAAAGTCGAAGTCAGCGTCGCGCTGCTGTTGAACCGCCAAAACCAACTGATTGCGGTCAGGGAGCTGTCGCGCGGTACGGTTGCGGAAAACACGATTTACATCCGCGAAATCGTCAAACTGGCTTTGGACGAGTATGCGGACAGCCTGATTATCGCGCACAACCACCCGGGCGGTTCGCCCGAACCTTCGCAGGAAGACATCATGTTCACAAGGCGGCTGGCACAGGCCATGTCGCTGGTCGATGTTTCCCTGCTCGACCATTTTATCGTAACGGCGCAAAGCGTCTGTTCGTTCAGGCAGCTCGGGCTGATGCCCTGACACCCTGTTTTACATTCGGCGGCTCTGATAAAATAGCCGCTTCGACCGTATTCGACAGATATTGTTAAGTTAATGGAAACACAAAACAAACCTACCGTTACCGACATCGACCGCCCGGTTCTCGTTCCGCCCGGCGGACATAAAAAAGTCTTGCTGCATTCCTGCTGCGCCCCGTGCAGCGGCGAAGTGATGGAGGCGATGCTCGCCAGCGGCATCGACTACACCATTTATTTCTACAATCCCAATATCCATCCGCACAAAGAATATATGCTCCGAAAAGAGGAAAACGTGCGCTTTGCGGAAAAGTTCGGTATCCCCTTCATCGACAAAGACGACGATTACGAAAACGACCGCAAAGAATGGTTTGCCAAAGCCAAAGGCATGGAGTTTGAGCCGGAACGCGGCATCCGCTGTACGATGTGTTTCGATATGCGTTTTGAAAAAGCGGCGCAATACGCGCACGAACACGGCTTCCCCGTCTTTACCAGTTCGCTGGGCATTTCCCGTTGGAAAAATATGGCGCAAATCAACGACTGCGGACACCGCGCCGCCTCGCCCTATGATGATGTGGTCTATTGGGATTTCAACTGGCGCAAAGGCGGCGGCAGCGCGCGTATGATCGAAATCAGCAAACGCGAAAACTTCTACCAGCAGGAATATTGCGGCTGCGCCTATTCCTTGCGCGATTCCAATGCCCACCGCAAATCGCAGGGACGCATCCCCATCAAACTCGGCGTGCTGTATTACGGCGACGAATCGACACAATACGAACCTGCACCCATCCGGGTGGACAAATAAGCACCCGATGCCGTCTGAAGGTTCAGACGGCATCGGGTTCGGCATCGGCACGGTGAAAGGTTTGCCGGTTTGGCAATCGGTAAGCGGAAACCGCATTGACAAGTTTGCCGTTTTGATATGGTGGATTAAATTTAAATCAGGACAAGGCGACGAAGCCGCAGACAGTACAGATAGTACGGCAAGGCGAGGCAACGCCGTACTGGTTTTTGTTAATCCACTATAAAACACCCCGTTGCCGCGTCGGGAGGACGGGCATTATGAAATCCCTTTTTATTTGGCTGCTTCTATTGGGCTCGGCGGCAGGCGTTTTCTACCATACCCAAAACCAATCCGTGCCGGCGGGCGAACTTGTCTATCCGTCCGCACCGCAAATCAGGGACGGCGGCGACGCGCTGCACTATCTCAACCGCATCCGCGCCCAAATCGGTTTGCACGAGCTGGCACACGCACCGGTTTTGGAAAACTCCGCCCGCAGGCACGCACGCTATCTCACGCTCAATCCCGAAGACGGACACGGCGAACACCATCCCGACAATCCACACTACACCGCACAAAAGCTGACCGAACGCACACGCCTTGCCGGGTATCTCTACAACGGCGTGCATGAAAACATCAGCACGGAAGAAGAAGCCGCCGAATCGTCCGACAGCGATATCCGTACGCAGCAACGCCAAGTTGACGGATTGATGAGCGCAATCTACCACCGCCTTTCCCTGCTTGACCGCCATACCGACGAAGCAGGTGCGGCATTTGTGCGCGAAAACGGCAAAACCGTCGTCGTATTCAATCAGGGCAACGGCAGGTTTGAGCGGCATTGCGCCCAAGGCAGGAATCAGCCCGAAGCGGGACGGAAATATTACCGCAACGCCTGCCACAACGGTGCGGTCGTGTACACCGACGAAGTCATGCCCGCAACGGAATTGCTTTATACCGCCTATCCGGTCGGCAGCGGCGTGCTGCCTTATTTTTACGGGGAACGTCCCGACCCCGTGCCGGAATATGAAATGACGGGAAATCCTGCCAGCATTGATTTTTCCGAGGCGGCAGGCAAAATTACGATGAAAAGTTTCAAGTTGTATCAGGGTAAAAACGAAATCCGCCCCGTCAGGGTTTTAACCGCCGGCAACGACCCCAACGGCAGGCTGACCGTGTACCAATTCGCGCTTTTCCCGCTCAAGCCTTTGGAATACGGCACGCTCTATACGGCGGTATTCGACTATGTCCGCAACGGACGGCACGCGCAGGCGAAATGGCAGTTTAAAACGCAAAAACCCGATTACCCTTATTTTGAGGTGAACGGCGGCGAGACGCTTGCCGTCAAGAAAGGCGAAAAATATTTCATTCACTGGCGCGGACGCTGGTGCTTGGAAGCGTGTACCCGTTATACCTACCGGCAGCGGCCCGGCAGCCGCCTGTCCATAGGAAGGCACGAGGCGGGCGGCATCGTCTTCAGCGTTGGCGGAATGACGGGCAGCCGCATCACGCTTGCACCGGAAGACAGCCCGGGACGCGGCGTTACCCTTTATTTACAGGATTGAATACATGACAGGCAGAACAGACCGCAACGGCAGTACCCAAGCGCAACCGGAACGCGTCATGCTGGTGGGCGTAATGTTGGACAAAGATGGTACGGGCAGCAGTGCCGCCCGTCTGAACGGCTTTCAGACGGCATTGGCGGAAGCGGTGGAGCTGGTCAAGGCGGCAGGCGGCGATCCCGTCATCGTGGAGACCGCCAAACGCGACCGTCCGCACACCGCGCTGTTTGTCGGCACGGGCAAGGCGGCGGAGCTGTCGGAAGCAGTTGCCGCAGACGGCATCGATTTGGTCGTATTCAACCACGAACTCACGCCCACGCAGGAGCGCAACCTCGAAAAGGAGCTGAAATGCCGCGTATTGGACAGGGTGGGGCTGATTCTGGCGATTTTCGCCCGCCGCGCCCGCACGCAGGAAGGCAGGCTGCAAGTCGAGTTGGCGCAATTGAGCCATTTGGCGGGACGCTTGATACGCGGTTACGGACACCTGCAAAGCCAGCGCGGCGGTATCGGCATGAAAGGTCCCGGCGAAACCAAACTGGAAACCGACCGCCGATTGATCGCCCATCGGATCAACGTCTTGAAAAAACAGCTTGCCAACCTTAAAAAACAGCGCGCCCTGCGCCGCAAATCCCGCGAATCGGGCAGAATCAAAACATTTGCGCTGGTCGGCTATACCAATGTCGGCAAATCCAGCCTGTTCAACCGGCTGACCAAGTCGGGCATATATGCGAAAGACCAGCTTTTCGCCACACTCGACACGACGGCACGGAGGCTGTATATCAATCCGGAATGCAGCATCATCCTGACCGATACCGTCGGATTCGTCAGCGATCTGCCGCACAAACTGATTTCTGCCTTTTCCGCCACGCTGGAAGAAACCGCGCAAGCCGATGTGCTGCTGCACGTCGTCGATGCCGCCGCCCCGAACAGCGGACAGCAGATTGAAGACGTGGAAAACGTACTGCAAGAAATCCATGCCGGCGATATTCCGTGCATCAATGTGTACAACAAAACCGACCTGCTGCCGTCTGAAGAACAAAACACGGGCATATGGCGCGACGCTGCGGGAAAAATTGCCGCCGTCCGCATTTCCGTTGCTGAAAATACCGGTATAGACGCACTGCGCGAAGCCATTGCCGAGTATTGTGCCGCCGCACCAAACACAGACGAAACCGAAATGCCATGAAAAAAACCTGTTTCCACTGCGGGCTGGATGTTCCCGAACACCTCCACCTGACCGTCCGTTACGAAAACGAAGACCGCGAAACCTGCTGTGCCGGCTGTCAGGCAGTCGCACAAAGCATTATCGACGCGGGCTTGGGCAGTTATTACAAACAACGCACCGCCGACGCGCAAAAAACCGAACTGCCGCCCCAAGAAATCCTCGACCAAATCCGCCTGTACGATCTGCCCGAAGTCCAGTCCGACTTTGTGGAAACCCACGGCGGCACGCGCGAGGCGGTTTTAATGCTCGGCGGCATCACCTGCGCCGCCTGCGTCTGGCTGATCGAACAGCAGCTTTTGCGTACAGACGGCATCGTCCGCATCGACCTCAATTACAGCACGCACCGTTGCCGCGTCGTCTGGGAGGACGGCAAAATCCGCCTTTCCGACATTCTGTTGAAAATCCGGCAGACAGGTTACACCGCCGCACCCTATGACGCGCAAAAAATCGAAGCCGCCAACCAAAAAGAACGCAAACAATACATCGTCCGTCTCGCCGTTGCCGGACTGGGGATGATGCAGACGATGATGTTCGCGCTGCCGACCTACCTTTACGGCAACGATATTGAAGAAGATTTCCTACAAATCCTCCATTGGGGCGGTTTCCTGATGGTGTTGCCGGTTGTCTTTTACTGCGCCATTCCGTTTTATCAAGGCACGCTGCGCGACTTGAAAAACCGCCGCGTCGGCATGGATACGCCGATTACCGTCGCCATCATCATGACCTTTATCGCCGGCGTTTACAGCCTTGCGACAAATGCGGGGCAGGGGATGTATTTCGAATCCATCGCCATGCTGCTGTTTTTCCTGCTGGGCGGACGTTTTATGGAACAAATCGCCCGCCGTAAGGCAGGAGATGCCGCAGAGAGGCTGGTCAAGCTGATTCCTGCGTTTTGCCATCATATGCCCGATTACCCCGATACGCAGGAAACCTGCGAGGCAGCCGTCGTCAAATTGAAGGCGGGCGATATCGTGATGGTCAAACCGGGGGAGACCGTACCTGTCGACGGTACGGTTGTCGAAGGCAGCAGCGCGGTCAACGAAGCTATGCTGACGGGTGAAAGCCTGCCCGTCGCCAAAATGCCGTCTGAAAAAGTAACCGCAGGTACACTCAACACGCAAAGCCCCCTAATCATACGCACCGACCGTACCGGCAGCAGTACGCGCCTGTCCCATATCGTCCGCCTGCTCGACCGCGCACTGGCCCAAAAACCGCGCACCGCCGAGTTGGCGGAACAATACGCCTCTACATTCGTTTTCGGGGAGCTGCTGCTTGCCGTTCCTGTATTTATTGGTTGGATGTTTTACGCCGATGCGCATACCGCGCTTTGGATTACCGTCGCCCTGCTGGTCATTACCTGTCCGTGCGCCTTATCGCTTGCCACACCGACGGCCTTGGCAGCTTCTACCGGTGCGCTGGCGCGCGAAGGCATTTTAATCAGTGGTAAGCAAACCCTGGAAACGCTTGCCCAAACCACCGACATCATCTTCGATAAAACAGGAACGCTGACTCGGGGAAATCCCACCGTCAGCTGTATCTCCTTGTTGAGCGGCACAGACGAAGCCTTTGTTCTCGCGGTGGCGCAGGCGTTGGAACAACAGTCCGAACATCCCCTTGCCCGTGCCATCCTCAACCATCGTGTTTCAGACGGCATGATTCCTGACATACGGGTCGGACAACGCCTCAATCACGTCGGTGAAGGCGTAGGCGCGCAACTGACCGTCAACGGGGAAACGCAGGTGTGGGCATTGGGCAGGGCGGCTTATGTCGCTAAAATCGCCGGAGAACCTCCGCAGGATGAACAGGCTTCAGAAAGCGGCAGCGCGGTCTATCTCGGCAACCAGCTCGGTTTCCAAGCTGTGTTTTATCTTCAAGACCCGTTGAAGGAAGGGGCGGAGGAAGTTGTCCGCAAGTTGAAGCGGCAACACCTGACCCTGCACCTGCTCAGCGGAGACCGCGAAACCGCCGTTGCAGAAACCGCACGCGCCTTAGGTATCGGACACTACCGTTCCCAAGCCATGCCGGAAGATAAGTTGGAATATGTCAAGGCTTTGCAGAAAGAAGGGAAAAGAGTGTTGATGATAGGCGACGGCATCAACGACGCGCCCGTTTTGGCGCAGGCCGATACTTCTGCAGCGGTGGCGGGCGGAACCGATATTGCAAGGGATGGCGCGGATATCGTCCTTTTAAACGAAGATTTGAATACCGTTCCGCATATGCTGGCACAGGCGGGAAGGACGCGGCAGATTATCCGTCAGAACCTGTCGTGGGCGAGTGCTTACAACATCATTGCCGTACCGCTTGCCGTTTTGGGCTATGTCCAACCGTGGATTGCCGCACTGGGTATGAGCTTCAGTTCGCTGGTCGTATTGGGCAATGCCATGCGGCTTCACAAGCAGGTGGACATGCCGTCTGAAAAAATGCCGTCCGAACAATGACGGACAGCGTTGCTTTAGACGTATAACAGTAACGGGGGCATTATTAGCACGACAGATACCATATTCCAATCTTTGCATACATGGCTTGATCATCAACCAAGATGATATTTCCCAAGCACAGCATGATACATGCCATTGAAAAATATAGAAAATTAATTGAAAGCTTAAATGGATATTGAAATGGATAATCACATAGTACAAATTATAAGAAGGTTCGGGCTAGGTAGGATATTTTTTTATTCGTATAGCAAATCATCTATAATAATTTTTTCTTCGTATGTTGTTTATTATATAATTTACAATTATCAATTTAATTACCTTTCGCTTTTAATTTATTTATTACCAATGTTGTGTAGTATATATATGATTATATTTTTTTTAAGAAAAACTAGGGAGATATTAACGATATATCAAAGAAAAAAATTTTTAAATTCTATTTTTTCATCCAGAGTTGAAATAATAATAGGTTCCAAGAAAAGAAAGTTGGGTATAAGCAGTTTTTATTTACTAAATTTATTATGGCTTATTTGGTGTCTTATGATTTATAGAGAACAAGTCCGATTAAATAACTTAACTCTCTTTTTATCCTTTATATTCTCATTATTTTTTTTATTATATAATTTTGTTTTATTTTTAAATGTTTATGTTAATTTTTTCAAATTAAGAGAAGCTCAATATGGAAAATAACAAAGTCAAGTCTGATTATGCAGCCAAACAGGAAAGTTTAGGAAAAGTTGGTGAAAACAAAAATGAGACGATGAAGATTCCCCCGCAGGTGGGAATCCATATACTTGGTTTTTCTTTTATTTTCAAATACTAATGAAACGGATAGGTCTGGATTTCTGCCTGCGCGGAAATGACGGAAATGTGCATTTCTAATTTTTACCCAGTATATAGTGAATTAAATTTAAACCGGTACATCGTTGACTCGCCTTAGCTCAAAGAGAACGATTCTCTAAGGTGCTCAAGCACCAAGTGAATCGGTTCCGTACTATTTGTACTGTCTGCGGCTCGCCGCCTTGTCCTGATTTAAATTTAATTCACTATAAAAAACCCCGAATCCTGATTGGCAAGATTCGGGGTTTTTGATTGCTGATGCCGTTCAGACGGCATTTTCAAGCAGATTATTGGTCCACAAATGCGCGCTCAATCAGGTAATCGCCGCGCACGCCTGTTTTCGGAGAGACGGTCAAACCGAAATCGTCCAAAACTTTGCAGGTGTCTTTCAGCATCGCAGGGCTGCCGCACAGCATGGCGCGGTCGTCTTGAGGATTGATTTTGGGCAGGCCGATGTCTTCAAACAGTTTGCCGCTTACCATCAGGTCGGTCAGGCGGCCGTGGTGTTCGAATTCTTCACGCGAAACAATCGGGTAGTAAATCAGTTTTTCTTTAACCAAGTCGCCGAGGTATTCGTGTTCGGGCAATTCTTTGGTAAAGCGGTCGTAGTACGCCAAATCTTTTTTGTAGCGCACACCGTGTACGAGGATGATTTTTTCAAATTGCTCGTAAATTTCGGGGTCTTTGGTGATGCTCAAGAAAGGAGCGATGCCGGTACCGGTGCTCAACAGGTAAAGGTGTTTGCCTGGATTCAGGTCGCCGGCAACCAGAGTTCCGGTCGGTTTTTTGCTGATTAACACGTCGTCGCCGACTTTGAGGTGTTGCAGGCGGCTGGTCAGAGGTCCGTCTTGGACTTTAATGCTGAAAAATTCGAGGTGTTCTTCCCAGTTGGCGGAGGCGACGCTGTATGCGCGCATCAGCGGCTTGCCGTCCACCATCAATCCGACCATGACGAACTGTCCGTTTTCAAAGCGCAACGATTCGTCGCGGGTGCAGGTAAAGGTAAAATATGCGTCTGTCCAGTGGTGTACGGACAATACTTTTTGGGTATTGAATGCTGCCATTTGGGTTTCCTGTCGGTAAAAGAAATGGATAGTGTTTATTTGGGACGTGCGGCAGAGTGAAAATATCTGCCCGATTCGGGATAAAGCCAAAATTCTAAACGAAACGGATGGTTGCGACAATGCTTGATGCGCGTTGGTTATATGCCGTCTGAAGGGCTTCAGACGGCATCGCTGGGCGGGCGGCGGCTTACGGCGGCATATCGGCAAGGGAAATCAGGGAAATCGAGGCTGCCAGCCTGAGCGCGTCCCGTCCCCAGCGGGGGTGTACCAGCCTGCGTATCGGGAGGATCGGTTTGACGGTGGCGGCAATCAGCTTTTGTATTTCGGCAGGCTGATCTGACAATACGCCGCCCCATTTTTCCGCAGCCGCTTCCAGCAGTCCGCCGTTTTTCAATATCAGCGCGGTCGAATGGATGTAGCAGAGCCAATCGCGGGCTTGGCATTGCGCTATGGTCAGGACTTCGGAAGGGTTGTCTTCAAAATCCAAAAAGCTGATGTTTTTTCCGTCCGACATCATATTCCGTGCAAACGCCTGACTGAGGAACTGCTGTTTTTTATGCACGCGTGCAATGGCTTCCAAACCGGCAAGCCAAGCGTCCACCTTTCCGGCTTCGGCTTCTTGGCGGATTTGCGCATCGAGCGGGATGCCTTCCAAATTGCCGAACATAAGGGCATTTTTCCGGACGGCGAGCAATTCGGGAACGACTATCCCCGCCGCGCGCAATTCGTACAGGCGTTTCGACTCGGTTGCAATGGCAGGCTCGCCGCCGAGGCTGGGAACCGGCTTTAACACCCCCAGTTTCAAATATCGGGCAACCATACCGAGCAGCGCGTAACGCCACCGCGCATTGTGCCTGCCTGCTTTGCGTACCCATACCTTGGTTCCGTCGGCAAGCAGGTGGGGAGCGATGGCTGCCTCCTGTTTTGCCGCCAATTCGTCCAGCAGTATGGAAAAACGGGTTTCCTGCATAGGTAAGGTCATTTTCTTTCAATCTTAAGTTCGGACGGAATGCTTCTGCACGGAGTATCAGGCAAGGGTTTGTTCGATGATGCCTTTTACTGCATCCGCACTGTTCGGCACGGTTTGCACGCGTTGCGGCAATTTTTCCAAACCTTCCAGCGCGGCGGGGCGCGGAATGGCAACATCGCCGACGGCTTCGCGTATGGTCGCATCGAATTTCGCCGCCAACGCGGTTTCCAAACAAACCACCGTTTCACCTTCTTCGCGCACTTCGCGTGCGACTTTTACGCCGTCGGCAGTGTGCGGGTCGATGAGTTCTTGATCTTGCTCGTAAACCTGTTTGATGGTGGCGAGGCGGTCGGCGTGGGTGGACTTGCCGGAAGTAAAGCCGTATTTACCGCCGACTTTGTCCAAGGCAAACCGCAGGTCAAAGCCCTTGCCAGCCGCCACTTCCGCCCACAGCGTATTGATTTCCTGAGGATCGCGATCCATCAGGTCGAACACGAAACGCTCGAAGTTGGACGCTTTGGAAATGTCCATCGACGGGCTGGAGGTAACATAAGTATGCGCGCTGTTGCGCGGGCGGTATGCGCCGGTTTTGAAAAACTCGTCCAACACATCGTTTTCATTGGTTGCCACAATCAGGCGGCGGACAGGCAGTCCCATTTGTTTGGCGATGTGTCCCGCGCAAACGTTGCCGAAGTTGCCGCTTGGCACGCAGAAGCTGACTTGCTCGTCATTGCTTTGCGTCGCTTTGAAATAGCCCGCAAAGTAATAAACCACTTGCGCGACGATGCGTCCCCAGTTGATCGAATTGACCGTACCGATATGGTATTTTTCCTTGAACGCGGCATCGTTCTGCACCGCCTTCACAATGTCCTGACAGTCGTCAAACATCCCCTTCACGGCGATATTGTGGATATTTCCGTCTTGCAGGCTGTACATTTGCGCGCGTTGGAACGCGCTCATTTTGCCGTCGGGCGACAACATAAATACGTTCACGCCTTTTTTGCCGCGCAAGGCATATTCCGCAGCCGAACCCGTATCGCCGCTGGTTGCGCCCAAGATATTGAGTTTTTTGCCTTCTTTGTTTAAAACATATTCAAACGCGTTGCCCAAAAACTGCATCGCCATATCTTTGAACGCCAGCGTCGGGCCGTTGGACAAGGCTTGGATTTTGATGCCGTCTGAAAGCGTGCGGACGGGGGTGATTTCCTTAGTACCGAACGCCGCTTCCGTGTAAGTACGGTTCAGAATATCGCGCAAATCGTCCTCCGGAATATCCGTAACGAATAGGCGCATAATTTCAAACGCCAATTCGGGATAAGCCAAACCGCGCCATTTGTCCAAGGTTTCGCGACCGATTTGCGGATAATGTTCCGGCAGCATCAGGCCGCCGTCGGGGGCAAGCCCCATCAATAAAACTTCGCTGAACGGTTTGTGTGCGGTTTCGCCGCGCGTGCTGATGTATTTCATGATTTTTCTCGTCTGTCGAAATTGCAGGAAAACGGCTTCAGACGGCATCTGCCTCATGCCGTCTGAAGGAGGTTAGCGGTACAGCCTGCCGAAGCAGGCGGAAACCGTTTTGACGGTCAGGGCGGCAAGCGCCTGATTGCGCGTGGACGGATCCAGCATCTGCATCACATCGTTGCCGGTCATCCGTTCCGGTGCTTCTTGGGCGACGCAAGCGCAAATTTTGTTTTCCCATTCCGCCTGTTTTTCGGCACTCATCGCCAGCGCGGTCAAACGCCATTCGCTGCGCCTGTTCAATTCCGCGCGGCATTGGCTCTCTACCGCCATTTTGACGATGCTGCCGCCCATACCTGTGCCGCCGTCTAAGCTGCCGAATGTGCCGCCGCCGACGGCGCAGCCGCCGAGTAAGATTGCCATCGGCAAAATAGACAAGGTTTTGTTCATCTCAATTCCTTTTCGGTTGAAACCCCGCCGTTTTATGGCGATAGGATCTGATTAGCCGCCCCGTTCGGGATAACGCACAGGGCGGCGTTTTATGCGCCGTTCCGCGTGCTGAAGCAAACCGTTTGAATATCCGGTTGAAACCGACGACATTATACTTCAATCGGGAAAATAAAAAATCCCGCCGCCGTCATTTTGCCTGTTTGCAAAAATGCCGTCTGAAACCGGTTCAGACGGCATTTCATTGTGGTTTATCCTAAAGACTTGAATGGATTTAACCTATTGTTGCGATAAGGTTTCAATCATTCAGTCAAACTGATGGGAAACGGATAAGCGGATGTTGTACGAACCTTTTTTGCCGCCGGAAAACTCTTTTTCCGCATCGGCAAAGACATTCGTTTTTTTGCCTGTCCGCGCATTGTAGCCCAATCCGGCGGAATACCAAGTCCCCCTCGTATTCCATTTTTGAGCATAACTGCTGTTGCCTTCAAATGCCTTAAAGGAGCGGCTGCCCAAGAATTCATGAAGAATATTGCCTTTTACATAGAAAAGTTTTTTATCTTCGTCAAATTTTCTCACAACATCCAAACCCAAGCGGCCTATCAGGCTGTTTACGTGGCTTAAGTTGACATTTATACCATTGTCGAGCCGATAGCCCGCACCTCTCAAATAGGAATATTGCAACTGTGCTTGCGGTGTAATCCGCCACAATTTATCGTCATCCAAAAATTTACGGCGGCCGTATTCGGTGCTGATAGAGAATAGGGTGTTGCTATATTTTCCCTTGCCCCATAATTGCCCCATATGATTTCGTGCAATCACACGGTTACGCAGTTTTCCTATTTTTAATACATTGTCGATATATCCTGTTTCGTCTCCTTCTTTATCTATGTATTGGGTAGTATTGTACAGGGCCAATTCATATTTCCTGATTTTGCCCTTGCCAAACGTATTCCATAATGATGTCCTGCCGTGGCCGTAGTCGAAACTTATGCCCCATTTGCGTTTTTTCTCCTGCTCGTTGAGGCTGAAGCGGTCATATCCGATTTCAAAATCGTTGTTATGAAACCTAAACGCATTGGATTGAATCAAACGGGTATGCGTCAGCCTTATCCAATCGCCTTCTTTTTTGTCCAACGTTGAAAAAGCCCGCTCCCCTTCGCGTTTGGTATAAGTATCCAAAGTGAACGCATAATGTGCGGTTGAGTCGAACATATCATTGATATTTTTGACATTTCGGCTCGGATTGCCCGTAGTTTGTTTGACTAAATAGACATTTTTTCTATGCTCGCTACCATACATCGCATCCACATCTGTGTTACCTGCTTTTTCAGCAGTCATTGTTTCACCATTAAATCTGCGATTGTAATCATCGTTATTGCTCGGATCAGTTTTATGGTCAGAATATTCAACCGTTAAAGCCTGCTCCATAAGATGTGTATCATCAATATATTTCTTACCGTTCACAAATTCATTGCCTGAATTTTCTCGAACAGTCGCAAAACGCAGGCGGTCGCCGTAATTCATACTGTCGAGCACTTCGGACAGATTTTTGACGACGACTTCTTGCGGAGTGGACGTTCCTTTTTTCACATAGAGCATATCGCTGTGAATGCCGTCTTTATTCAGATGCATCAAGAATTTATTGGCACCCGCCAATTCGCCGATATGTAAGGCGCGTCCGCTCGTTTTGCTGTTGCTGTCAAAATCAACCGTACCTTCGCCACTCAATTTATCCAGCCAACTTTGACCTGTCATCGTCCATAATGCGTCTTTGGCTAAATTAAGGTTAATTTCGCCCGCACTTTTGCCTTCTAGGTTATTGACATATCGGTTGAATAAATCTTTATGGGCAGGATTATTTAACCCAGCAAAGTTATCTAAACGACCTACTAAATGACTGTTTGGTGTGAAGTCTAACTCTACTTTGCCATTATTTGCGGATAACACATCACCTGTTAATGTCATAGTGTTAGTAGAGAAATTTAATGGTTTAATAGCAATATTACCGCCATTTGCGATGGTTGCGCCCGTAATTTCACTCTTATCAGCATAATTTAAGTTGATGCGCCCCTCTGTTGATGCGTGATTAGCGATTTTTGAACTTAATTTAATTTGACCATTTACATCTATCTTAGCACTGTTTAATGAATAAATACCTGTTTCAGAGGCATTAATAGTATTGTTTCTAGCAGCTAAAGTAACACTTGCCTTAGTGTCGGATTTAATCCCTTCGTGTTTGGCATTAATCGTATTGTCTTCTTTTGCAGTTAATAAGATTGATCCATTATTTGAGGCAAATATATTAACAGTTTTATCTGCTTTAGAATTAACATTAAGATTAACAATATTGCTTTTTTGAGAATCTAAATTAATGGTTGAATCATCACTGTAAATAGCAACATTACTGCCATTAATTTCGTTTTTATCTTCTGCTTTTAAAGTTTGCTGACTTTTTTCAGAAGCATACAGTCCCAATTTACTAGATACTTGGTTTTCCTTTCCATTCAGAGCAATATGACTACCCTCATGTCTAGTCCAAACACCTGTTCCACCACCAATAATCTCATTTTTTTCGCTGGCCGTTACCGTTTGTTGACCTTTACCAAATGCTTTCATTCCATTTTGAAAGGCTAAAATAGTATTGTTTTTACCATCAATAGTGACAGTGGCTTGAGTGTGAGCATTAGACCCATCATTTGCTCCTGCAATAGCATTATCTTCTTTGGCGGTAATCCCAACTTTAGCACCGTCTTGCGATACCACGCCATTATGTTCAAAAGCTCGCGCTTTATCGCTTAATTCAGTGAGAATATAATTATTTTTACCCGTCAATTTAACTAAAGACTTATCTCCTGCACTAAGTATGCCATTTGAGCCTTTTTTACCTTTATAATGATCGGTTTCCTTTAACACAGCAGAATTTTCAAGATAATCCATATTTGCATCGGTGGCTTTCATGGTAATGATATTATCTTTACCTGCCTCTAAGATAATTTTATTGCCATCATTGGTTAATGAAGGGCGGTCATTAGCTTGGGGGATTAAAGTAGCCAATCCATCGCTGTTATAAGCTGCGTTTTCAACCGTAATTTCATTATTTTCTTTTGCTGTTGCTGTAATAGAAGAGTTGGCAGAAACTTGTAAACCCTCTTCATACATAGGATTACCGCCCACTTCCACAATATTATTTTTGGCAGTCAAGGTGACTTGACTGTCGGTTGATGATTGAATACCTGTTCTGTAGTGTTCGCCTTCAGCTCTTTCAACAGGTGTGTTTAAATCCGGATTTTTTACCTTAATGATATTATTACCTTCTTCTGCTTCAAGAGTTGCTTTTGAATTATGAGTGGCAATAATTCCTTTTACAGAAGAGTGGTTTCTTACGTTTATATCTACTTCATTATTGCCTTTTGTCGCTTTTAAATTTACAGAGCTAAACCCATCAATAGTGGGTTGATCTAAATTATTAGGCTGGTTATTAATAAAAATACCTGTGGTATGCCCTGAATAAGGGCTGTCCTTGCTGGGGTTTTGTTTACCTAATCCTAATCCTAATCCATTGCCTTCAGTTGTAATGGAAACTTTATTATTTTCTCCAACTAAGGTGGTGTGAGATTTAAAGGCGGTTTCAATTCCTCTTAAATAACTTGGGGTGCTAAAATTTGCTGGGTTATCAATTTTGTCTTCTAAATGTGCATTAAGGGCAATAACATTATCGCCTTCTGTTGCCGTCAAATTAACATTTGTATTTAAATGGTTGACAATACCGCTATGGTGAATACCTTTGTGTATTTTTGCATTTAAGTTAAGATGGTTGCCTAATTTGGAGGTTAGAGATAATGAGCCTTTAGTGCCGTCTGTGGTGTAGTTGAGATATTTAACCAAAGATTTATCGTTAACTAAGTATTCTTGCTTATTGCTATCTAATGCTTTTTCAAGAAGATTTAAATTAAAATCAATTTTTCCTTTTGCCTCTAAATTAACGCTATTAGAATGTGGCTGAATGTATACAGATTGAAAGTTATTATTAAATGTAATGTCATTATTACTTTTTATATATAATTCTGGTTTATACTCCAAACCTCTATCCGCATAGGAAAGAATGCCATAAAAACCATTAACTTCTAAGTTTCCATTGTCTCCTTTACCTGTCGTAACTACTCCCAATTTTCTGTGCGGTTTATTCTTTTTCTTCATCATTGGTAATTAATCCAATATAATCAGTTGTTTTATCAACAGATATTTCCCTAGCTTCTGCATTAGCTTGCATTGCCACTACCGATTGAATCAACAAAGCAATGGTAGATAAAGCAAATTTTCTATTTTGTTTCATCAAAGTCTCCTTAATGTTTAATTGAAATCCTGATTTGCGTATTGTTATGCCGGTGCGAAATCGGTCTCCGTGCCGGATATATTGTGTGAAGTCTCTCGTCTTTTCCAGTATGCGCCTAATATCGGCTTAAGGCAAACGGCGGGGCGGTATCCGTATGCGGCACGCCGCCTTTCCCTGCCGTATAATCATATTGTTTGCAAACCTGTTGACGGAGCCGTTATGACCGATTTGTTTGTCCGAGAACCCGATGCGCCGCTTGCCGAACGCCTGCGCCCGCATACGCTTGACGACGTGGTGGGGCAGGAACACCTCATCGGCGAAGGTAAACCTTTGCGTGTGGCGGTGGAGGGCGGCAAACCGCATTCTATGCTGCTGTGGGGGCCGCCGGGCGTGGGAAAAACCACGCTGGCGCGGATTTTGGCGCAGAGTTTCAACGCCCAGTTCCTGCCGGTTTCCGCCGTATTTTCCGGCGTGAAGGACATACGCGAGGCAATCGATAAAGCCGAAATTGCTTTGCAGCAGGGACGCGCGACGATTTTGTTTGTCGATGAAGTCCACCGTTTCAACAAGGCGCAGCAGGATGCGTTTTTACCGCATGTCGAAAGCGGTTTGCTGACCTTTATCGGTGCGACGACGGAAAATCCGTCGTTTGAAGTGAATCCCGCGCTGTTGAGCCGCGCTCAGGTGTATGTTTTGCAATCCTTGTCTTCAGACGACCTCAAGAAACTGATTGCCAAAGTGTTGGCTTTGCTTGAATACCAAGAGTTTACGATTGAAGCGGATGCGCAAGAATTACTCGTGAATACCGCTGACGGTGATGCGCGTAGATTGTTGAATTTGTTGGAACAACTGTTACGCGCCGCCGATACATGCCGTCTGAAAACCTTAACCGCCGAATTTCTCGCCGACAGTCTCGGGGCGCAAATCCGCCGTTTCGACAAAGGCGGCGAGAGTTTCTACAACCAAATCTCCGCTCTGCACAAATCCGTGCGCGGCTCGCATCCGAACGCCGCACTGTATTGGTTTTGCCGTATGCTCGACGGCGGCACCGACCCGCGCTACCTCGCCCGTCGTATCGTGCGCATGGCGTGGGAGGATATCGGGCTTGCTGACCCGCGCGCCTTCCAAATCGCCAACGATGCCGCCACCACCTTTGAACGCTTAGGCTCGCCCGAAGGCGAACTCGCGCTGGCGCAAGCCGTGCTGTACCTTGCTGCTGCCGCCAAATCCAACGCGGGCTACAAGGCATACAACCAAATGCGCCGCTTCGTCAAAGAAAACGCCGGCAGCGAAGTGCCCGTCCACCTGCGCAACGCGCCGACCAAGCTGATGAAGGAATTGGGCTACGGGCGCGAATACCGCTACGCCCACGACGAACCGAACGCCTACGCCGCCGGCGAAAGTTATATGCCCGACGGCTTGGACGAACCCGATTTCTACCAACCCGTTCCGCGCGGGCTGGAAATCAAAATCGGCGAAAAGCTGGCGTGGCTCAAATCGCTGGATGAAGAGGCATTGCCCAAGGGATAGGGCGGATTGGGGCAGGGCGGCTTCCTGCCGTGTTGTTTGACAGGCGCGGCGGATTTTGCCGACTTGGCGTTTTGTTCCATCTTGACTGCCTGCCGCAAAAGCCTTCAGACGGCATTTCGAGCCTCGGGATGCCGTCTGAACGCGTGCCGCCCTTGCCGTGCCGGTTGCGGAACGATTCGGGGTTTGTCGGCACGGGCTTTGCGGCGGCTGAAACGGCTTTTGCGCCACCGCTTATTTTTCAGACCGGGTTTTAACGATCCGCCGCTGCCGTCCGTTTGCAGGGAAGGGCGGCGATGCCGTCTGAAGGCGGGAAAGCCCGCTTCAGACGGCATCGGGGCTTTATCCGTTGTATCGGGCTGAGTCATTTGATTATTTTATTTTTGGAACGGTTTTATGGTTGCCGAAAAATATGTTATCGAAAGCGGATTTCCTTATCCGATGGGGGCGGTGCCGATGGACGGCGGGGTCAATTTCGCCTTGTTTTCAGGCAATGCCGAAAAAGTGGAACTGTGCCTGTTTGATGGTGGAAACAGGGAAACGCGCTTGGTGCTGCCTTCGCACGAAGGCACGGTGTTTTATGGCTTTGTGCGCGGAATCGGCGCGGGGCAGCGTTACGGCTACCGCGTGTACGGCAGGGCGGACGCGGAGGCGGAATCCTGTTTCAATCCGCAAAAGCTGCTGCTCGATCCGTATGCGCGGCAGACCGACGGCAAACCGGGTTTCCGCAATGCGGAAGAGATGGCATGGTTCAGGCCGGAGGACGGGCGCGACAACGCGGCGTTCGCGCCCAAAAGCGTGGTGCGTGGCGATGACGGTTTCGACTGGGGCGGCGACCGCCGTCCGCGCGTCCCCTTGGCGCAAACCGTGATTTACGAGGCGCACGTCAAGGGGCTGACCAAACAGTTTCCCGATTTGGCACACGCCGGAACATACCGCGCCCTGTCCGATGCGCGCGTGATTGCCTATTTGAAGGATTTGGGCGTTACCACGCTCGAGCTGCTGCCGGTTCAGCAGCATCTTGACGAATACCATTTGCAGCAGGCGGGGCTGACGAACTATTGGGGTTACAACACTTGCGCCCATTTCGCAGTCGAGCCGTCCTATGCGGCGGAGGCGGAACAGGCTGCGGCGGAGCTGAAACAGGCGGTCAAATCGCTGCACGTGGCAGGTTTGGAAGTGATTTTGGACGTGGTGTACAACCATACCGCCGAACAGGACGAAACCGGCGCGATGCTGTGCCAGCGCGGTATCGACAATGCGCGCTGGTATTGGCACAAGCCGCACGGCGGTTATGAAAACTGGTCGGGCTGCGGCAACACACTGCGTATTGCCGACCGCGATGTGGCGCGTTGGGCTGCGGACAGCCTGCGCTATTGGGCGGAACACTTCCATATAGACGGTTTCCGCTTCGACTTGGGAACGGTTTTGGGACGCGGGCCGGATTTCCGAACGGACGGGCATTTTTTCCAAACGCTTTACCAAGACCCCGTGCTGGCAGATGTGAAACTGATTGCCGAAGCGTGGGACATCGGCGGCGACGGCTACCGTTTGGGGCAGTTTCCGCCGCCGTTTGCCGAATGGAACGGACGTTTCCGCGACGATATGCGCGCGTTTTGGGTGTGGGAAAACGGCAATTTGGGCGCGTTTGCCGAACGTCTGGCAGGCTCGTCCGACCTGTTCCGGCACGGCGGACGCAAGCCCTCGGCAAGCCTCAACTTCATTACCGCACACGACGGCTTCACCCTGCGCGACTTGGTCAGTTACAACGAAAAACACAACGATGCCAACGGCGAGGGCAACCGCGACGGACACAACGGCAACATCAGCTACAACCACGGCATCGAAGGCGCGGCCGGCGACGCGGACATACGGCAAAGCCGCGAATACACCGCCAAAGCACTGCTTGCCTCGCTGTTCCTTTCCAACGGCATCCCGATGCTGCTCGGCGGCGACGAGTTCGGCAACAGCCAGCAGGGCAACAACAATGCCTATTGCCAAGACAACCCGATTGCGTGGCTAGACTGGCAGGACGCGGACGAAATGTTGCAGGATTACACGAAATCGCTGATTGCCCTGCGCCGGGAAATCGGCATTTTGAACGAAAACATCTGGTGGACGGAGGGCAGGGTGCGCTGGCTGAATGCCGACGGAGTGCCGATGAATCATGAAAACTGGCACGACAGGACGGCGAAATCGATGCAGGTTCTGCTGGATGGGCAGTGGCTGCTGTTGGTCAACGGTGCGCGTAATCGGCAGTTTTTTAACCTGCCTCAAGGACGGTGGCAGGTTTCTTGCGTACCATCGGAGAAATTTAATTACAATGCTTCTGAAAATCGGTTTGCCGCCGGACATATGGGCATTTGGGTTTTGAAGCAGGAAGCATGACCCGCCCGAACACAAAGAACATAAATAAAAGAAATGCCGTCTGAACCGGCGACCCTTCAGACGGCATACGGAAACCTATTTTTCAATCACCCCGCAGAGAAAGGCTGTTTCACATGGCTCAAAAACTTCCCATTTCCGGTTTCGACTACGTTATGCCCAAACCGGATGCCGAGACCATCCGCAAGGCAATCGTCTATAAGCTGATTTTCATTTTGGGCGCAGACCCCAAAGATGCCAACGAACACCAATGGCTCAACGCCGCGATGCTTGCCGCACGCGACCTGATTGCCGAAGACTTCCTGAAAACCCGCCGCGCCCACATCGAAAACGGGAAGCGTATGGTTTACTACCTGTCTATGGAATTCCTGCTCGGCCGCGCATTTGTCAACGCCCTGATCAACGAAGGCGTTTACGCCGAATTTGAAGAGGCGTTCCGCCAACTGGGCAAAGCGTTCGCCGACGTTTGCGAACAAGAACAAGACCCGGGTTTGGGCAACGGCGGTTTGGGCCGCCTTGCCGCCTGCTTCTTGGATTCGCTCGCCACTTTGCGTATTCCGGCAATGGGCTACGGCATCCGCTACCAATACGGTATGTTCAAACAGGAAATCGCGGACGGACAGCAGGTCGAAAAACCCGATTTGTGGCTGGATCAGGATTTGGCTTGGCAGTTTGCCCGTCCGAACAAACAGTATTCCGTCCGTTTCGGCGGTCAGCTTCTGAATATGGGCGGCAAAAAAGAATGGCTGCCCGAAGAAGAAATCTCCGCGATGGCATACGACGAAATCATCCCGGGCTACGGCGGCGAATGTGCCAACCCGTTGCGCTTGTGGACGGCGCACGCCGGAAAACTGTTCAACCTTGCCGACTTCAACAAGGGCGACTATGCCTCTGCCGTCCGCGCGCAAAACAGCGACGAAAACATCTCCCGCGTCCTCTATCCGAACGATTCTACCGACAGCGGCAGAGAGCTGCGCCTGAAACAGGAATATTTCCTTGTTTCCGCCTCGGTTCAAGACATCGTCGCACGCCACAAATGCCGTTTCCCGAGCGTTGAAAACCTTGCCGACAAAGCCGCCATCCACCTGAACGACACCCATCCCGTGCTTGCCATTCCCGAGCTGATGCGCATCTTGATCGACGAAGAGGGTATCGAATGGACAAAAGCATGGGAAATGTGCTGCAAAATCTTCTCCTACACCAACCACACGCTGATGAGCGAAGCCTTGGAAACCTGGCCGGTCGAGCTGATGGCGCGCCTGCTTCCCCGACATCTGGACATCGTCTTTGAAATCAACGCCCGCTTCCTCAACAGCGTACAGGAACAGGGTTTTGGTGAAGACTTTGTCCGCCGCGTCTCCATCATCGACGAAACCCACGGCCGCCGCGTGCGTATGGGTTGGCTTGCCGTCATCGGTTCGCACAAGGTCAACGGCGTGGCAAAAATCCACTCCGACCTGATGGTCAACACCATTTTTGCGGACTTCGCCAAAGTGTTCCCCGAACGCTTTACCAACGTAACCAACGGCGTAACCCCGCGCCGCTGGATCAACATCGCCAACCCCGAGTTGACCAAGTTCCTCGACAAACATTTGGGCGGAGACGACTGGCGTTTGCATTTGGACAAGCTGACCAAGCTCAACGGCACGGCGGACGATGCCGCCGTGCAGGCGGAATTCGGCGCAGTGAAAAAAGCCGCCAAAGAACGCCTCGCCCGATACATCGAAACCGAGCTGGGTATCAAAGTCAGCACCGACGCGCTTTTCGACATCCAAATCAAACGTATCCACGAGTACAAACGCCAAGCTTTGAACGTGATGCACATCGTGGACCGCTACAATAAAATCTTGGAAAACCCCGATTACGATTGGCAGCCGCGCGTGTTCATCTTTGCCGGCAAAGCCGCATCCGCCTACTATATGGCGAAAAAAATCATCCGCCTGATTAACGATGTGGCACGCGTCATCAACAACGACGAAAGCATCCGCGACCTGATTAAAGTCGTGTTCATCCCGAATTACAGCGTCAGCCTCGCACAAATCATCATCCCCGCCGCCGATTTGCACGAACAAATCTCACTGGCGGGTACGGAAGCATCTGGCACCGGCAATATGAAATTTGCCCTCAACGGCGCAATCTGTATGGGTACGCTGGACGGCGCGAACGTTGAAATTTTGGAAAAAGTCGGCGCGGACAACTGCTATATATTCGGAAACACCGTCGAACAAGTCGAAGAAATCCGCCGCAACGGTTACGACCCCTTGGGCTATATCGAGCGCGACAGCGACCTGCGCCGCGTCGTCAACCAAATCAGCCAAGGCGCGTTCTCGCCGGAAGAGCCGGGCCGCTACAAAGACGTGTTGCAGCCGTACGGCGATTTCTATCAACTGATGGCGGATTTCCGCAGCTACATCGACACGCAATACAAAGCGGACGGACACTACCGCAACACCTCCGCGTGGCGCAAATCAGCCTTGATCAACATCGCCAATATGGGCTTTTTCTCATCCGACCGCTCCATCGCCGACTACTGCCGTGATATTTGGCACATCGAGCCATTGAGTGAAAAAGAACTGCCCGGCAATAATTAAGCGTTGGGCAGATGGCAAAAGCCGATACATCGGAAAGGTGTATCAGCTTTTTTATATTTGCTGTTTTTTAATTGGATAACAAACTTAAAAGGCCGTCTGAAAATTTTCAGACGGCCTTTTAAAATTTAACTGCCATTTTACAGGATACTTGTAGCCTTACTTTGTCTTATTTGAGATTCTCCAACAGTTTTTCCCCATCAGTAATCTGAGATAATGTTTGGGCAAAAGGAAAAGAACGTCCCAAAATGGATTTAACCTGTTTTGCTTTGATTGGATTTTGACTTAAATCGAAAAAATGTTCTAGTTTTTGAAAAAATGTTTTATTATCAACGCCGTAATGATGAGTTTTCTCTATGATTCCTGTTGCTTGACCATATGCAACAATTCCTTGTCCAGAGGCGTATAGGAATACATAGTCTCCTTTTTTAATCCGACAGATTTTTTCTTTGTAGCCATCTTCAAATGCAGCAGCTACTTGGTTTGTCATCATAAAATTATGGTCTTCCAGGTCGTTGGCACTATTAGTATTTAATAAGAAATATCGTGTTGTAGTTGAATTATCAAATTCTTCTTCTTTTTGTTTGTCAATCATTCGTTTGTTCTCCCAGTCTTGAATAATGAATTCTTGAATTAAATCATTGATGATATCTTGGCGGGTTGTTTCCCAAGCATCGGCAAGCTCTTGCAAAATCAAATCATCTTTAATGGATAAACGTAAACTCAACGTAATCTTATTTTGATTTCGTTGGTTGTATATTTCTGTGCGGCGGTCGATAAAGCTATTAGGCATAATTATATCCTTTTGTTTTGGGGTTAAATAAAATATCAGGAGGAGAGGATTCATTCTTGATGGCGATCATTATGTTATATTTCTATTTTTTATGCAATAAAAATTACTCTTAAATTATTCTTATTTTATTATATTATTATTTTTATTTAGAATAAACTATAATAATGACTTTTATGGGAGGTTCTGGCTGAATCAGGTAATTTATAGCAAAAGGTCGTCTGAAAACCGGAATTCGGGTTTCAGACGACCTTTTGATAGGACAGGCGGTTTATTTGTTTTCCGCTTCTTCAAAGCCGACGACTTCCAAACCGAATCCGGTCAGACCGGTGAAAGATGAGGGTTGCCCGAGGACGCGCAGTTTTTTGACGTTGAGGCCGGCGAGGATTTGCGCGCCGATGCCGTAGCTTTTGCTGTCCCATTTGTAGGCTTGGTTTGCGCCTTTGGGCAGGGTGCGGTCGAGCAGGGATGCGCCGTCTTCGGTGCGGTGCAGGAGAATGACGACGCCGCTTTCGACCTGTTGGACGCGTTCGAGTGCTTTGGGCAGCGACCAGGAATGGCGCGGGTTGGCTTGGATGAAGTCCATCACGCTGAAGGGTTCGTGGACGCGGACGAGGGTTTCTGCGTCGGCAGAGGGTGTGCCTTTGACGAGGGCGAGGTGGGTTTCGCCGGAGAGCTTGTCCACGTAAACGTGTTGTTGGAACTCGCCCCACGGGGTTTGTACGGGCGCGTTGCCCATATCTTCGAGCAGGCTTTCGGTGCGGCTGCGGTATTCGATGAGGTCGGCAATCGTGCCGATTTTGAGCTTGTGTTCTTCGGCAAACTTCATCAGTTCGGGCATACGCGCCATGGTACCGTCGTCGTTGATGATTTCACAGATGACGGCGGCGGGGATAAGCCCGTTCATTTGCGCCAGATCGACTCCGGCTTCGGTGTGTCCGGCGCGGACGAGTACGCCGCCTTTTTGGGCACGAAGCGGGAAGATGTGGCCGGGTTGGACAATGTCTTCGGGTTTGGCGGACGGGGAAACGGCGGTTTGGATGGTCAGGGCGCGGTCGGCGGCGGAAATGCCGGTGGTGATGCCGTGCGCCGCTTCGATGGAAACGGTAAAGTTGGTACCGTATTGCGCGCCGTTTTTTTGGGTCATCATCGGCAGGCCGAGTTTTTCGACCATTTCGCCCTCCATCGGCAGGCAGACCAGGCCGCGCGCGTGTTTAATCATGAAGTTGACGGATTCGGGGGTAACGAATTGAGCCGCCATCAGCAGGTCGCCTTCGTTTTCGCGGTCTTCGGCATCGGTAATGATGACCATTTTGCCGGCTTTGATGTCGGCGAGGATTTCGGGGATGGTGGAAATATGGGACATGGTGTGTTTTCCTGTATGTTCGGGCGGGCGGGCGGTGTGTTCGGTATCGAGCCAGAAGGCGGGCATGTTCGCCGCCTGTTCGATTTTTCTGGCTTTTTTCTCGCCGAAGGATTTGTTTTTTAAGAGGGCGGAGAGTTCGCCCGTATTGAGGCAGACGGCTTCGGCAAAACGGTTTTGCAAACCGCCGTAGTGTTCTGCTATCCATTGCCGCAGGTTGCGGCGGCGCAGGTCGGCTGTATCGGTCATTGTTTCATCCTTTATAAAAATCGGATGCAGCGGATTGTAAGCGCGTATTTACCAAAAAGCAAATCTGTTTTTTCGCTAAACCGATTTATTTTCTTTTTGGTAAACAGATGCCGTCTGAAGCCGGATTCGTGGCTTCAGACGGCATTGCCGCAATCCCCGCCGGCGGGGCGGCTGTTTCTTCCCGCCCGCTTCCGATTCGGGGTTTGCCGGAAGCTTATTCCGAAAAAAATTTCTGATAAACGGCCTTGATTGCCGGGTACAGCATAGGCGGTACGAGCAGGCGCAATATCGGCAATCCTATGATGAATGCGGTCTTCCCGATAAAAATCGGATGCATCGTCTTCGCGCCGAATATCTTTCTGCATTTTTCTTTAAATGAAAAATATTTCCGGTAGATGAGGATAATGTTTTTGGAAAAATAAAGCCTTACCAATATAGACCTCAGATAGCCGATATTGTCGAAGACAAATTTTTGCAAACCGCCGTAGATGGGGGAATTTTTGTTTTCGACTAAAAAATCCACACCCCGGTCGAGATGCGTCAGCACATCGCTGAAATTTTTGTATTTGATGTTGTGGCTGATAGAGCCGCCGAGAACGCGGTACTGGTAAAAAGGGTTATCGTAAAAGGCAAAAGTCTTGATAAAACGCGCCAATTGCAAACTGTACGGGAAATCCTCGTGAATGTATCCTTTTGGGAAAAACAGATTGTTTTTAATGATGATTTCCCGCCTGACAATCTTTGTCCACGCGTTGGCGATATAGTACCGCCCCTCCACCAGCGTTTCAAAATGGCGGACAAAATCATTATCCGAAAAGTCCGCCCCTTTGGGGATGTCGCGGTAATTGAAGGACGAGGGATGCAGGATCAAATCAACCTTTTTGTCTGCAAGTTGTTGTAAATCAAAGAGAATCCCCCCCCCCCGCGTTTTTTGAACGGTTGGTATCGGCCCAATAATCGTCGCTGTCCAAAAAGATTAGGTAATCGCCTTTTGCCGCCCGGATACCGGCGTTGCGGGCATCCGACAGCCCGCCGTTTTCTTGATGAATCACTTTTATATGCGGATATTTGCCTGTATATTCGTCGCAAATCTTCCCGCAGCCGTCCGGCGAACCGTCATCGACCAAAATCATTTCATAATCGGCAAAATTTTCGGCAAGCACGGAATCCACGCAGCAGCGGAGGTATTTTTCCACATTGTAAATAGGGACGATGATGGAGAAAATCATAAATATCAATCCATTATATTAAGATGTTTGCGCGTATGCCTCAAACCCGCACCCGCAATGCGTTTGCATCCGCACCCTGTAACTTTATATAGTGGATTAACAAAAATCAGGACAAGGCGACGAAGCCGCAGACAGTACAAATAGTACGGCAAGGCAACGCTGTACTGGTTTAAATTTAATCCACTATAAAACTTATTGCTTTATCAAGGTATGGGAAACCTGTTTCCCGAAAGGCGGCGCAGGATGCCCGTTCCCTGCATCTTTGCCTTATTCCGGCATCAGATGTCCCAGCTTGTCTGCTTTGGTTTGGAGATAACGCTCGTTTTCCAGATTTTCCCCGACGTGCAGGGGGATGCGTTCGACCACGTTAATCCCCGCATCTTTCAGGGTTTGGATTTTTTCGGGGTTGTTGGTCAGCAGTTTGACCGAGCGGATGCCTAGATATTCGTAGATAGATTGCGCCAAACGGAAATCGCGGGCATCGACGGGCAGACCGAGTGCCACGTTCGCCTCAACCGTATCCATACCCTGATCCTGCAAATGATAGGCGCGGATTTTGTTAATCAGCCCGATGCCGCGCCCTTCCTGACGCAGATAGACGATGATGCCGCGCCCCTCTGCCTGTACCGCTTTCATTGCCGCTTCCAGTTGCGGACCGCAGTCGCATTTTCTCGAGAACAGCGCATCGCCCGTCAGGCATTCGGAGTGGATGCGCGTCAACACCGGTTTGCCGTCTGAAAAATCACCGACGGTCAGCGCGACGTGCTCCTGCCCGTTTGTCTCTTCAAAGCCGTGCATCGTAAATACGCCCCATTCGGTCGGCAGGCGGCAGGAAGCCACATGGTTCAACATTTCAGACATCTTCACTCCCATCTTTTCCGGCAGACATACCCAACAGCAGTTTCAAAGGTTTGGACAAAGCCAAGGCAAGAGCCACCCATTCCGCCTGTGCTGCCTCATCCGCACACTCTGCGCATTCAAATTCCACATGAACCACGCCCAACACACCGCCACTTTCCGTGCAGACCGGAATGGAAATTTGCGCCGCCGAAGCATGATTGCGTTCTCCCGAAAGCTCACCCAAATCCAACCAACGGCGTACATCCGAGGCAACATTCATCCAGCCGCTTTGCGCCGAACGGCAAGCCAGCGAAACCTTGCCTGCCGCTTCATCCAAATCCCACAGGTTTTCCAAAACCTCGCCCTGTCGGGACAGGCATATCAGTTGGAAAGCCTGGTTTTCAGACGGCATCAGGGCATAAACCGCCGCACTCCGCACGCCTGTCGAGCGCGAAAACACCGAATCCAAAGCCATGAAAAGCCGTTTCAGACCTTCCTCATTCCCGCTGTTTTGCTCCAAATAATCGGCAAGCCTCCAATCCTCATGCTCAAGCCACAAAACCGAACGCTCAATCGAAGCCGTCCCCATATCCATTACCGTCTGAGTCGTCAGATACGCCGCCCGAACCTCGTCAAGCGACAGCTTTAAACCTTGGGTCAGCAGAAAATCTTTAATCAAAGCAGCAGGCATACTCAAATTCCGTCAATAAAATAAAACCGCCGGATTCCGATGCCAGGCGGACGAATAGTGGATTTTACCGCTGCAAAGCATAAGCCTCAACTATTACGCCCAAAGCCTTGCGCAATCGGACAAAATCTGTATAATCTCCACCCTTATGCGGACGTGGCGAAATTGGTAGACGCACCAGATTTAGGTTCTGGCGCCGAGAGGTGTGAGAGTTCGAGTCTCTCCGTCCGCACCATTAACAATAAATAAATCAATTACTTAAAATACATTGGGACAATTTAGGGACGCAAAATACAGGCCATCTGATTTAATCAGGTGGCTTTTTTATCGGGCTTGGATAAATTTAAAATCATATAAATCAGAATCTTGCAATATATTCAAAAACCTCTTGCATTACCGTTAAAACATTGATTACACGCCAAACAACCTGAAGGAATTGCGCCATAAATACGGCTTGACGCAAAAGTGGGTTGCCGAGATTACGGGCGTAACTTTGGTGACGGAACAAAAATAGGAGGCGGCAATGGGTTTGAAAGCGCATTGCGATATGCCGCACACGCGTTGGTTGGTTTTGTTGGAATATTTGGGGAATATTTAAATCGGTTTTGTTTGAATAACATCGGAATGATGCCGTCTGTAAGCAAATTTGCTTCAGGCGGCTTTTTATTTGCCCCGAGAAATGGTTTGTCGGTGTGTTTTTTGTGTAACTTAGCGCGGGGAGATTGCGTGGCAGATTGATGCGCTTAATGGGAAGTTTGAGTGGAAAGAGGAGAAGGGCTTTGACCCGAATGTGTTTAAAACAACCAGTTATGAGATTACCGACCCGAATACGGGCTTGGCGGCGGTATTTTGAATATGGGCAGGAAAGCCGCCGAGAAGGCTGTATTGAAGAAAATGGGCAGGAAAGCCGCCGAGAAGGCTGTATTGAAGAAAATGGGCGTTGCGGCGACTAAGGGAACGCCTGAATTTGCGGCTTTGGCGGCTAAGGAGTCCGTCAAGGGCGGATTGGGCGGTGCGGCACGGCACGCGGCGGCTTTGCGCGAGTTGCGCGGCGTGGTGGCGCAGTGGAACAGGAAGCATCCGGAGCGTGCCATTAAGTCGGAAAACATTATGGCGGGCGTGAGGAACCGGCAACGGCGCGTTGCGGGGGCGAAAGACGGCATTTATCTGCCGGACAAGCACTCGGATGCGCGTACCGACGGCGGTTTTGCCTTCGGGCATTGAGGAAGTCCTGAACCTGAAAATGGTTCGGGCTTTTTTTAGGTGGTTGAATGCCGCCGATACGGTTGGTTTAATGGGTGTGTTTTTAACTTGTTGGAGTGGTTATGGCCAATACGCTTTATGATACTTCCCGCCAGATGTTCTTGGTGGGGCAGTTGAACCGGGCGGATGATACGGTCAAGGTCGCTTTGGTGGATACCAATGCTTATACGCCGAATGTGGCGACGCATAAGCATACCGACGATAAACATACAAACAACCTCATTTCAATGGATATATATCAGTATATGGCAAACGGTTTTTCTTCAGGCGTTACTATCGGCGCATCAGCCGGCACTGCAGTTGTCAGTATCAAGTCCGAGCAGTACGGAATTTTGCGAATCCTGCATTCTGCAACGGATAGGGTACAAAACCTGATAAAAAATATAGTGGATTAACAAAAATCAGGACAAGGCGACGAAGCCGCAGACAGTACAAATAGTACGGCAAGGCGAGGCAACGCCGTACTGGTTTTTGTTAATCCACTATACATGCCGTCTGAAGCTGTTGCAGACAAAGGGGATGATGTCCGACTTTGGTCGGCAGTTCTGTTTCAGACGGCATGGTTTATTTTTCGACGGGCAGCCCGAAATGCAGGTAGGTGCGTTCGGTCGCCATCCTGCCGCGCGGGGTGCGTTGCAAAAAGCCTTGTTGGATGAGGTAGGGTTCGATAACGTCTTCGATGGTGTCCGTAGATTCGCCGATGGCGGCGGCAACATTATCCAAACCGACGGGGCCGCCGCCGAATTTGTGCAAAACGGCTTCGAGAAATTTCCTGTCCATCACGTCCAGCCCCTGCGCATCCACGTCCAGCATACTTAAAGCGGCATCGGCGACGGCGGCATCGATTACGCCGTTGTTTTTCACGTCGGCGAAATCGCGCACGCGGCGCAACAGGCGGTTGGCGATGCGCGGCGTGCCCCGGCTGCGTTTGGCGATTTCTTCCGCGCCTTCTTCGGACATATCGAGCTGCAACAGTTGTGCCGAACGGCTGACGATGGTGGTAAGGTCGCGGTTTTCGTAAAACTCGAGGCGGGAGACGATGCCGAAGCGGTCGCGCAACGGATTGGTCAGCATACCGGCGCGGGTGGTCGCGCCGACAAGCGTGAAGGGCGGCAGGTCGATTTTGACGGAACGGGCGGCGGGCCCTTCGCCTATCATAATGTCGAGTCGGTAGTCTTCGAGCGCGGGGTAGAGGATTTCTTCCACAACAGGGCTTAGCCGGTGGATTTCGTCGATAAACAATACGTCGTGCGGATCAAGGTTGGTCAAAAGGGCGGCGAGGTCGCCGGCGCGTTCGAGGACGGGGCCGCTGGTTTGGCGCAAATTCACGCCCAACTCTTTGGCGATGATGTGGGCAAGGGTGGTTTTGCCCAGTCCGGGCGGGCCGAAAAGCAAAACATGGTCGAGTGCTTCGCCGCGTTTTTTGGCGGCCTGGATGAAAATGGCGAGCTGCTCTTTGGCTTTATGCTGCCCGATGTAGTCGTCCAGCGTTTTGGGGCGGAGGGCGCGTTCGAGCAGTTCTTCCTGTTCGGAGGCGGTTTGGGCAGCAACGATGCGTTGCGGTTGCGCGGCGGTCAGGTTGTCGGTTTGCAGCATAGTGTTCCCTTTGTCGGGTATGCCGTCCGAACGGTCGGCGGCGTTTCAGACGGCATTGGAAAGATAACGGTCAAAAGCGTTTTATCCGCGCGTTTCGCGCCAAACGAGATAGTCGCGCAGGGGCGGCATAGGCGGGTTGATGCAGTGGGGGCAGATGCCTGTGGTGTCTTCGTCGTCGCTGTCGATGTGGTAGGCGTTGGGATCGAAGCGGACTTGCTGCATTACCGCCTGCGCCAATGCCTGCGCCTGAACAACGTCGAAATTGAATTTTTCGAGGATTTCGTTCAACAGGCGGATTTCGCCCTCGCTGAATTCCGCGCTGTGTTTGAGGATAAGGCGTTGATAATCTTCATTGTTGATTTTAGATAATAAATCGGTTTGTAGGGTCATGATTTTATGTCGGGGGCGGAATGGCTGAAGGATGGATTATAGCGGATATGGCGGCGGCTGTTGCAAAGCTTGGATTGGGTATCGTCCTCAAAATTCTCAAAGTAGCCATATTGTGCGTTTTAATGTTTTTCTGTCTTTTCTTGCTCCGTCCGAAACGCTTTTTGCAATGGGGTAATTTCTGTCAGCCGCGCCCGATCGATTTCTTCGGCGATAAGGTGCGTTTTTCCCTGCGCGCGGCATTCGGCGGCGATTTTGCCCGAATCCGCCTGATTGGCGGCTTCGAGCAGGGCGAGCCAGTGCGCGCGTTGCGGGTAGGGCGTGTGTTCGCGGTTCAGACGGCCTTGTGTGTCGGCAATGCAGACGTTCAATGCCGTCTGAAAACGCTCGGGACGGCGGAAGGCATCGGTTTTTTTCAATACGTTCAGAATGGTTTGGCTTTTAAGCTGTCCGACTTGGTGGAAAATAATGTGCCAACGGCAAACCAATTCGGCAAGCTCGGCACACTGCCTCGGCGCGCGCAGCCGTTGATTGACTTCGCGCACGGGTTTTACGCCGTTGATGTCGTGTCCGTAGTGGCGCGGCAGAATGTCGGGCGGCGTTTTGGCTTTGCCCAAGTCGTGCAGCAGGGCGGCATAGCGTTCGGGCAGGCTCAAACCCATATCGGCGGCGCGTTGCAGCGTCATCAGGGTATGGATGCCGCTGTCGATTTCGGGATGATAGTCGGCGCGTTGCGGCACGCCGAAGAGGGCATCGACTTCGGGCAGCAAGACTTTGAGCGCGCCGCATTCGCGCAACACTTCAATCATTTTGCGCGGATTTTTTTCCATCAAACCTTTCGCCAACTCCTGCCAGACGCGTTCGGCAACCAATGCGTCCGCTTCGCCGTTTTCTACCATCTGCCGCATCAGCTTCATGGTTTCTTCGGCGATTTCAAAACCGTAGCGAGCGGCAAAGCGGGCGGTACGCAGGATGCGGACGGGATCTTCGGCGAAGGCAGGAGAGACGTGGCGCAAAATGCCTGCCGCCAAATCCCGTTGT
Source organism: Neisseria blantyrii (assembly GCF_962747855.1). NCBI lineage: Bacteria > Pseudomonadati > Pseudomonadota > Betaproteobacteria > Neisseriales > Neisseriaceae > Neisseria > Neisseria blantyrii. The sequence continues at coordinate 49,460 of NZ_CAUIZY010000004.1, forward strand.
CCGCCGAAAGGGTCGATAATCTTGCCGTCCGCATCTTGCGCCATCGCGTTGATGGTCAGGTCGCGGCGCATTAAGTCCTGCTCGAGCGTAACGTCTTTGTCGGCGTGGAAACTGAAACCGGCGTAACCTTTGGCGGTTTTGCGCTCGGTGCGGGCGAGGGCGTATTCTTCGTGGGTTTTAGGATGGAGGAATACGGGAAAATCTTTGCCGACAGGCTGGAAACCTTGTGCCAGCATGGTTTGCGCATCCGTGCCGACCACCGCCCAATCGCGGTCTTTGACAGGCAGCCCCAAAAGATAATCGCGGACGGCGCCGCCGACGAGGTAAGTCTGCATATGCTTCCTATTTTAAACTTATCAATAATGCCGTCTGAAGAGGCTTCAGACGGCATTGTTTCAACCGGAGGGTATTTTGTGCGTTCATGCTACGCCTTTTTTCTCCAAGTAACTTTCGTAATCGCCCAAGTAGTGTTCATATCCGCCTTTGCCATCCAATTCGATGATTTGGGTAGCCAATGAAGATACAAACTGACGGTCATGCGAGACGAAAATCAGCGTGCCGTTGTATTTTTCCAATGCCATGTTCAAGGATTCGATGCTTTCCATGTCCATGTGGTTGGTCGGTTCGTCCATGACCAAAACATTGGGTTTCAAAAGCAGCAATTTGCCGTAAAGCATACGGCCTTTTTCTCCGCCGGAGAGAACCTTCACTTTTTTCACGACATCGTTGCTGCCGAAGAGTAAGCGACCCAAAGTACCCCGGATGACTTGTTCGTCGTCGCCTTCCCGACCCCATTGGCGCATCCATTCGCTCAAGTCCATATCGACGTCGAAGTCGTTTTCATGGTCTTGCGGGTAGTAGCCGACGCTGGCTTTTTCCGCCCATTTGATGCTGCCTTCGTCCGGCAGCAGGCCGTCTGAATATTCGGGGTTATACGCGCCGGCCAAGAGTTTCAGCAGGGTGGATTTGCCCGCGCCGTTCGGGCCGATGATGGCAAGGCGTTGTCCCGCTTCGAGGATAAAGTTCAGGTTTTTAAACAACTGGGTTTCAAAACGTTTGGCCAGTTTTTCCACTTCCACCGCCTGACGGTGCAACTTGGCCTTTTCGTCGGCTTCAAAACGGATATACGGGTTTTGACGGGTAGAAGGTTTAACTTCGACCATCTCCGATTTGATTTTGTCTGCCTGTTTCAGACGGCTGGTTGCCTGACGGGCCTTGGATTTGTTGGCACTGAACCGCGCCACAAATTCTTGCAATTCCTGCAATTTTTCTTTTGCCTTGGCGTTGTCTTTCAGGGCGCGTTCGCGCGATTGGGCGGAAGCGAGCATATAGTCGTCGTAGTTGCCCGGATAGATGGTGATAGTGTTGTAGTCCAAATCCGCCATATGGGTGCAGACTTCGTTCAAAAAGTGGCGGTCGTGCGAAATAATAATCATGGTGGAGTCGTATTGGTTCAACACGCCTTCCAGCCAGCGGATGGTATTAATGTCCAAGTTATTGGTCGGTTCGTCCAAAAGCAATACATCCGGTTTGGAGAACAGGGCTTGCGCCAGCAATACGCGCAGTTTGAAGCCTGGGGCAACTTCTGCCATGGTCGCATCGTGCAAATCTTCGGAAATGCCCACGCCGCTCAACAGTTCGGCAGCGCGCGCTTCGGCGGTGTAGCCGTCGTATTCGGCGAACTTGGCTTCCAGTTCGGCAGCTTTCATGTAGTCGTCTTCGGTAGCTTCGAGGTTAGCGTAAATCGCATCACGCTCGGTCATCGCCGCCCACATTTCAGTGTGACCCATCATCACCACGTCCAGCACGCGCATGTCTTCGTAGGCAAACTGGTCTTGGCGCAATTTACCCAAACGCACGCCGTTTTCAATCGCGACTTCGCCGGCAGTCTGTTCCAAATCTCCGCCGAGGATTTTCATGAAGGTGGACTTGCCTGAGCCGTTCGCGCCGATCAAACCGTAGCGGTTGCCTTCGCCGAATTTGACGGATACGTTTTCAAACAGCGGCTTTGCGCCGAACTGCATGGTGATGCCGTTGGTAGAAATCATTACTGGTAAAACCTTATATTGGAAAGAGATTAATTTTTCAAATTTTCGGATTGTAACATAATCCCCTTGCCGTCTGAAACAGACGGGCAAGTTTTCAGACACTTATAGTAAAATATCGGTTTTATTATTTCAGGCAAAAGGTTTCCAAATGATAGTCCTTCATGGCATCCCAAATTGCGACACAGTCAAAAAAGCCAAAAACAGGCTTGCCGAATATGGTATGGAATTTGAATTCCGGGATTTTAAAAAACAGGCGCCTTCCGAAGCGGAAATCCGCCTGTGGCTGGGGCAGGTGCCTTTGGAGATACTGCTCAACAAACGGGGAACCACATGGCGCAAACTTGATGCACTGATGCAGGAGGAAGCCCTGTCCTCAAAGGAAGGTGCGGTCAGAATAATGTCCGAAATGCCCAGCCTTATCAAACGTCCCGTACTGGAATACGGCGGAAAGGTTCATGTTGGTTTCAGCGATGAATCTTATCGAGAGATATTCAAACGTTAATTAAGCCTTCGTGCAGACGTGTATAAAAACCGTTACAATACGGAATTTATATTTCCCAACCCCATTCCATATTCCGATCTGAAAATATGTTCCATTCCATCGAAAAATACAGAACACCCGCCCAAGTCTTATTAGGCCTGATTGCATTAACTTTTGTCGGCTTCGGCGTCAGCACGGTTTCACACCCGGGTTCCGATTACATCGTCCAAGTCGGGGACGAAAAAATCAGCGATCATTCGATTAATGCCGCCATGCAAAATGAACAGGCGGACGGCGGCAGCCCGTCACGCGATGCCGTATTCCAATCCCTGCTGCAACGCGCCTATCTGAAACAAGGTGCAAAACTGATGGGTATTTCCGTTTCTCAGGAACAAATCAAACAGATTATTGTAGACGATCCTAATTTTCACGATGCAGGCGGCAAATTCAGCCATGCCCTTTTGAGCCAATACCTTTCGCAACGCCATATGTCGGAAGACCAGTTCGTCGAGGAAATCCGTGACCAATTCGCATTGCAGAATTTGGTAAACCTTGTTCAAAACGGTGTCTTGGTCAGCGATGCCCAGGCAGAGCAACTGGTCAAACTGACCCAGGTTAACCGTACCATCCGTTCGCATACTTTTAACCCCGACGAATTTATCGGACAAGTAGTAAAAGCAGCCGATGCGGATTTACAGAAATTTTATAATGCAAACAAAAAAGACTACCTGCTTCCTCAAGCGGTCAAATTGGAATATGTCGCATTGAATCTAAAAGACTTTGCAGATAAACAGACCGTCAGCGAAACAGAAGTGAAAAATGCGTTTGAAGAGCGCGTGGCGCGTTTGCCGGCAAATGAAGCCAAACCTTCTTTCGAGCAGGAAAAAGCCGCCGTCGAAAACGAATTGAAAATGAAAAAGGCGGTTGCCGACTTCAATAAGGCGAAAGAAAAACTGGGCGATGATGCGTTCAATCATCCTTCCTCGCTTGACGAAGCCGCCAAAAACAGCGGTTTGAAAGTCGAAACCCAAGAAACTTGGCTGAGCAGGCAGGATGCGCAAATGTCCGGTATGCCCGAAAACCTGATCAATGCCGTATTCAGCGACGACGTATTGAAGAAAAAACACAATTCCGAAGTGCTGACCATCAACAGCGAAACCGCGTGGGTCGTCCGCGCCAAAGAAGTCCGCGAAGAAAAAACCTTACCGTTTGAAGAAGCCAAAGATGCGGTGCGTAAGGCTTATATCCGTACCGAAGCCGCCAAACTTGCCGAAAACAAGGCAAAAGAAGTACTCGCCCAGCTGAACGGCGGTAAGGCCGCCGATGTAAAATGGTCTGAAGTATCCGTATTGGGGGCGCAGCAGGCTCGGCAGTCTATGCCGCCCGAAGCTTATGCGGAACTGCTGAAAGCAAAACCGGCAAACGGCAAACCCGCCTATGTCAGGCTGACCGGCCTGCCGGCTCCCGTGATTGTCGAAGTACAGGCGGTTACTCCGCCCGATGATGCCGCCGCGCGCATCCCGCTTGCAAAACAGGCTTTGGCGCAGCAGCAGTCGGCCAATACTTTCGACCTGCTGATACGTTATTTCAACGGCAAAATCAAACAGACCAAAGGAGCGCAATCGGTCGACAACGGCGACGGTCAGTAATTGATACTTTTGTTGACAACATAACGGTCGGAATATTCCGGCCGTTTTCCCATACGGCGGAATATGATGAGCCACAAAAAACAAGATGCCTTCCAAGGATTGATCGACGCGCTGAAGGTTTTACCCAACGTCGGGCCGAAATCGGCACAGCGGATAGCGTATCATTTGCTCCAACACAAGCGCAAAGAGGCTGAAAAACTGGTGGATGCCTTGCAGACGGCATTGAGGCAGGTCGATCATTGCGCGAGGTGCAACACGTTTTGCGAAGGCGGATTGTGCGATATTTGTGCCGATGAAACACGCGACGGGCGGCGGCTGATGGTGGTGCATATGCCTGCCGACGTGTCGAATATGGAAGCGGCAAACTGTCATGACGGGCTTTACTTTGTTTTGATGGGGCAAATCAATACGGCACTGGGAATGGACGTATCCGCCATCGCATTGGAAAGACTGGCGCAACGGCTGGGCGGCGGGGAAGTCGAAGAAATCATTATTGCAACAGCTTTTACCGCAGAAGGCAATGCGACAGCGTATGTCCTATCCGAGTTTTTCAAAAACCTGCCTTACAAAGTCAGCAGGCTGTCGCAGGGCATCCCCTTGGGCGGCGAATTGGAATATGTCGATGCGGGTACGCTGGCTCAGGCGGTGTACGAACGCCGCCTGATTAAAGAGGGTGGGGCGTAACGCCGCCAATGCAAAATGCCGTCTGAAGCCTTCAGACGGCATTTTTCCGGGCGGTTTACTTGCAGTTGAGCCCTTGAATCTGCAAAGCACCTCCGTTGCCGACTTTGAACACGCACTGCGTCGCGCTGCTGCCGGACACGGTAATGCTGCCGCTGCCGCCGTTCAGGCTGACGGGTTCTTTAACGCCCATACCGACTGCCGTTGCCGCCAGCTTTTGCGCGTCGGCTTCGGAATAAGGCGTGTTGTTGGCATCGATTTTGATTTCTTTGGCATAGGCTGTCGAAACAGTAAAAACGGCAACAGCACACAAAGCGGAGATTTTCCTGATATTCATTGTTTTCCTTAAAGAAAGGTTTTGTTTCAAGAGAAGGATAGGGCAGTTCGGCACGTTGTGCAAGTTTTCCGCCCTGTTTTTCCGAATTTGCCATATACCGCGTCTTTATTTGCACAGCCTGCCGTTCGGACGCTGCCGGGGTTTTACGGTACAATAAACTTTTGCCGCCGCCCCCAAACCGCCGTCCGGGGCGGCACGTTTGCAGACATTTTTAAGGTAGCGTTATGTTTTCTCTAGAGGCTTGGATAGGCTTGAGGTATCTCAGGGCGAAAAAGCGCAACGGCTTTATGTCGTTTATCACGATGGTTTCGATTGCCGGAATCGCCTTGGGCGTAACCGCGCTGATTGTCGTCTTGTCGGTTATGAACGGCTTTCAGAAAGAAATACGCGGGCAGCTCCTGAATGTCGCGCCGCACGCCGAAATCGGCTATATCGACAATACGGATACGGATTGGCGCAACCTGCTTCGGTTTACCGAAAACCGCAAAGGTATTTTGGCTGCCGCGCCCTATGTTTCCAATCAGGCATTGCTGGCTCATGCGGGCGAAATCAGAGGCGTGCAGATGCGCGGCATTTTGCCGTCTGAAGAGCGCAAAGTGGTGGAATACGGCGACAAAATGCCGGCTGGCAAGTTTGAAGACCTGATTCCGGGCGAGTTTGACATTATCCTCGGTGTCGGTTTGGCGGAGGCTTTGGGTGCGGAAGTCGGCAATAAAGTTACCGTCATCACGCCGGAGGGTAACGTTACCCCCGCCGGAGTCGTACCGCGCCTGAAGCAGTTTACCGTGGTCGGTCTGGTTAAGACGGGCGTTTACGAAGTGGACAACTCATTGGCGATGACGCATATCCAAGACGCGCGCGTACTGTACCGCTTGGATAAGGAAGTTGCGGGGCTGCGGCTGAAACTCGCCGACCCGCAAAACGCCCCCGCCTTGACGGCAACGCTGATTCCGGAGGCGCAAAGGGACACGGTTTGGGTACGTGATTGGACGTTCAGCAACCGAAGCTATTTTGAAGCGGTCGAACTGGAAAAACGGATGATGTTCATCATCCTGACGCTGATTATCGCTGTGGCGGCATTCAACCTTGTCTCTTCCTTGGTGATGGCGGTTACGGAAAAGCAGGCGGACATTGCGATTTTGCGGACTTTGGGTCTTTCCCCTGCCGGCGTGATGAAGATTTTTATGGTGCAGGGCGCGTTTTCAGGCTTTTTCGGCACGCTGGCGGGTGTGGTCTGCGGCGTGCTTTTGGGTTGGAACGTCGGCAGGGTCGTAGCGTTTTTTGAAAACCTGCTCGGTGTCCACCTCATCAATTCGCAGGTTTATTTTATCGACTACCTGCCCAGTGATGTCGATATGGGCGACGTTGCCCTGATTGCCTGCATTTCTTTGGGACTGTCTTTCGTTGCCACGCTCTACCCGAGCTGGCGCGCGTCAAAAACCCAACCGGCGGAGGCTTTGCGTTATGAGTGAGTTGATTTTGAAATGCGAAGGCGTGGGCAAACGCTATCGGGACGGCGGTTTGGACGTTCGGGTGCTGCACGGCTTGGATTTGGAAATCCGCGCGGGGGAAAGCACGGGCATCATCGGTTCTTCGGGCAGCGGCAAATCGACGCTGCTGCATATTTTGGGTGGGCTGGATATGCCGTCTGAAGGCAGGGTGCTGCTGATGGGCGAGGATTTGCGTGCCTTAAACCAGCGGCGTTTGGGCGATTTGCGCAACCGCCATCTCGGTTTCGTGTACCAGTTCCACCATCTTCTGCCCGAATTTTCGGCACTGGAAAACGTGATGATGCCCCTTCTAATCGGCAAAAAAAACCGTGAAGAAGCTGCGGAGGCAGCAATGGCGATGCTGGAAAAGGTCGGACTGAAGCACCGTTCGGCGCACCGCGCAGGCGAACTGTCCGGCGGTGAGCGGCAGCGTGCCGCCATTGCACGTGCCTTGGTTACGCAACCCAAATGCCTGCTTGCCGACGAGCCGACCGGCAACCTCGACCGGGCAAACGCAAGGAATGTTCTGGATATGATGCTGGAACTGAAAACGGAATTGGGGACAGGGCTGGTGGTCGTAACGCACGACGACGAACTTGCCGGCCGCTTCGGGCGCGTGATGGAGATGAAAGACGGCAGCCTGCACCCCAAACAGGGCGCAAACGCCTAAACAGCCGAAACAACACCGCGCCGTCTGAAGCCCCGTGCCTTCAGACGGCATTTCGACAAGGAATACGATGGAACGGCAGACAGATGAATTTGCCCAAGCGGCAGCAAGGGCTGCAATCCGTTTTTTGGAACACTATGCGGGTTCAGGCAGCGAAGTGCTTGCAAACTGTACCGAACGCCTGTTTCAGGCATTGCAAAACGGTCATTCGTTTATCCGTTTGAGCGGTGGCGAGGCTGACGCGCTGTCGGCACTCGAACCCGTAGTCGGACGATCCGCATCACCCTTAATTTTAGAAGGCAGAAGGCTGTTTTTGGGTAGGATGTGGCAGTTGGAATACGATTTGGCAGCCGAGATAAAACGTTTGGCGGCAGCCGGCACGTCCGCCCCTGACGCGGCAAGCGCGCGGCAAAACCTCGCAAAATGGTTTCAAGGCGCGGGAAGCGAAGGACAGCGCGATGCGGCCGCCTTGGCACTGTCGCAGTCTTTTATGGTGATTACCGGAGGGCCGGGAACGGGCAAAACGACGACGGTTGCCAAACTGCTGGCACTGATTTGCGGTGAAAACGAAAATCTTCCCAACATCGCGCTTGCCGCACCGACAGGCAAAGCGGCGGCACATATGGCGCGCGCGCTGCACCGTGCAATCAACGGTTTTGACGAGCCGGAGGCCGTCCGCCGCCATTTGCTCAAACTGGAAGGGCAAACCGTCCACCGCCTGCTGAAGCTGCGCCCGCCCAAAATGCAGGCAGCGTTCAACCCTGTTTACCCGCTGCCGTTTGATATATTGATTATCGATGAAGCTTCGATGCTGGATACGGTATTGATGCTGCAACTTTTGAAAGCGGTCAAAATCGGCGCGCGCGTGATTCTGCTGGGAGATGAAAACCAGCTTCCGTCCGTCGGAATCGGGGCCGTGCTGTCCGTCTTGTCGCAAAAAACCGTTTTGGACGGAGAAACGCATCAAAGGCTGGTCGGCTTCCTTCCGGAACACGGTTTCAGCGTCAGCGCAAATCCGCCCGTGTTGGCACAAAACACCGCCCATCTGTCGTTCAGCCACCGCTTTGGCGACAACAGCGGCATCGGCTGCCTTGCCCGTGCCGCCGTATCGGGCGATGAGGGGGCGTGGGCATTGTTTGACCGGTTTCCGGACGAACTGGAACATTCGGAATGCAGTCCGAACGCTCGAGTCGAAAGGTTGTACCGGGCGCACAAAGCCTATTGGCAGGCGGTAAAAGACGGCAATATCGAAGCCGCATACGCGGGCATCTCGGATATCGTGGTTTTGGCAGCTTGGCGGCAGGATGCGGAAGACTTCAACGAAGCCTATTGCAGCCATGTACGCCGCAAAATGAACATACCGGAACATCCGGCATATTTTGCCGGAGAGCCGATTATGATCAGGCAGAACGACTACGCGCTTGAACTGTTCAACGGCGACATCGGACTGATTATGGAAGATGTCGGACGGCAGGGCAGCCTTGCCGCCTATTTTGCCGATGCGGACGGATTTAAAAAGGTTGCAGTCAGCTGCCTTCCGGATTTTGAACCCGCATTCGCCATGACCGTCCACAAAAGCCAAGGTTCGGAATACCGGGAAGTCTGGCTGCTGCCGCCCTCCGCCGTACCTTCGGACGAAGGGGACGACGCGCTTTCAGGCTTGAGCAGGGGGCTGCTTTACACCGCCATTACCCGCGCGAGGGAAAAGTTCGTATTCTTCGGCGGGGAAAAAACCTTCCGGCAAGCCGCCGCCACCGTCAAAACGCGTCAGACGGCATTGGGCAGTATGCTTGAGCGGGTATTTTCACAAGGATAATCCGGCCGGCGGCGCGGGCGTTCCGATGCCTGCCGCCGGAAGCGCGCCGCCCCTTATGCCTTTTTCAAACGGTATAGGAAAGTAGTTTCCCTGTTTCGGGCAAAAGCCAGCGGATCGTCCGGGTCGGCAGCTTTTTTGTGGTTCGGCTTGGTTTTCATAATATCGGCAACGCGCAAACCTGCCTGAGCAAATGCCTTATCCAGAAAATCGGACGGACGCAGGTGCAGATGTTCGGCAAGGTCAGAAATGATCAGACGGATTTCTCCATCGGGATTCAGATGTTTCGGCGCATCACGCAAAAACGCAGCCAGCATTGCAGATTCGGGGTCGTATAACGCGGATTCGACGGCGGAAGTCGGCTTGGCGGGAAGCCAGGGCGGATTGCAGACAATCAGATCGGCAAACCCTTCGGGAAACAGATCGGTTTCGCGGATTTCAACCTGTTTTTCAAAGCCCAAACGGGCAATATTGGCACGGGCGCAGGCGACGGCTTTAGGATTGGTATCCGTGCCGATGACGGAAGGAATGCCCTGTTTTGCCAAAATGGCGGCAAGCACGCCCGAGCCCGTCCCGATATCGAATGCCGTCTGAAAACCCGTTGACGGCGCATGGGCAAGCAGGTCGAGGTATTCGCCGCGCAACGGCGAGAATACGCCGAAAGGAACGTGTATGCTGCCGCCCAGCTGCGGAACGGCAACCCCTTTTTTATGCCACTCGTGCGCACCCATAAACCCCAGCAGCAGATTGAGCGGCAGGAAAAACGGTTTGCCGTCCGCCTCTCCGTACACGTCGAGCAAGGCGGCGCGTATATCGGGCGCGCGTTTGTTGTCCAACACAAAACCGGGGCGGATTTCAACGGCAAGCATATTCAGAATACGGCTCTGTTGCGCCTGCTTCATACGGTGGGCATGGAAAAGGGCGGCGATATCCGCATCGGAACGGACGGCGGCAGGTTTGCGGACCTTCTTCTTCATTGCCGAAAGCACCTGTTTCGCATTGTGGAAATCGCCCTGCCAGACAGTTGCAATATTTTGATAGGCAGCCTTTAAAATGCCGTCTGCACCGCTTTCGCGGACATAATGCCAACCTTTGGGCGGCTTTTGCAGACTTTCGTTGCGCCATTCGAACCCGTTATCGGGAAAAATAAAAGAAGACATGGAATACCTGCGTCATGTTTTGAAAATAGGGCGGCAGAACCGTAAACCATACGGATGGTACAGCAAGGAGCGGCAACACAGAACTGTTTTTTGTTCCCGCCTTGTCTTTCCAAGCCCATGCCGTCTGAAGCCGGAATGTTTCAGACGGCATCGCATCAAACTCCATAAATAAACCGCGTATGCTTGAAATAATGCTTTCAACCCCAATTTACGCGGCAATCCGTATTCTGTCAGACACAAGAGAGTATCCATGACACAAAAAGAAAAGCATTTTGAGGAATATGCCGCCTTGGCAACCCTTCCTTTGCGGGATGTCGTCGTTTACCCGCATATGGTTCTGCCGCTGTTTGTCGGCAGGCCGAAATCCATCGCCGCACTGGAAAACGCCATTACCCGCGAGGAGCCGGTTTTCCTGTTGGCGCAAACCGATGCGGCGGTAGAAGAACCGATTGCCGCCGACCTGTATCAGACCGGTACGGTCGCACAAGTCCTGCAAGTGTTGAAACTACCCGACGGCACGGTAAAAGTGCTGGTCGAAGGGCTGTATCGCGGACGTGTTCTGACCATTGAAGACACGGGCGGGCTGTTCGTTTCCCATATAGAGGCGGTCGTGGAAGAAGACACGGGCGGCAATACCGACCTCGAAGCCGTGCGCCGCACCCTGTTGGCGCAGTTTGAACAATACGCCAAACTCAATAAAAAAATCCCCGCCGAAATCATCGGCAGCATCAACGGCATTGCCGAAAACAGCCGGCTAACCGATACGGTCGCAGCGCATTTGCAGTTGAAACTGGCGCAACGCCAACAGATTTTGGAAATTCCCGAAATCGGCAAACGGATGGAATTCCTGCTGGCACAGCTGGAATCCGAACTCGACATTATGCAGGCCGAAAAACGCATACGCGGACGCGTCAAACGCCAAATGGAAAAATCCCAGCGCGAATATTATCTGAACGAACAGATTAAAGCGATACACAAAGAATTGGGCGAAGAAGACGAAAACGGCGAACTGGATGCCTTGGAAGCAGGCATCAAAAAGGCGGGGATGAGCAAAGAAGCGGAAGAAAAATGCCTGTCCGAACTGAAAAAACTCAAAATGATGCCGCCGATGTCTGCCGAATCCACCGTCGTACGCAACTACATCGACACCCTGCTCGAACTGCCGTGGAAGAAAAAATCCCGCGTCAGCAAAGACATCGCCAAAGCCGGACTGGTGCTGGATGCCGACCACTACGGCCTGGAAAAAGTCAAAGAACGGATTTTGGAATACCTCGCCGTCCAAAAACGCATGGACAAACTCAAAGGTCCGATTCTGTGCCTGGTCGGTCCTCCGGGTGTGGGCAAAACCTCTTTGGGCGAATCCATCGCCAAAGCGACGGGGCGAAAATATATCCGTATGGCCTTGGGCGGCGTGCGCGACGAAAGCGAAATCCGCGGGCACCGCCGCACCTATATCGGCTCTATGCCCGGTAAGATTTTGCAGAATATGGCAAAAGCCGGCGTAAAAAACCCGTTGTTCCTGCTTGATGAAATCGACAAATTAGGCAGCGACTTCCGGGGCGATCCCGCCAGTGCGTTGCTTGAAGTACTCGATCCCGAACAAAACAACAAGTTCGCCGATCATTATGCCGAAGTAGATTACGATTTGAGCGATGTGATGTTTATTGCGACTTCAAACAGCCTGAATATCCCGACCCCGCTGCTCGACCGTATGGAAATCATCCGTCTTTCGGGCTATACCGAAGACGAAAAAATCAATATCGCGATGCGGTACCTCGTGCCGAAGCAAATGAAGCGCAACGGCGTGAAAGAAGGTGAATTGGCAATCGAAGAAAGCGCAGTGCGCGATATTATCCGTTATTACACCCGCGAGGCGGGCGTGCGTTCGCTCGACCGCGAGATTGCCAAAATCTGCCGCAAGGTGGTGATGCAGATTACCTTGGACGAAGACTCAAAAACCAAAAAAACCGGAAAAGCCAAGCCTAGGGCGGTTAAAGTAAACGAGAAAAATCTGCACGACTATTTGGGTGTGCGCCGCTTCGATTACGGCGTTGCCGAAAGCGAAAACCGCGTCGGGCAGGTAACCGGTTTGGCGTGGACGGAAGTCGGCGGCGAACTGCTGACCGTCGAAGCCGCAGCCTTGCCGGGCAAGGGCGTGATCCAGTGTACCGGCCAGTTGGGTGATGTGATGAAGGAATCCGTGTCCGCAGCATGGTCTGTTGTCCGTTCCCGTGCAGAATCAGTGGGTTTGGCTCCTGATTTTTACGAGAAAAAAGACATCCATGTTCACGTTCCCGAAGGTGCGACCCCGAAAGACGGTCCGAGTGCGGGCATTGCCATGACTTTGGCGATGGTGTCCGCATTCACCAAAATCCCTGTGCGTGCGGATGTTGCCATGACGGGCGAAATCACCCTGCGCGGCGAAGTCCTGCCGATCGGCGGTCTGAAGGAAAAACTGTTGGCTGCGCTTCGCGGCGGCATCAAACACGTCCTGATTCCGAAAGACAACGTCAAAGACTTAGAGGAAATCCCTGAAAACGTGAAAACCGGCCTGACCATCCATCCGGTCAAATGGATAGACGAGGTATTGGCTCTGGGTTTGGAAAGCCAACCTGAGCCTTGGGCAGAACCTTCTGGCGCGGAAGCGGCGGCGGAACCCGCTTCAAAACCGAAACCCCGAAGCAGGGCAACCAAACACTGAAATGCAGGAAATGTGTTGTAAAAATGCGGTTTCGTCCTGAAAGCCTGTAAAATAGGGCGATTCCATATTTTTTGCTTGACACGGCAATTTCAGAATTGCTATAAAGCGAAAGTTGCTCAAGCAGTACAAACTCCCGAATATTCGGGCATTTCATCATTTTTTAAGATAGGAAGGGACTGATTGTGAACAAGTCTGAATTGATCGAAGCGATTGCTCAAGAAGCCGGCATTTCCAAAGCCGCTGCACAAAAAGCTTTGGATGCCACTACCAATGCAGTAACCAACGCCCTGAAACAAGGCGACACCGTTACTTTGGTCGGTTTCGGTACTTTCTACGTCGGCGAACGTGCAGAACGCCAAGGTCGCAACCCCAAAACCGGCGAGCCTCTGACCATTGCCGCCGCCAAAACGCCTAAATTCCGTGCAGGTAAAGCATTGAAAGATGCACTGTAAACTGTTTTTCAGTAAAAAGCCGATTCCTTGAAGAATCGGCTTTTTGTTTGTCATGTTGGTCAGTTTGAAAAAATGCCGTCTAAAACAGGTTTCCCATGTTCAGACGGCATTTCCATGCCTAATTTAATCGGCTTTCAAATCCGCGACACATTGTTTGTCTCGCGTTTCAAACGCGTTTGCGCCGCCGAGCAGGTCAAGCTGTTCTTGTGCACCGAGTTTGCCGAAGGAGCTGATCTGTTTCTCGCTCAACCTGTCCAAAGGCTGTTCCCACATACATTTGCAGTAATCGGTGGCGAGGCGGGTATTGTCCGCATCCAAGCCGCGCGCTTTCAAATCGTTCTGCCATTTTTCGGCAAACGGTATGTTTTTCACGCAAGACTCGACAATTCTCTGCTTCGCCTGCGGTTTGGACATCGCGCATTGGGAGAGTAGGGCGGTTGAAGCGAGCAACGCCAAAATGACCCACGCCCAAATACGGATGGTGCGGATTTTGGCTTTTGCTTTTTTACGCGCGGCAACCTGCTCTTCCGTCGGCATTTCGTGTTTCAGCTCAGTCATGCAGGCTTTCCATGCGGATCATGGTAATCGGTTTTTCCACGCAATCCAGTGCTTCGATGGCTGCGATTGCCGACTTGATGTGTTTTTCGACCGTGCTGTGGGTCAGAATCACGATTTCGGCAGTGGTTTGATCAATCACGCCTTTTTGAATCAGTGCTTCGATGGACACGTTTTCTTGTGCCAACAGCGCGGCGATTTGCCCCAGTGTACCCGGTTCGTCTTTGGCTTGGACGCGCAGGTAGTAGCTGCTGGTGATTTCGTCCATAGGCAGGATGGTTTGCGCTTGGACTTGGGCGGGCTGGAACGCCAGATGCGGTACGCGGTGGCCGGTATCGGCTTCAATCAGGCGGGCGATGTCGATGATATCGGCAACCACGGCGGAAGCAGTCGGCAATGCGCCCGCGCCCGCGCCGTAATATAAGGTTTCGCCAACCATGTCGGCGTTGACGCGCACGGCGTTCATCACGCCGTTGACGTTTGCCAAGAGGCGGCTTTCGGGAATCAGGGTAGGGTGGACACGCAATTCGATACCTTTTTCGGCTTTGCGGGTGATGCCCAAAAGTTTGATGCGGTAGCCGAGTTCTTCGGCGTATTTGATGTCGCGGCTGTCGAGTTTGCTGATGCCTTCGAGGTAGCAGGCGGAGAAGTTCATCGGCGTACCGAATGCCAGCGCGCTCATGATGGTGATTTTATGGCCTGCGTCGTTGCCTTCGATGTCGAAGGTCGGGTCGGCTTCGGCGTAGCCCAACGCCTGTGCTTCTTTCAATACGTCGGCAAACGCGCTGCCTTTTTCGCGCATTTCGGAGAGGATGAAGTTGCTGGTGCCGTTAATAATGCCGGCGATGGATTTGATTCTGTTTGCCGCCAAACCTTCGCGTAGGGCTTTGATAATCGGGATGCCGCCGGCGACTGCCGCTTCAAATTGGACGATAACGTTTTGTTTTTCCGCCAACGGGAAGATTTCGTTGCCGTATTCGGCGAGCAGTTTTTTGTTGGCGGTAACGATGTGTTTGCCGTTTTCAATGGCTTTCAACACCGCTTCTTTGGCGATGCCCGTGCCGCCGAACAGTTCGACGACGACATCGACATCTTCACGCGCGACCAGATCGAACGGGGCTTTGACGAAGGCGGCGGACGGGCAGGTTTGACGGGCTTTTTCTTCGCTCAAATCGCACACGGCAGAAATACGGATTTCGCGCCCCAAGCGGCGGGAAATTTCCTCCGCGTTGTCCCGCAACACGGCAGCCGTACCGCCGCCGACCGTACCCAAACCTAAAAGACCGATGTTTACTGGCTTCATTGTGCCTCCTTGCAAGCCGATTGAATATGAACATAGAAAGACGAAAGTATCCGTTGCCGATATAATTGTGCCGCACTTTGAATCAAATGCCGTCTGAAACCGGCAGGCGGGTCAGATGAAATCTGTCAATCCTACATTAATTCGCCTAATTTTGCACCCCTTTCGGTGCGGATGATGCGGAAACGGGGTAAAAAAATGTTGTTTGAAGAAAATCCGATAGACGGACAATTTGCAGAGTATACACACCGGTCGGGCGAAATCCGATTGGCAGGGCAAAGTTTCCATAAACCCGTGCTTGTACATAAGGATTCGGTCTGCCTGTCGCAATGCCGAACTTTGTCCGACCTGACTCCGGAAAACCTGTTGTCCGACATCAAACCTGTTGACTATCCGGAAATATTGATTATCGGGACGGGCGCGGCGCAGGAGTTTATCCATCCCAAAATCATCGCGGATTTTTCCCGAGTCGGAATCGGCGTGGAATGCATGAATACCGATTCGGCATGCAGGACATTGGCCTTTTTGCACTCGGAAGGGCGTAAAGCTTGGGCATGGCTTCAGCCGTAAATTTCCCATTTCAGACGGCATCAGCACTTTCTTTCAGGTAAAATACGAGCTTTTTCCGCCCGATGATGTTTCCGTTATGATTGAAATTAAAAATCTCACCCTGCAACGCGGTTTGAAAGTCCTGCTTGACAAAGCCAACGCAACTGTCAATCCCAGTCAGCGCGTCGGTTTGATCGGCAAAAACGGGACGGGCAAATCCAGCCTGTTTGCCTTAATCAAGGGCGAAATCACTCAGGACGGCGGCGATATCTCGATTCCGAAAAACTGGCGGATTTCCTCCGTTTCCCAAGAAACGCCCGACTTGGACATTTCCGCTTTGGATTACGTTTTGCAGGGCGATACCGAGTTGCAGGCTTTTCAGACGGCATTGGCGCAGGCGGAAGCGCAAAATAACGGTATGAAGCAGGCGGAATATCATGCTAAATTGGAAGAAATCGACGCTTATACCGCGCCGGCCCGTGCAGCGAAATTGTTGAACGGGCTGGGTTTTTCGCAAGAAGAACATAGCCGTCCCGTCAAATCCTTTTCCGGCGGCTGGCGTATGCGTCTGAACCTTGCACAAGCCCTGATTTGCCGCGCCGATTTGCTCTTGCTTGACGAACCGACCAACCACTTGGATTTGGAAACCGTCTTGTGGTTGGAAAACCACCTTGCCTCTTTACCTTGCACGCAAATCATCATTTCCCACGACCGCGATTTCCTCAATGCGGCCACCACTCAAACCATCGAATTGTCGCAGCAGAAGCTGACCCAATACGGCGGCAATTACGATTTTTACCAAAACGAACGTGCGCAGCGTCTCGCGCAGCAACAAGCCGCCTATGTCAAACAGCAGGCGCAAATCAAACATTTGCAATCCTTTATCGACCGCTTCAAAGCCAAAGCCACCAAAGCCGTTCAGGCGCAAAGCCGCATGAAGGCGTTGGCGAAGCTCGAACGCATCGCTCCCGCGCATCTGGACAGCGAGTTTTCCTTTGAGTTTTACAATCCCGAACATCTGCCCAATCCTTTGCTGAAGCTGGAGCACGCTGATTTAGGTTACGAAGGCAAAACCGTCCTGCACGACATTACCCTGTCGCTGGAAAGTGGCGCACGTTACGGGCTATTGGGTGTCAACGGCAGCGGTAAATCTACCTTTATCAAAGCCTTGGCGGGCAAAATCGATTTACTTTCCGGCAGCATCGTCCGTTCCGAAAAACTCAATATCGGCTATTTTGCCCAACACCAACTCGACACCATCCGCGCCGACCAAAGCCCTGTTTGGCACATTCAGCAGCTTTCGCCCGAAGTGCGGGAACAGGAAATCCGAAATTTCCTCGGCGGCTTCAACTTTGCCGGCGATATGGCGTTGCAGAAAACCAA
The DNA here is from genome assembly GCF_962747855.1 of Neisseria blantyrii. Classification (NCBI taxonomy): domain Bacteria; kingdom Pseudomonadati; phylum Pseudomonadota; class Betaproteobacteria; order Neisseriales; family Neisseriaceae; genus Neisseria; species Neisseria blantyrii. The sequence goes on from NZ_CAUIZY010000004.1 coordinate 66,726, forward strand.
ACCCTTTTCCGGCGGGGAAAAAGCACGCCTCGCCCTTGCTATGATTATTTGGCAAAAGCCGAATCTGCTGCTGCTTGACGAACCGACCAACCATTTAGACCTGGATATGCGCCACGCCTTGACGCTCGCTCTGCAAAGTTTCCAAGGCGCCTTAATCATCGTATCGCACGACCGCAGCCTGCTTGAAGCGACTACCGACAGCTTCCTCCTGATCGACAAAGGCCGTCTGAAGAACTTCGACGGCGATTTGAACGATTATCGCCAATGGCGTTTGGCACAGGAAAACGCCGCCGCCGCACCCGCAGCATCGGCACAAAGCCAAAGCCGCAAAGACACCAAGCGCATCGAAGCGCAAATCCGTCAGGAAAAAGCCCGACGCGGCAAGCCGATACAGCAGAAAATCGACAAAGCCGAAAAAGAAATGGCGCAGCTTTCCGACGTTCAGACGGTCTGTGAAACATTTTTGGCACAAGAAGACGCTTACCTTGAAGCAAACAAAGAAAAATTGCAAAACACCTTATCCGAGCTGGCAAAAGTCAAAACACAACTTGCCCGAATCGAAGAGGTTTGGCTGGCTTGCCAAGAAGAATTGGAACGGATTGAAACTGAAATCGAGAAACAGTTTGCCGAGCGATAAAGAAGCGCGGGCAGGGTGCTTATCTTTACCTGCCGATAACGGTATAATTCGGACGTTACCACCGCCTTTTTACTTTACCGGTATGAATATCAGACTTTTTGCTGCCTTGCTTCTCCTGTCCCTTTCCGGCGCGGCGGCGCAAGCCTCCGTATACCATTGCAACTCAAATGGCAAAAGCGTATATACATCAGACCCGTCAGGATCGTGCGCTGATGCGGATTTGCCTAAAATCAGCAGCCATCAGGGAGGCGGATACCGCCTGAAAATTAAAAAACTCAGTCAAGAAGCCAAAATACACGCAGGAAACAAAAAGAAAAAACCTGCCAGGAAAAAGAACAGGCAGGCTGCCAAAGCCCCGAAGGAAAATCAAAAGCGGACAACCGAAAAGAAAAGCCCGTAAAACTCCAAGCAAGCCTTACAAAAAATCCCCAAAAATCAAATTATTATCCGAGTATCAAACACATTATGAAATCAAAACTCCCTTTAATCCTAATCAACCTTTCCCTGATTTCAAGCCCATTGGGTGCGAATGCGGCCAAAATCTATACCTGCACAATCAACGAAGAAACCGTTTACACCACCAAGCCGTCTAAAAGCTGCCACTCAACCGACTTGCCCCCGATCGGCAACTACAGCAGCGAACGCTATATCCCGCCCCAAACATCCGAACCGGCACCATCACCGTCAAACGGCGGACAGGCTGTCAAATATAAAGCCCCGGTCAAAACAGTATCCAAGCCGGCAAAATCCAATACGCCCCCGCCGCAACAGGCGCCCGCAAACAACAGCAGACGTTCCATTCTAGAAACAGAATTGAGCAACGAACGCAAAGCATTGGCTGAAGCCCAAAAAATGTTATCACAAGCACGTCTGGCAAAAGGCGGTAACATCAATCATCAAGAAATCAACGCATTGCAAAGCAATGTTTTGGACAGACAGCAAAACATCCAAGCCCTGCAAAGGGAATTGGGACGTATGTAAGGCCGTGTTTTCAAATCGACCGTTCCAAGGCTTTGACAGAAGAAATGATGAAAAAGCAGGAGAATTTTTGGGATAAGTCAGGCGATTTACTGTTTGCACCCGTTAATATGATGTTTTAGATTAAAAAAGTATGGGCGGCATATCTGTGTGTCTGCTGCCTGTATATCGTATTGAAGGTCAATTTTCAAAACACATACAGCTGTTTCCGATAGTTCGCATAATGTATATTATGTTAAATTTATAATAGACTGAATAGATATTTTTGCAAATCTATTCAAACCCATTCAGAACTCAGCCACTTATATTAGGGAAATTTCTCAATGGCGGCAACAAAAAAAGTCAGTCAAGTCATCGCCCGACTAGAAGAGACCGCACAAATAAAACTCTATGACAAGTTTAAACGCTGTGGCATAATTTCACCCCCCCCATTACTACACAAAAGGATGAAAAATGAAGAATCTGATTCTTGCTTTGGTTGATATAAAAAAATGCTTTAACACGCCATATTATCAAAAGGCATCTTGTTGTGATTATGTAGAGCATGGCATTTGGGGCTGGGTTTTAGAAAACCCGCGTGATGTGATGCTTAAGCCTGTAAATGGGCGATTGAGATTGTTTGATGTAGATGATAATTCAATTGAGTTTATGTCAGATGATGATGATTGGTTTGTTCATGCAGATAAGCTGGCCGATCAGTCTAAGGGCATCGGTAGTGCGAGCCTGATTTTAAATTACGATTAACGACCGCCGAAAGGCGGTTTTTTTATGAGGTTTGATTATGGCTAGAAAAGTAAAAGGCAGTGGCACAAGTTTTCGCGGCACCACTGGTGGTGCGGCTGGTAATGCGCGTAAGCGTCAATTTGCACAAACCCAAAACCGCAAGGCTTTGGGCGGTGGTGGTAAGGGCGGTTAACCATGTCTAATCTCCTGTTTGAAACAGTTAAGACGGCAAGCAGGATTTCGGACAAATGTATTGTGTGTTTTTCGGGCGGCAAAGACAGCATAGTAACGCTGGATTTGTGCGCCCGTTACTTTAAGCGCATTCATGTTGTGTTTATGTACTCTGTGCCGGGCTTGAGTTTTCAAGAGGCAAATTTGCGCTGGTACGAAGCGAGATACGGTATTGAAATTGAACGCATACCGCATTTTATGATTTCGGAGTGGATGCGGTACGGTATTTTCCGGAAAGGAGACTACACCGTCCCTGTCGTCAAGCCGCTTGATGTCTATCAGTATTTGAGGCTGTCGTCCGATATGTGGTGGATTGCGGCAGGTGAGCGCATCGCCGACAGCATTGTCCGTCGGGCTATGATTAAAAACAGCGGCAGTATTGATGACAAGCGCGGGCGGATATACCCAGTGGCGCATTGGAATAAAGCCGAAGTGATGCGCTACATCCGGCATCACAGATTAAAACTTTCGCCTGAAAGTGCCGTATTGGGGCATTCTTTCCGTTTGCTTGAACCGTCCGAAATGGCGTTGCTGAAAAAGCACTATCCCGCCGATTACAAGAAAGTGGCGGAATGGTATCCGTTTGTCGAAGCGGCTGTAAGAAACTACGAGATGAATCATGAAGAAAACGTCTACCTATCATTAGCATTCATTATCTCTCTTCAATCAAACAAGCCTTTTCAATCAGCTCTCTGACCCAGCGATAGGCAGGATCTTTATGTGTCCGTTCGTGCCAAATCAATGTTTTGGTGAAGCCTTGAATTTCAAGGGGGGGCTCAAAGCGTTTAAGATTATTTAAATGAATAATCAAGCGCTCAGGCACAACTGCTAATAAATCACTTTGTTCCAGCAATTCAGGCAAGACAATAAAATTTTGTACCGACAGGCTGACATTTCTTTGTAGTCCCATGGCTTGTAGGGCTTGGTCGGTAACACCGCTGAAGCTGCCACCATGATAGGAAATCAAGGCTTGCTCTAACTGGCAAAATTGCTCAAGGGTCAGTTGGGATTGTTGGGCTATGGGGTGATCGTGGCGAACGGCACAAATATAGCGTTCGTCATACAAATTTTTTGCGTGAATATCTGGTGCTTGGAAGTCTGGTGTTACCAGTGCAAAATCGATTTGTCGCTGTTCCAGCTGATTTTGTACGATGCTTTCGTTAATCGCCAGTACCGCTACTTTAATTTTTGGGGCTTGGATTTTTAGCAAATGCAGAAACGGCACAATTACGGCACGCATTGCATAATCCGTGCAAGCGATGCGTACGGTTAATTCCGCCGTGGTCGGATCAAACTGCGGCGGCTGTAATAATTGCTCTACTTCATTCAGCACCTTTTTCACTTGCGGGGCAAGTTCTAATGCCCGATTGGTCGGCACTACGCCACGTTGCACTCGCACAAACAGCGGATCATCAAAACTGTCGCGCAATCTTGTCAACACGCCACTCATTGCCGGCTGCGTAATCGCTAAACGCTCGGCGGCTTTGCTTACGTTACGCTCGTCCATCAATACCGAAAAGGCTTTCAGCAAATTCAAATCAAGAGTTTGTAAGGATTTCATTTTTAGCTCACTTTATTCTTCTAATATCATTTTATCTGATATTAACTATTTATAATAGTGATTTAACTTATATCTTATTCCTACCTATAATGCCTTCCATAGCAAAACGCGACTAACCATTAACTAAGAGGACTTTACTATGAAAACTTATTCACAACCAGCAATCATTTGGCCAGAAAAATATACGCCGGGTGAAACCGACAACTACGTTTCCAATGAAGTGATTGTAAAAGGCTTAAGCGTGGCGGATGTGCTGCCTTATTTAGCAGATACCAAAGCATGGGGCACTTATTATCACAATGCGGAAAATATCGTGGTGGGCGATGGTTCAACCACTCAACTTTCAGCAGGTGCTAACTTTGTTTTTGATACGTTTGGCTTTCACGTTACCTGCAAAGTAGAAGAATTTGATATCAGCGAAGATGACAATCTCGTTCGCCTTGCATGGTCTGGAACCTTTGGTGAAGGCGAAGATTTCAGCGATGTGTATCACGCTTGGATTTTAGAAAACTTGCCGAACAACCGCGTGCGTGTATTAACCGAAGAAAGCCAAATCGGCAAACTTGCCAAAGGCTTGGCAGAAACTGTGCCAAACCCAATGGTCAACGGCCATCAAGCATGGTTGGACGGTTTGACAAAAGCGGCGAAAAATAAAGCGGCTTATTAAAAGTGCGGTGGGATTTTACGTCAAAAGTAAAATCCCGCTTTTCTAAGGAGACTAGAATGAAACTGAAACAACTTTTCGCAATGGCTTGTCTTGGACTGACTTTACAGGTTCAGGCTGCACCGTTGATCCGCTTAGGCGAACTGAATGTGAAGCCCGAACAGCTTGCCACAACTCAACAGGCAATTAAAGAAAATATCCGTACATCAGTCCAAACCGAGCCCGAACTTTCGGCCATGTATGCCATGCCGCAGACTAACGATACCCATAAGATTTACGTGTTAGAGGTGTGTCAAAACGCGGAGGCCAAGCAGGCGCACAACCAAAGCGAGCATTTCAAACGCTTTGCCCAAGCTACCGAACAGGCTTTTGCGAGTAAAAGCCTTACGCCCTTGAAAGCACAATTTATCAGCGAAAATAAAACCGCCTTACAGCTGGGCGGTAACTATCTAGTCCGTTTTCAAGCCCTGACCGCCAAACCGAACCACACAGAAGCGATTCACTATGCGTTGGCAAAATATCGCACCGCCAACGAATCACTTTTAGCCGTCTATGCCGATACGGTAGAAAACCAAGATGACCAATGGCGTATTGTAGAAATCTATGCCGACCCTGAGAGCTATGAACAACATCATCAAAGCGAAGCCTATAAAAACTATCGCAATGAATTAAAACCGTTGTTGGTTAGCCAAGACATCAACAGCGTATTAGATGGGAAATTTTTGATGAATAAGGGCGGAATGCAGTTTCTTCAATAACCTCCACACGGTTATCTCGCGTCGGAAAATATATGGAATAGGCAGGCAAATACGGGAAGCACCTTATCGATAATTTTCGCCTAATTTTTCCAAGATATACTCAATCCTGTTAAAACAAGCCACGGCTGTTTTATATTTTCATTGCACAAAGAACACAACCATGAAAAACATTAAATTTACCTTATTTGCCTTTTTCGCCGGCATATCCGCTCTATGGCTGTTTGCCACACCGTTTCCAGACAAGTGGGGCGTATTTCCCATACGCAACCTATTATTACAGTTCACCGGCAGCATCAGCATACTGGCCATGAGTGCTTGTATGATTCTTGCAGTACGTCCCAAAATGTTGGAAGGACTATTTGGCGGATTGGATAAAATGTACCGCCTGCATAAATGGTTGAGCATCGTTGCCCTTTCAGGCAGTATCCTGCATTGGACTAGCAAGCAACTCCCCAAATGGCTCATCGAACTTGGACTGATTGACGGAAAACGCCCGCCGCGTCCACCGATGCAGGAAGTCTTGACTTTAAAAGATTGGTTGGTTACCCAGCGCCATTTTGCTGAAGAAGTGGGTGAGATTGCTTTTTACGTTACAGTCGTCTTATTGGTTATCGCACTGATCAAACTTATTCCCTACCGTTGGTTTGCCAAACTTCACATCTTAATTGTCCCTGTCTATCTTGCACTCGTATGGCACACCATCGTATTGGCAAACTTTGCCTACTGGCTCAGCCACTTGGCTGGTTGCTGGCTGCCGCCCTATTCTTCGGCAGTATTTGTTCGCTCCTCGCCCTCTTTAAACGCATTGGTAAACCGCAAACCGCGACAGTAGCCGCCATAAACCAAAACTCTTCCCTGCTCTCGCTTACCCTGAATGCGCCAAAATGGCAGGGACACCAAGCCGGCCAATTCCTCTTTTTGCGCGCACACGGAGAAAGCCATCCGTTTACCATCGCCTCTGACTGGAATCCTGAAAACCAACAAATCAATCTTATCATCAAAGACTTGGGAGACTACACCCATCGCCTGCCCCAACGCTTGAACATCGGTGATACCGTTCAAATTGACGGTGCATACGGCCGCTTCAATTTTTCAGATAAAAATGCACAGATTTGGGTGAGCAACGATATTGGTTTTACGCCTTTCCTTGCAAGACTCAAAGAATTAGCCAAACAACCTTCCAATCAACCGATTGACTGGTTTCATGCCGATAGAAATTTATCTGCGGAACTAATCGGTCAATGGAAAGCGTTGGCTGAACAAGCGAATGTTGCGTTCCACTATATTCCTTCCGAAACCCAAAGATTGTTCGCCAATCATATTGCACAAAGCGTTCGGAATAGTGAAGCCCGCAGCCTATGGCTTTGCGGCAGTCGCAGCTTTACAAGCGGTATTGCAGGAAACCTTAAGACACGCTCATTGCATCAAGAGCTGTTTGAATTCCGCTAAATGAACCCGACACGCAAACTTTGACGCTCGAATGCCGTCTGAACCCCGGGATTCAGACGGTTTTGCATTATGAGCCGGTTTTCCTTAATTACTTTGTTTCCGGTTTCAAAAGCAGCCTTAAGCGGGGTTTAAGCAACTTGGCATTCAGACGGCATTCACAGCTTCCAGTTTATCGGATCGATACTGTGTCGGCTCAAATAGCTGTTTGCCTGTGAAAAATGTCGGCAGCCAAAAAAACCGCGATATGCCGACAGAGGAGACGGATGCGGTGCGGTCAATATCAAATGATTTTGACTGTCTATCAGCCTCCCTTTTTGTTGTGCATACCCACCCCACAACATGAAGACAAGGTGCTTGCGGTGTGTCGCAAGCTGCCTGATGACGGTATCGGTAAAGCGTTCCCAGCCTAAAAGAGCGTGCGAATGCGCCTGTCCTGCACGCACCGTCAAAACCGTGTTCAGAAGCAATACGCCCTGCTCTGCCCACGCTGTCAGGCAGCCGTGCGCGGGGATGGAAAAACCGTTAATGTCGGTTTCCAACTCCTTGTAGATATTCAACAAAGACGGTGGTATGCGGATACCCTGCCGGACGGAAAATGCCAAACCGTGCGCCTGCCCTGCCCCATGATACGGGTCTTGTCCGAGAATAACGACTTTGACCCGGTCGAACGCTGTCAGGCGGAATGCGTTGAACACATCAGTCTCCGGCGGATAGATGATTTGTCCCGACAAACGTTCCTGCCTGACTGCATTTAAAATTTCCTGAAAATACGGTTGCCGTTTTTCGTTGCCCAGTGCATCGTGCCAAGTGTCCATATCTGCCCTATCCTTTCAAATTCGGCTATACTGCTAATATCGCGTGATTTTGTCAAACGACGCGCTTTGTGGGGAAATGTATGACTGTATGGTTTGTTGCTGCTGTTGCCGTCTTAATCATCGAATTATTGACGGGAACGGTTTATCTTCTGGTTGTCAGCGCAGCTTTGGCGGGTTCGGGCATTATCTACGGACTGACCGGCAGCACGCCTGCCGCCGTCTTGACCGCCGCTCTGCTTTCCGCGCTGGGTATTTGGTTCGTACACGCCAAAACCGCCGTTAGAAAAGTTGAAACGGATTCATATCAGGATTTGGATGCCGGACAATATGTCGAAATTCTCCGACACACAGGCGGCAACCGTTACGAAGTTTTTTATCGCGGTACGCACTGGCAGGCTCAAAATACGGGGCAAGAAGAGCTTGAACCGGGAACTCGCGCCCTAATCGTTCGCAAGGAAGGTAACCTTCTTATTATCACACACCCTTAACATCAGGAGAAATCATGGAATTTTTCATTATATTACTGGTAGCCGTTGCCGTTTTCGGCTTCAAATCCTTTGTCGTCATCCCACAGCAGGAAGTCCACGTTGTCGAAAGGCTCGGGCGTTTCCATCGCGCCCTGACGGCCGGTTTGAATATTTTGATTCCCTTTATCGACCGCGTCGCCTACCGCCATTCGCTGAAAGAAATCCCTTTAGACGTACCCAGCCAGGTCTGCATCACGCGCGACAACACCCAGCTGACGGTTGACGGCATCATCTATTTTCAAGTAACCGATCCTAAACTTGCCTCATACGGTTCGAGCAACTACATTATGGCGATTACCCAGCTTGCCCAAACGACGCTGCGCTCCGTTATCGGGCGTATGGAGCTGGACAAAACGTTTGAAGAACGCGACGAAATCAACAGCACCGTCGTTTCCGCCCTCGATGAAGCCGCCGGGGCCTGGGGTGTCAAAGTTCTCCGTTACGAAATCAAGGATTTGGTGCCGCCGCAAGAGATTTTGCGCGCGATGCAGGCGCAAATTACTGCCGAACGCGAAAAACGCGCCCGCATCGCCGAATCCGAAGGCCGTAAAATCGAACAAATCAACCTTGCCAGCGGTCAGCGCGAAGCCGAAATCCAACAATCCGAAGGTGAGGCTCAGGCTGCGGTCAATGCGTCAAATGCCGAAAAAATCGCCCGCATCAACCGCGCCAAAGGCGAAGCGGAATCCCTGCGCCTTGTTGCCGAAGCCAATGCCGAAGCCATCCGTCAAATAGCCGCCGCCCTTCAAACACAAGGCGGTGCGGATGCGGTCAATCTGAAGATTGCGGAACAATACGTTGCCGCGTTCAACAATCTTGCCAAAGAAAGCAATACGCTGATTATGCCTGCCAACGTTGCCGACCTCGGTAGCCTGATTTCTGCTGGGATGAAAATCCTCGACAAGGGTAAAACTTCCCAATAAATATCCCAATCAATAGGTATGAAAAATGCCGTCTGAACCTTGCCGGAAAAGTTCAGACGGCATTTTTATCCAAATCCAAAATCTCAAAATTAGCAGCATTTCTAATATAAGTCATATTGACTTATATTAGAAATATTTTTTGCTCCACAATTTTTAAAAAAGATTTTAATAGGATTAAATGAATAATAATCATCTAAAAGTTTAATAGCAACAACAAAATAATTATCTTTAGTTCGTTCTCCAAGAATTGTGTCTCCCCACCAAAACCAAACTCTGTTCTCAGGATGCATAGTTTCTGCCCAGTCACTCAATCGCCAGGGTTCGTATGCTGCCTTTTTAGCTTCTTCTAATTTTTGCTTATATGCTAATGAATAGAACCAATCACGTTCTTTTTCCACCTCTTCTATTGTGAGTTCTCGTGCAAAATTTTTGGTAAATTGATGCGGTAAAATTGCTTTCCATTGTTCTATATCATCAATCCATTTATGTTTCATATACAAATTATTGAATACAAACAACACTTCTTTTACTAATTTCCTAACTTCCTCCACATTGCCATCACATTCAATTACATAGGTTTCACCATAAGAATTCTTGATAAAATCGGGAAAAGCATTGATAAGAAGTCTTTCTCTCTCGATTCTAACCCACTCATAAAAAGATAAATTATCTGCCATTTTTTCCACTTCCTTTAATGATTTGGTTTTCAAAATTTCTAAAATCATACGGACGAATACCAAATTGATTTGTTGCTTTAGTTGGGGCGGCAATAACAGGTCGTAATCTATTTGGGTCCTATGTTTTCACTTTATTTTCAGGTAATGCTATCTTATTCAAATCATCTACAAGAAAGTCTTAATATGTTTATCCCCATCCCTTTATTTGATAACGGACGCGGACTGCAGGTATCCATACTGCATTTTCGGATAAAAACAAAATATCCCTTTGGGAAACTTTATACTTCGTCAATGCCTTACCTGTTCAGATAAAAACTGCTAGCAAAATATTTCTGCACGCCCTCGCGCAGCAAGACCAAGGTTACGGCGGCCAAAGGCAATCCTGCCAACATTCCGACAAAGCCCATCAGTTGTCCGAATGCCATCAGGGAAAAGATAACCCAAAATGGCGACAGGCCGATACGGTCTCCCACGATTTTCGGCGTAATGAAAAAACTTTCGAGAAACTGGCCGACGGCAACAACCGCCCAGACAGCCAAGATGCCGTTCCACGAAGCAAATTGGAGCAAGGCGGCAACAGTGGCAAGCAGTAATCCCGTAAACGCACCGAGATAAGGGACAAATACCAAAATACCGGCAAGCATACCGATGGCAAATCCTGAATCCAGCCCGACCAGCACCAGCCCCAAGCCGTAAACCAAGCCCATAATCAGCATCACCAGGAGCTGACCGCGTAAGAATTCGCCCAATACCTCGTTCAAATTACCTGTAATACGCGTATAAGTATCGGCAAAACGCCTCGGAACCAGTTTACTTATACCGCACGACCACCGCTGCCAATCCAGCAGAAAATAGTAAAGCAGCAACGGCAGCAGCAGCAGATTGCCAATACTGCTGACGATATTGCTGCTCTGCCTCATCAAAACGGGAAACCACGCCTTAAGCGCGTTGCTCAACTCGCCCGTATGCGCCTGAAGCCATGCGATAACGGATGCCTGATCGATTTCCACATAATTGCCCACAGTGTCTTTCAACAGCGGCAACAGCGTATTTTGCATAAAACCTGCAAGTTGGGGCAAACGGGATACCATGCTGTTGAACTGTCCGACCAGCATAGGGACAATAATCAAAAGCAGCACCGCAAGCAGCAGCAAGGCAAAAACCATTACAGTCATTGAAGCAACGGCACGGTTGAAACCTTTTTTCTGCAACCATTCAACCAAAGGATCCAACACATACGCCAACACTGCCGCAACCGCAAAGGGAGCCAGTGTGTCGCCAAGTGCGAAAGCCAGCCATATCAAGACCGTAAGGAACACCCCCGCACCAACCCAGGGTTTGATACTCTGCTTTTTTTTCTGATACATAACAACCCGTCCGGAAACCATTTTCATCATTATTATAGCAGAACGGGTTATATCGCAGATAAAGCCCGTGCCGTTCCGATAGCCTGTTATCACGGTTTGGGCTAAAATACCGTATATCTGATGCCGTCTGAAAGGCAAACCCGCTTTCAGACGGCATACCGTACACGATAAGGCAGCACATCATGACCGAACAAGAAAACAAAACATCCCTCATCGAATTTCCCTGCACCTTCCCATTAAAAGTAATGGGCGCGGTGCATCCCGAGTTCGAGCAAGCGGTTTTAGAAACCGTCCGCCTTCACGCCCCCGACACGCAGGCTCACCACATCACCACGCGTCCGAGCAGCAAAGGCAACTATACCGGTGCCACTGTACAAGTAAAAGTTGAAAACCAAGAACAATTGGACAACATCTACCGCGCGCTGACTTCGCACGAACTGGTCAAAGTGGTACTTTGAGATGAAAATCATACATAAAGGTTTGGTTGAATATCTGCCGACTTTTGAGGCAATGAAAACCTTTAATGCCGGACGTAATGCCGATACTGAAGACGAACTGTGGGTTGTCGAGCATCCCCCCGTGTTCACACAAGGGCTGGCGGGAAAACCCGAGCACCTGCTGATTAGGGACGACATCCCCGTTATCCAGATTGACCGGGGCGGGCAGATTACCTATCACGGGCCCGGGCAATTGGTCGTTTATACGATGATTGATTTCAAACGGCGCAAAACCAGCGTCCGCAACATCGTTTCCGCGCTTGAAAACAGCATCATCGCCACATTGGCGGAATACAGCATTGAAGCGGCGGCAGACCCCAAACGCCCCGGCGTTTACGTCGGCGAACGCAAAATAGCCTCGCTGGGGCTGCGTATCAAAAACGGCTCCGTCTATCACGGGCTTGCGCTCAACGTCAATATGGACCTCTCGCCGTTTACCCATATCAACCCCTGCGGCTATGCCGGTATGGAAATGACGCAAATTGCCGACCTCGTCCACCCCTGCCCCACGCTGGACGAAGTCGCCGCCAAGCTGACCACACATCTTAAAACACAACTCACACCGAAAGCAGATAACAATGAGTGAAATCAAAACCGACGACCCCAAACGCGGCATCAAACTCAAAGGCGCGGACAAAACCGCCCGCATCCCCATCAAAGTCGTCCCCCTTCAGGAAAAACTGAAAAAGCCCGAATGGATACGCGCCAAACTCCCATCGCGCAAATTCTTTGAAATCAAAGACATTTTGCGCGAACAAAAAATGCACACCGTTTGCGAGGAAGCCTCCTGCCCCAACATCGGCGAATGCTTCAGCAAAGGCACGGCGACCTTCATGATTATGGGCGACATCTGCACGCGCCGCTGCCCGTTCTGCGACGTGGGACACGGCCGCCCCAATATGCTCGACCCTGACGAACCGAAAAACCTTGCAGAATCCGTTAAAGCCATGAACCTGCGTTACGTCGTCATCACCTCGGTTGACCGCGACGACCTGCGCGACGGCGGTGCCCAACACTTCGCCGACTGCATCAAAGCCATCCGCGAAACCAGCCCGAACACCAAAATCGAAATCCTCGTCCCCGACTTCCGCGGCCGCTTGGACATCGCACTCAAAATCCTTGCCGAAACCCCGCCCGACGTGATGAACCACAACTTGGAAACCCATCCGAGCCTGTACAAAAAAGCCCGTCCCGGTGCCAATTATCAACATTCTTTAGACTTATTAAAACGTTATAAAGAAATGATGCCGCATATTCCCACAAAATCCGGCATTATGGTCGGCTTAGGAGAAACCGACGAAGACGTGCGTGAAATTATGCGCGATATGCGGGCGCACAATATCGAGATGATTACCATCGGACAGTACCTCCAGCCTTCAGACGGCCACTTGCCTGTCTTGCGCTACGTTACGCCCGAACAATTCAAAATATTTGAAAAAGAAGCATACGAACTGGGCTTTACCAATGCCGCCATCGGTGCGATGGTACGTTCCAGCTACCACGCCGACGAACAGGCTGCCGAAGCCTTACGCGAAAGCCACGGCGGTTGCGGGCATCATTAAACTCGGAACACCGCGCCAAAGTGAAGAACGATTCCCTGCGCCTGCCGCGTCGTTTGCCGCAAGCTGCACCCGTGTTAGCCGACTATGCCGTCTGAAAGCCCTTCAGACGGCATAATTTATTCCCAAAATCCGATAATCTCAAAAGAATCTGTTAGTTAATGAGAACGATTCATTATAAAATTTGATAAAAAACCGTACAGTATTTGCTTTTCGCTATGGTTAACAAGTGTAAATGTTCTTTATGGATGATATGGATTCTTAGTTTTAACAGCACAAAAAACCGATAAAAAACAGCATACTGATTTGGCAGGCATCGGGGAATACGCCCTATTTCTTTTGATAATTGTTTGTATTTTAAATAGAAAATTTGTCATGCCGACAGCTTTTGCATACAATGCACGCATCCCGAACAGTGCTACATCCACTGTTTAACCACACGAAACCCAAATTAAGAAAAGAGAAATATTATGCAAGGCAATCAAGCAGTTTTAGATTACATGAACGAATTGTTGTCCGGCGAGTTGGCGGCGCGCGACCAATACTTCATCCACTCCCGACTTTACTCCGAATGGGGCTACACTAAACTTTTTGAGCGTCTCAACCACGAGATGGAAGAAGAAACCACACACGCCGAAGACTTTATCCGACGCATCCTGATGCTGGGCGGTACGCCGAAAATGGCACGCGCCGAACTGAATATCGGTACGGACGTGGTTTCCTGCCTCAAAGCCGACCTGCAAACCGAATATGAAGTACGTGATGCGTTGAAAAAAGGCATCAAACTGTGCGAAGAGGCTCAAGACTATGTTACGCGCGACCTGATGGTTGCCCAACTGAAAGATACCGAAGAAGACCACGCCCACTGGCTGGAACAGCAGCTTCGCCTGATTGAGTTGATTGGCGAAGGCAACTACTACCAAAGCCAACTGTAATCCGTATTCGGAATAAAAGGAGTCCGTATGAAAGGCGACCGTTTGGTTATCCGCGAGCTGAACAAAAACTTAGGCTTGCTGCTGATAACCATCAACCAATATTTCCTTCACGCCCGTATTTTGAAAAACTGGGGCTTTGAAGAACTGGGCGAACATTTCTTCAAACAGTCCATCGTTGAAATGAAAGCTGCCGACGATTTGATCGAGCGCATTCTGTTTCTCGAAGGCCTGCCAAACCTGCAAGAACTGGGCAAGCTTCTGATTGGTGAATCTACCGAAGAAATCATTGCCTGCGATTTGACCAAAGAACAAGAAAAACACGAAGCCCTGCTTGCCGCCATCGCTACAGCAGAAGCGCAACAGGATTACGTCAGCCGTGATTTGTTGGAAAAACAAAAAGACACCAACGAAGAACACATCGATTGGCTCGAAACCCAGCAGGAACTGATTGGCAAAATTGGTTTGCCGAACTACCTGCAAACAGCGGCGCAAGAGGACTAAAACACAAACCACTGCCAAATATAGCAGTTCTCTTCACCATCAGACGGCATATCCATATAAACGGATATGCCGTTTTTCTTTACCGGATTGCGAACAAAATCGAAATTGATTTGAATCAATACTCGATAACGGTTTTTGTTTGATAATACCGACATGAAATCTAGATTGCTTGTTTGCTGTTTCCCAATCTGTCTTGATTTTACCTCTTTCCTCTTGATGTGTGTGTGTTTGGGTGTGGCTGTCGCCACCCCTTTTTTTGGCTTTTATGTGAAGTAAAATCCGTAACAGCAAATGCTTAACTTTAACCATTTATCTGGAAACAAATGATGGGCAACAAATTAACTCTGCCTGCCGAACTGCCTGACGAACAGGATTTGCGGGCGGTATTGGCATACAATATGCGGCTTTTCCGCGTGAACAAGGGCTGGTCGCAAGAAGAATTGGCGCGGCAATGCGGTTTGGACAGGACTTATGTGTCGGCAGTCGAGCGCAAACGCTGGAACATCGCCCTGTCGAATATCGAAAAAGTGGCGGCGGCTTTGGGCGTGGCGGCGTATCAGTTGCTGCTGCCGCCGCAGGAACGGTTGAACCTGATGACCAATTCCACCGATACCCGACAAATGCCGTCTGAAAGCGGTATTTGACCGCCGAACCATCCGCCTCCCTTTTTCCCGCCAATCGAAAGAATAAAAATGCCTGCAAACCTGTCTTCAGCACTGGAAACCTTCAAACAGCAGCGCGATGCCGCCGAAGCGCATTATTTGAAAGCCAACCGCGTGTCGGTATTTTTCAGGGAATATACGGCGGCAGTCGAAACCTTACTGGCGGCATTGTGGGTAGAACATTTTCAAAACAGCGCGTTATGCCTGATGGCGGTGGGCGGCTTCGGGCGCGGCGAACTGTATCCCTGTTCGGATGTGGATTTGGCGGTTGTCTCCCCTGCCCCGCTTTCAGACGGCATTCAGGAACAGATTGCCCGGTTTGTCCAAACCCTGTGGGACTGCAAACTGATGCCGTCTGTAAAAAGCGGCGGCATTGACGAACTGTGCGAAAGCGTGCGCAATGATATTATGGGGGACACAGCGTTTTTAGAGGCTAGGTTTTTGTTCGGTAACCGCCAAACAGCAGACGAATTGGCCGAAAAAATGAACGCGCAACGCAATGTAGCGGCATTTATCGAAGCAAAATTGGTGGAGATAGAACACCGCCATGCCAAATCGCAAGGTTCGGGAGCGGTGTTGGAACCAAACATCAAAAGCTGTCCCGGCGGTCTGCGCGACATCCACACCCTGCTTTGGATAGCGAAAGCACAAGGCTTGGCGACCAACCTGCCTGCGCTGGTCAAACAAGGCATTCTGACGCGCACTGAAGCCGGTATGCTTTCACACGGCTACCGCCGCCTCGCCCATATCCGCATCCATCTGCATTTAAACGCCAAGCGCGCCGAAGACCGCCTGCTGTTCGATTTGCAGCCGCAAGTCGCCGAAAGTATGGGTTATCAAGGCTTGAACCTCCGCCGTCAAAGCGAAGAACTGATGCGCGTGTTTTACCGCGCGATTAAAACCGTCAAACAACTGAGCGGCATCCTCACGCCCATGCTGCAAAGCCGCGTTTCTTCCACCCCGATGCGCGTTACCCTGCGGATTGACGACGACTACATCCAAGTCAACAACCAAATCGCCGCGCGGCACACCGATATTTTTTTCAGACGACCCGAACACATTTTCAAAATCGTTGAAATCATGCAGCAGCGCAACGACATTACCGCACTCGAACCGCAAACCCTGCGCGCCTGGTGGGGTGCGACGCGCAAAATCAACCGCAGCTTCTACCAAAATCCCGAAAACCGCCGCCGTTTCGTCGGCTTTTTCCGCAGCGGCAACGGGCTGACTCAAACCCTGCGCTTTCTCAACCTCTACGGCGTGTTGGGTCGCTATCTGCCCGCGTGGGAAAAAATCGTCGGTCTGCTTCAACACGACTTGTTCCACATCTATCCTGTGGACGATCACATCCTCGCCGTCGTCCGCAACGTCCGCCGCCTTGCCTTGGATATGCACAGCCACGAGCTGCCTTACGCCTCCGCGCTGATGCAGTCCTTTGAAAAACAAGACATCCTCTACCTTACTGCTTTCTTCCACGACATCGCCAAAGGACGCGGCGGCGACCACGCCATACAAGGCATCGCAGACGCGCGCCAATTTGCCGCCGACCACTTCCTGACCGAAGAAGAAAGCGACCTGCTTGCCTGGCTGGTCGAAAACCATCTTCTTATGTCCACCGTCGCCCAAAAAGAAGACATCCAAGACCCCGACGTACTCGATGCCTTCTGCAAACGCGTGCAAACCCACGAACGCCTCAGCGCACTCTACCTTCTGACCATTTCCGACATACGCGGCACCAATCCTAAACTGTGGAACGCATGGCGCGCCAGCCTGTTGGAAAGCCTGTTCCATGCCGCCGGACGTTACCTCGCAGGCAACGGCGGCAACCCGCACGCCCTCTTCGGCCGCCGCCAACAAGAAGCCGCCGACTTGCTCACCCGCGCCGCCGTCCCTGAAAAACAGCAGAAAAAGCTTTGGAACGCACTCGGTTCCGCCTACTTTGCCCGCCATCAGTCCCGCGAAATCCTGTGGCATGCTGCCAACCTCGTACACGACTTTGAAACCCCAATCGTCCGCAGCCGCATCCTGCCCAAAAGCAACAGCTTTCAAGTCATGGTCTTCATGCCCAACGGCCCGCGCCTGTTCGCCCGCCTCTGCCGCATCTTCAGCCGCCACGGCTTCGACATCCTCGCCGCCCGCGCCTTTATCACCGAACACGACTACATCCTCGACACCTTCATCGTGCAAATCCCCTCACAGCACTCCCCCGAAGACTATCCCGACATCCAAAGCGCGCTCGAAGCCGAACTCAACAGCTTCATCCACGGACACACCGTTGCCGAAACCTCCAGTCACAGCCGCCGCATCAGCCGCCGCAGCCGCTACATGCCGATTGCGCCAAGCATCACCATTACCCCCGAAGAAGACTATCCCGACTGGTACTCCGTCGAAATCACCGCCGTCAACCGCCCCTTCCTGCTCGCCGATATGGCGGAAGTCTTTTTCGCCCACAACGTCAGCCTGCGCTACGCCAAAATCTCCACGTTGGACGAACGTGTCGAAGACAGTTTTACCGTTTTCAGCCCCGACCTGAAAAACCCAAAAATCCAATCTACCCTGAAACAGGCATTGCTGGAACAGTTGACATAAGCACCCTGCCGGTTTTCAGACGGCATCCCGCCGCCGCGCCGTATGCCGTCTGAAGGCGGGGGATATTGTAAATAATTCATTAACATAAGGATTTATATGAATATTATTACGGACTCAACAAGAAAATTTGGGATTTTATGGGAAGAAAACTCTGAATGTAATGGTTTTATTTATGGAAAAATTCAGATAATAATAGGAGAGAATATATATCCTAAGATATGCCCATATGGATATTTTACGCTAAATACAGTTTTTAATAGTTTGAAATCATCCTTTGAAGAGAAGTATTATGCAGGTGGAAATAATGGTTTGGATTTTGGAGAGCAACTATTTGATATAGATAAATATAATTCTCTGGAATTATGCAATATATTTTCTATTGATACTACATATATGAGTGGAGGGCGTAATTGTGAAATAGATTGTTTAGTATTAGAAATGGGATATTCTGGTGAGGAAGAGAGACTTTTTTATAGTTTTGACAATGGGAAAAACTTTAAAGAAATCAGGTATAAGAAAGGTACAGTTGAATCTGTTATTTTTCAATTGAATCTATAATATATGGGGCTATACTAGATTAGCAGATATGTTACCCTCGAAATATGAAGATAATATACTGAAAATTAAAGAAAAAATACAGAAAGAACTACTCCACTTTTTTGTGCTGGAAGTTACCACCCGATATAAGGCTTCAATAACTGCGCCACTTACCA
This sequence comes from Neisseria blantyrii, assembly GCF_962747855.1. Taxonomy (NCBI): domain Bacteria; kingdom Pseudomonadati; phylum Pseudomonadota; class Betaproteobacteria; order Neisseriales; family Neisseriaceae; genus Neisseria; species Neisseria blantyrii. The sequence continues at coordinate 85,492 of NZ_CAUIZY010000004.1, forward strand.
AAAATCAGAAAAAAGCTTTTCCTGAAATTGAAAGAACGGGAGCAACAGTGGTCGGCAAAGGAAAACCGGGCTATTCAAAGGGGACCAAAATTAAACCTAATAAACTGTCAAGCCGCCGGTAACGTGCTATAATGCCGTGCATCTTGCACAAACTGAAAGACCAAGCATTATGCGTATCGTAGAAAAAGCCTATACTTTCGACGATGTTTTGTTGGTTCCCGCACATTCGACCGTGCTGCCGCGAGACGTTAAACTTCAAACCAAGCTCACCCGCGAAATCACACTCAACCTCCCCCTGCTTTCCGCCGCGATGGATACCGTTACCGAGGCGCGCCTCGCCATTTCGATGGCACAGGAAGGCGGCATCGGCATCATCCATAAAAACATGACGCCCGAAATGCAGGCGCGCGCCGTTTCCAAAGTGAAACGCCACGAAAGCGGCGTGGTCAAAGACCCCGTAACCGTTGCGCCGACGACGCTCATCCGCGAAGTATTGGAAATGCGCGCCCAACGCAAACGCAAAATGTCCGGCCTGCCCGTCGTTGAAAACGGCAAAGTCGTCGGCATCGTAACCAACCGCGACCTGCGTTTTGAAAACCGCGTCGATTTGTCCGTTTCCGCCATTATGACCCCGCGCGAACGTCTGGTTACCGTCCCCGAAGGCACAAGCATAGATGAAGCGCGCGAACTGATGCACACGCACAAAGTCGAACGCGTTTTGGTTCTGAACGAAAAAGACGAGCTTAAAGGTCTGATTACCGTCAAAGATATTTTAAAAACCACCGAATTTCCTAATGCCAACAAAGATTCCGAAGGCCGTCTGCGCGTCGGTGCGGCAGTCGGCACCGGCGGCGACACCGAAGAACGCGTCAAAGCCCTGGTCGAAGCAGGCGTTGACGTGATTGTCGTCGATACCGCCCACGGACACAGCCAAGGCGTGATCGACCGCGTGCGTTGGGTCAAAGAAACCTATCCGCACATCCAAGTCATCGGCGGCAACATCGCCACTGCCAAAGCCGCATTGGATTTGGTCGCCGCCGGCGCGGATGCCGTCAAAGTCGGTATCGGCCCGGGATCGATTTGCACCACCCGTATCGTGGCAGGCGTAGGCGTTCCCCAACTGACCGCCATCCACAACGTTGCCGAAGCCCTCAAAGGCACGGGCGTTCCGCTGATTGCCGACGGTGGTATCCGCTTCTCCGGCGACATCGCCAAAGCCCTCGCCGCAGGCGCGTACAGCGTAATGCTCGGCGGTATGTTTGCAGGCACGGAAGAAGCACCGGGCGAAATCGAACTTTACCAAGGCCGCTCGTACAAATCCTATCGCGGTATGGGTTCGCTCGGCGCAATGAGCCAAGGTTCTGCCGACCGCTACTTCCAAGACAAAACCGACAGCACCGACAAATACGTCCCCGAAGGCATCGAAGGCCGCGTTCCTTATAAAGGCCCGATTGTGAACATCATTCACCAGCTGACAGGAGGCCTGCGCTCCAGCATGGGGTATTTGGGTTGCGCCAATATTGCCGAAATGCACGAAAAAGCCGAATTTGTGGAAATCACTTCTGCCGGTATGAGCGAGTCGCACGTTCACGACGTTCAAATTACCAAAGAAGCACCAAATTACCACCGCTGATTTAAACAGCCTCTTCAAGGCAAAATGCCGTCTGAAACCTGATTTCCGGGTTTCAGACGGCATTTTTTTTTATCTGAACGCCTCTAAATTGTTAAAATATATAATAATTATTAAAAATAGGTTAAATATAGTCTGCAAATCTACCCCCCCAGATTTCTTTATTATGTCAACCGTAACAATTGTTTTGTTATGTAAAAGCCAACTGCCATACCACGGGACACACATACAGTTCGGTCCTATGTGCGTCCCAATTTAGAAAAGCTTACCTTTCAAACATACTAATATCCTGACGGGTAGGAATGAAACAACCAAGAAAATTTTGATGAACATCGCACTACCTTTATCCGACAAAATACAAAACAGGCTGTTTTTCCTTACCGTCCTTGCAACAGTATGTTTCCTGTTTTATCCGAAATACCTGCCGATGAACGACCTGCCGCAGCACGCCGCGCAGGTTGCCGCCTTGGATGATTTGCTCAAACACCGCAGTCCGTGGGCAGATATGCTGCAAATAAATTGGGATACGCCTTATCTGACCGTTTACGCCCTATGGTTGGCGCTGTATCAGTTTATGGGCATTAATGCTTCTTCCAAGGCTTTGGTCGCCCTCGAATTTTTATTTTTCATTTATACGGCAGTCAAAATGAGGAAGGAAATGGGGGCGGAAAGGATGACCGACTGGGTCGCGCTGACCTGCTTTTTCGGATTTGCCTTTCAATGGGGCTTTGTCGGCTACATTATGGGCATTCCCGTCGGCATACTGTTTTTCATTGCCAACAAGCGTTGGATTGAAAATCCCTCGGCAAAGATGCTTGCCGCCGTTGCCGCATTGGGGATATGGTCGTACTTCTCCCATATTCTGACCTTTTCATTTTTCTGCTTGCTTTCATACGGATACTTTCTTTTCAGAATCAAAGAAATCCCTTGGAAACAGCGTTTTTCCCTGACAGCCGCCTATCTCTTTTTCGCCGCCCTTTTGGCACGTTATACCGCAAAACCCAACCCCGTCTCCTATAAGGCATTTGAAGACAACTTTATCCAACATTCCTTTTGGGACAAAATACTGGAAATTGCCTACCTGCCTTGGAATATGTCGGTCCTGTTCTACTACGACATTGCCTGCCTTTTCCTCTTTGCCGCCCCCATAGCGGCAAACTGTCGCCCCACTCGGGAAAAAAGCCGGTACGTCCCGCTGCTTGCCTGTCTTGCGGTTTATTTCCTGATGCCTCATTTTACCTTTCAAACCAGCTTCCTTTACGAACGCTTCGCCCTGTTCGTCCCTATTTTTTATTATCTGATTTGGGAAAAGAAACCGGAAACGCCGGGCAGGACCGCAGCAAAAATATCGGAAGCAGCCTGCCTGTTGTCCGCCTTATGCATCGCCGCGCTAACGGGCAAAGCCTACCTTAACAACGTCCTTTTTGACCGCTCGCAGAAGCTGGCTGATTTTATAAAGATTTCCCAAATGATGGAAAACGGCAAAAAAGTCCTGACTGTCAACGACCCCTTGTCCATCAGCGAAAGCAGCCTGACTTCGGGCGGAGAGTTCTTCCATATCGCACAATGGTATCAGGCCGAAAGGCAGGGGTGGGCGGATTACAGCTTTGCCTCGGCGCACGCTATGCCCGTCCGCATGAAAATGAAAGAAATGTATGACGGGTACAGTCAAGTCAGGTTTTTGTCCGAATATAACCTGACCCGGAAAACAGACTGCCGCCGCTATGACTACCTGCTTATCCTGACCGCCAACCATACGTCGGACGCATTGGAAAAACTGCTTGCCGCCAATCCCTCCTGCTCCCGTGTTTCCCATATCAAGACCATAGGGGAATGGTCGCTTTTCAGACGGCATTGATATGCGGCTCAAACGGTTCGCGCGCTACGGCACGGTCGGCATCATCAGCACCCTAATCCATATCGCCGTTTTTACCGTGCTGTCAAGCCGGCAATATTCCGCCGCCGCCGCAAACCTCACGGCATTTGCCGCAGCCTCAGCATTCGGTTTTGCCGCAAATGCAAGATGGACGTTCGGTACAAAAGCTTCCTTCAAACGCTATGCCTGTTTCGTACTGCTTATGGGTTTTGCGGCATCGGCAAGCGGTTTGGCATCGGATGCCCTTGCTATGCCGCCGCAGGTCGCTGCCGTCGGATTTTCCGCCATCAGTCTGATATATGGCTACCTGTGCTCGAGTTACCTTGTTTTTGCCCAAACAAAAGGAAAACCATGAAAATATCGCTTATCGTCCCGGTGTGGAATGAAGAAGCCGCCATTCCGATCTTCTAGCGTGCCGTTAGGGAAAGCAGGGGGCTTCAAAAATACGAAGTCGAAATCGTCTTCTGCAACGACGGGAGCACAGACAATACGGAAACCGTTTTGGAAAACCTCGCCCTTGCAGACCCCTTGGTCAAACCGCTGCACTTTACACGCAATTTCGGCAAGGAAAACGCCCTTTTCGCCGGCTTGGAACACGCATCGGGCAATGCCGCCATTCCGATTGACGTCGACCTTCAAGACCCCATAGAGCTGATTCCGACTATGCTCGAAAAATGGCGTGCCGGCGCAAAAACCGTATTGGCAAAACGCATCGGGCGGGCGCAAGACCATCCGCTCAAAAGATGGAGCGCGTCCTTCTTCTATAAACTTTACAATAAAATCAGCCCCGTCAGAATTGAAGAAAATATCGGCGATTTCCGACTAATTTCACGCGACATCATCGACACCGTTATCAAAATGCCCGAACGAAACCTCTTTATGAAAGGATTGCTTTCCTGGCCGGACAGAGGGGAAGTTGTCGAATACACCCGTCCGAAACGCATCATCGGCCATACCAAATTCAATGCCTTGAAACTTTGGAATCTCGCTTGGGACGGCATTACCGGATTTTCGACCGTCCCGCTCAAAATATGGACGTATATCGGCTTTTTGTTTGCATTTACCGCATTTTTATACGGCTCATTGATTATTCTCCGAACGCTCGTCTATGGAAAAGATATTCCCGGTTACCCGTCGCTTTTGGCCTGTATCCTGTTTCTCGGCGGAATCCAGCTCATCGGTATCGGCATACTCGGCGAATATATCGGACGTATCTATATCGAAACCAAACAGCGTCCCCGATATATTTTAAAAAACCGAAAGAAAGGATAATAAAATGGATGTGAAAGAAAGCGGTATTTTGGGCGACAGCATCAACAGCCATTGGTATTACGCATCCAAAGCACTTGCCGTTGCCAATCTTTTAAAAGGCAGAACCTTCCGCAAAGTGCTGGATGTCGGCGCAGGCTCCGCCTTTTTTTCACACTTCCTGCTGGAAAATTCCGATATACGCGAAGCATTGTGCATCGACACCGCCTACACGGGTGAAAAAGATGAGGCATATCGCGGCAAACCGATTCATTTCCGCCGCACCATCGGCATGAGCGATGCCGACCTGGTTCTGATGATGGATGTTTTGGAACACGTCGAAGACGACAAGGCAATGCTTGAGGACTATATCGAAAAAGTCCCTTCCGGTACGGAATTCCTGATTTCCGTACCCGCCTTCCAGTCCCTATGGAGCGGGCACGACGAATTTTTGGGGCATTACCGCCGCTACCGCCTGACACAGCTAGAGAACTTAATCCGCAGCACCGGGCTGTCCGTCCTCGGGGGGAACTATTATTTTGGCGCAGTATTCCCCCTTGCCGCAACCGTCCGCCTGCTCGGACGGTTGAGATCCGGACAAAATCCCAAATCCCAACTGATGCGGCACCATCCCGTCATCAACCGCATACTGGCTTCAATATGCCGCCTTGAAATCTGCATACAAAAAAGCAACCGCTGCGCGGGGCTGACCGCCTTTTGCCTTGCAAGGAAAAAATAAAACCAATGCCGTCTGAAACTTTTCAGACGGCATTTTTCCAATCGGTTAAAATACGCGGTCTGTTTTTTTAGGAACGCACCGTGCTTGCCTCCGCCATCGACTTCATCCTCCATATCGACCGACACCTTCTTGCGCTGTCGGCGCAATACGGCATTTGGATTTACGCCGTTTTATTTGTCGTCGTGTTTTGCGAAACCGGCCTGATTGTTACACCGTTTTTACCGGGCGATTCGCTGCTGTTTGCGGCCGGCGGTATTGCCGCGCTGGGTGGTATGGATATTCATTTGATGGTTGTGTTGTTGATGTTTGCCGCCATACTCGGCGACGCGCTCAATTTTACCGTCGGCAAATATTTCGGCGGCAGGCTGTTCGCCAATCCCGATTCTAAAATCTTCCGACGCGAATATCTCGATAAAACCCACCGTTTTTACGAAAAACACGGCGGGAAAACCATCATCATTGCCCGTTTTGTGCCCATCGTCCGCACCTTTGCCCCCTTTGTTGCCGGTATGGGGAAAATGCACTATGCTAAATTTATCCGCTACAACATCATCGGCGGCGTGTTGTGGGTTATCCTGTTTTCTTATGCAGGCTATTTCTTTGCCAACTTCCCCGTCGTGAAAAACAATCTGGGCTTGGTAATGGGAGGCATCATTATTGTTTCCGTCCTGCCCGGCATCATCGAAATCGCCCGCGCCAAACTTGCGGCAAAATCCAAACGTTAACTGTTGGGAATTGACATTATGAATATATTATCCGTAGAAAACGCTTCCTTTGCCGTCGGCCATGTCGCCCTGCTCGACAAAACGTCCTTCCAACTCGACAGCGGCGAGAAAATCGGCTTAATCGGCCGCAACGGCGTGGGTAAGTCTTCGTTTCTGAAAATTCTCGCCGGCGTGCAAAAGCTCGACGACGGGCAGATTATTGTTCAAAACAACCTCAAAATCGTTTATGTGCCGCAGGAATCCTTTTTTGATAAGGAAGCAACCGTATTTGATACCGTTGCCGAAGGTTTGGGCGAAATTCGCGATTTATTGCGCCGTTATCATCACGTCAGCCATGAGTTGGAAAATGGTTCGAGTGAGGCTTTGTTGAAAGAACTCAACGAATTGCAGCTTGAAATCGAAGCGAAGGACGGCTGGAAGCTGGATGCAGCGGTGAAGCAGACTTTGGGCGAACTCGGTTTGCCGGAAAACGAAAAAATCGGCAACCTCTCCGGCGGGCAGAAAAAACGCGTCGCCTTGGCGCAAGCTTGGGTGCAAAAGCCCGACGTATTGCTGCTGGACGAACCGACCAACCATTTGGACATCGACGCGATTATCTGGCTGGAAAACCTACTCAAAGCCTTTGAAGGCAGCTTGGTTGTGATTACCCACGACCGCCGTTTTTTGGACAATATCGCCACGCGCATCGTCGAACTCGATCGCGGTATTTTGCGTTCCTATCCCGGCTCGTTCTCCAAATACAGCGAGAAAAAAGCGCAAGAGTTGGCAGTCGAGGCGGAACATAACCGCCTGTTTGACAAATTCCACGCGCAGGAAGAAGCATGGATACGCAAAGGCATCGAAGCGCGCCGTACCCGCAACGAAGGCCGCGTGCGCCGTTTGGAAGAACTGCGCCGCCAGCGCGCCGAACGCCGCAATGTGCAGGGACAAGTCAACTTCAAGCTCGACAGCGGCGAGAAAAGCGGCAAAATCATTGCCGAACTGGAACACGCCTCGTTTGCCTACGGCGACAAAGTCATCATGGACAAATTCTCCGCTATTTTGCAGCGCGGCGACAAAATCGGCCTAATCGGCCCAAACGGCATCGGCAAAACCACATTTTTAAAACTGATTTTGGGCGAACTCAACCCGACTTACGGCAGAATCCGCATCGGCAGCAAGCAGGAAGTCGCCTATTTCGACCAATTCCGCAGCGCGTTGAACGAAAACGACACCGTGTTTTACACGCTCGGACAGGGCAACGATTACGTCGAAATCGGCGGCAAGAAAAAACACGTCATGAGCTATTTGGAAGATTTCCTGTTCCATCCAGCCCGCGCACAAAGTCCTGTTTCATCGCTCTCCGGCGGTGAACGCAACCGCCTTTTGCTGGCAAAACTCTTTACCCGTCCTGCTAATATTTTGGTCTTGGACGAACCGACCAACGACTTGGACATCGACACCCAAGAGTTGCTCGAAGATTTGCTGCGCGATTACCAAGGCACGGTATTCCTCGTCTCGCACGACCGTATGTTCCTCGACAATATAATTACCCAAAGCATTGTTTTCGAAGGACAAGGCCGTCTGAAAGAATACATCGGCGGCTATCAGGACTATATCGACGCAAAATCGCGGGAAGATAAAATTCAGACGGCAGCCGCACCCAAAGCATCCGATGCCGAACCCGCCAAAGAAAAACCCAAAGCCAACCGCACGGTCAAACTGTCCTACAAAGAACAGCGCGAACTCGACGCCCTGCCCGATGAAATCGCCGCTTTGGAAACCGAGCAGGCTGAAATCAATACCCAACTTTCCGATCCTGAAATTTTCAAAGATTACGAAAAAGCAGGCGCATTGCAAAACCGTGCCGAAGAAATCGAAATGCTGCTTTTGGAAAAGCTGGAACGCTGGGAGCTGCTGGAAACCAAACAGAACGGCAATGCCGTCTGAAATCAAATAGGAAGAAAAAATGTTCAAACGACCTGAAGAAATCATTGTCCTGATACTTGCCGTCCTCTGGATTGCCGGTACGTATTTTCTCGCCGCCCTGTTTGGAGCGGATACTTATACCGTGTTAAAAATCACTGCCCTTACCCTGCTTTGGTCTGCCGCATCATTCCTCCTTTGGCAAAAAAACCTCAGCCGGCATATCTGGCCGCTGCTGCTCGGCTGCCTGACTGCCTGTTGGTGGCCGTATCTGAATCAATCGGTCACACCCGGTTCTTTACCTTGGTATGCATCATGGACGTTCAAAACCATCTTAGCCCTGATTCCCGTAACCGCAGGTTATCTGTTTAAATGGAAACAATACCGGCAGCGCAAAACAAAGCCGTAAGCCCGTCTTTTTTCAGACGGCATCTCCGGTCAGACTGTCAACAATTCCGATAAAATGCTATACTCGCACCCCTTATCATGCCGTCTGAAACCGCCTTTTGGGGAAGCAGAAATGATCAGCAAGCAAGAATACCAAGCCCAAGCCGCCCAAGGCTACAACCGCATCCCGCTCGTGCAAGAACTCCTTGCCGACTTGGATACGCCGCTTTCCCTCTATCTCAAACTCGCCAACCGCCCCTATACCTACCTGCTCGAATCCGTTGTCGGCGGCGAACGTTTCGGTCGCTATTCCTTTATCGGACTGCCTTGCAGCCACTATCTCAAAGCCAGCGGCAAACACGTTGATGTTTACCAAAACGGCGAAATCGTCGAGCAACACGACGGCAATCCGCTGCCCTTTATCGAAGCCTTCCACAACCGCTTCAAAACGCCCGAAATCCCAAGCCTGCCTCGCTTTACCGGAGGATTGGTCGGCTACTTCGGTTACGAAACCATCTACAATTTCGAACACTTCGCCCATCGCCTGAAAAACAGCGCCAAAGCCGACACGCTCGGCACGCCCGACATCTTGCTGATGCTGTCGCAAGAGTTGGCGGTTATCGACAATTTAAGCGGTAAAATCCACCTCATCGTTTACGCCGATCCCTCGCAGCCCGACGGCTACGAACGCGCCCGCGAACGCCTCGAAGACATCCGCACTCAATTGCGCCAAAGCTGCGCCATCCCGCTCTCGCTCGGCAGCAAACACACTGAAGCCGTCAGCGGGTTCGGCGAAGAGCCGTTCAAAGCCTGCGTCAACAAAATCAAAGACTACATCTTCGCAGGCGACTGCATGCAGGTCGTCCCCAGCCAGCGCATGAGCATGGAATTCACCGACAGCCCGCTCGCCCTCTACCGCGCCTTGCGCACGCTCAATCCTTCGCCTTACCTCTTTTACTACGATTTCGGCGATTTCCACATCGTCGGCTCCTCGCCTGAAATCCTCGTCCGCCGCGAACGCGACGATGTCATCGTCCGCCCCATCGCCGGCACGCGCCTGCGCGGCAAAACCCCCGCCGAAGACCTTGCCAATGAACAAGACTTATTAAGCGACGCCAAAGAAATCGCCGAACACGTCATGCTTATCGATTTAGGGCGCAACGACATCGGCCGTATCAGCAAAACAGGCGAAGTCAAAGTAACCGATAAAATGGTGATTGAAAAATACTCCCATGTGATGCACATCGTTTCCAACGTCGAAGGCCGTCTGAAAGAGGGCGTTACCAATATGGACATCCTCGCCGCCACCTTCCCTGCCGGCACACTTTCAGGTGCACCCAAAGTCCGCGCCATGGAAATCATCGAAGAAGTCGAACCGAGCAAACGCGGCATCTACGGCGGCGCCGTCGGCGTATGGGGTTTCAACAACGACATGGATTTGGCAATTGCCATCCGCACCGCCGTGATTAAAAACAATACCCTCTTCGTCCAAAGCGGCGCAGGCGTAGTTGCCGACTCCAATCCTGAATCAGAATGGCAGGAAACGCAAAACAAAGCCCGAGCAGTGGTTCGGGCGGCGCAGATGGTGCAGGAAGGGTTGGATAGGTAAACTTGGCGTTTTAGACAGCCTTTAAGGAATCAACAGGCCGTCTGAAAATCCAAACAATAAGCAGCAATCGTTTGATTAAAACAACTACCTTTACCGCGTCATTCCCACGCAAGCGGAAATCCAGAAATTTGAAATGACGGGAATCTCTAAATATTTCCAAAAAATTGAGGCCTAAATTTCCGCCTGCACAGGAACGACGGATTAACGGTTTCAGACAACCTGAAATAAACAGTAGAACACAGACAAATTAAACCGCTATGAATAAATCCCCCATCCTCCCACCCGCCATACTCGGCATCCTCGGCGGCGGACAATTAGGCAGAATGTTTACCGTTGCCGCCAAAACCATGGGCTACAAAGTCACCGTTCTTGACCCCGATCCGAACGCTCCGGCGGCGGAATTTGCCGACCGCCATTTGTGCGCGTCGTTTAACGACCAAGCCGCTTTGGACGAATTGGCAAAATGCGCGGCAGTTACCACCGAATTTGAAAACGTCAATGCCGATGCGATGCGCTTTTTGGCAAAGCATACCAACGTTTCCCCCAGCGGCGACTGCGTTGCTATCGCGCAAAACCGTATTGAGGAAAAAGCGTGGATACGCAAAGCGGGATTGCAAACCGCGCCGTATCAAGTGGTTTGCTGTTCAGACGACATCAACGAAGCAAGCGCGCAATTTTTGCCCGGCATCCTGAAAACGGCTACGTTGGGCTACGATGGCAAAGGTCAAATCCGCGTCAAAACGGTGGATGAACTCAAAGCCGCGTTTGTCGAACACGGCGGCGTGGATTGCGTTTTGGAAAAAATGGTGGATTTGCGCGGCGAAATTTCCGTTATCGTATGCCGTCTGAACAATGACAATGTGCAAACCTTCGACCCCGCCGAAAATATCCACGAAAACGGCATCTTGGTTTATTCCATTGTCCCTGCGCGGCTGAGTGCCGACGTGCAGCAGCAGGCGCGGCAGATGGCAAAACGCTTGGCGGACGAATTGGATTATGTCGGCGTGTTGGCGGTGGAAATGTTCGTCGTCGGCGACACGCACGAATTGGTCGTCAACGAAATCGCCCCGCGCCCGCACAATTCCGGCCACCATACGCTGGATGCCTGCGCTGCAGACCAGTTCCAACAGCAGGTACGCATTATGTGCAACCTGCCGCCTGCCGACACCAAATTATTATCGCCTTGCTGTATGGCGAATATTTTGGGCGACGTTTGGCAGGAAGGCGGCGGCGAACCGGATTGGCTGCCCTTGCAAAGCCGGCCGGACGCACACCTGCACCTATACGGCAAAAAAGCCGCACGGAAAGGGCGGAAAATGGGGCATTTCACCGTTTTAACCACCGATTCGGACACCGCATTTCAAGAAGCAAAAAAACTGCATCAGTCCCTATAATCCGACCAACGGCACAGATGCCGTCTGAAACCGCCGACATACCGCCATGAGCCTGCTGACACTGTTACGCCCCGCCACCGTGCAAGACTGCAAAGACATCTTCAACGTCCACCTGCATTCCGTCCAATACACCTGCATCCTCAGCTACAACGAACACGCCCTAAAAGTATGGGAAGGCCTGTTAAACACAGAAAGCTACCTGCCGACCATTTCCGACCCCGGCAAAGCACTTTGGGTTGTCGAATACAAAGGCAACATACAGGGATTTTTCCAAATTGACTGCCAAGAAGCACAACTCGATGCGCTTTACGTCCACCCCCTGTTCCACAACCTCGGACTGGGCACTGCCCTGCTCCGTCAGGCAGAAACCATCGCCCACAAATCCGGTTTGAGCTTTCTGAAACTCTACGCATCGCTCAACTCCGTCCCGTTTTACCTCCTCAACCGCTACGAATCGCTCGGTTCGGCAGTATTGCAGCTTGACCCCAGCATCAAAATCAAATGCGAACTGATGCGCAAACACCTCTGACCCGTCCTTATAACCAAAACTGATAATCTTCAAATCAAACATTATTTCCACAAGCGCAGACAGCCGTATAAAGTTGCCCCATCTACCAACCGACAGGATACGCACATGAAAACCTACGCACCGGCACTCTATACCGCAGCCCTGCTCACCGCATGCAGCCCCTCTGCAAACCCAGATAATCCGTCAGGGCAAAATATCCCGGCAAATACCGAATCCGACGGTAAAACCATTGCCCTGCTCAATGCCTCATACGATGTAGCACGGGATTTCTACAAAGAATACAACCCATTATTTATCAAAGAATACCAATCCAAACATCCCGGCACATCCGTCAGTATCCAACAGTCCCACGGTGGTTCCAGCAAACAGGCATTATCCGTAGCCAACGGCCTTCAAGCCGATATCGTCACCATGAACCAATCCTCCGATATCGACCTCCTCGAAAAAAAAGGACTGGTACAAAAAGGCTGGAAACAAGCCCTACCAGACCATGCCGCCCCCTACACCAGCACCATGGTTTTCCTTGTCCGAAAAAGCAATCCGAAACAAATCCACGACTGGAATGACCTTGCCAAAAACGGCGTTAACATCGTCATCGCCAATCCCAAAACCACAGGCAACGGACGCTATGCATTCCTCGGCGCGTACGGCTACGGCTTGAAAGCGACCAACGGCAACGAACAGGAAACCCAAAAACTCGTTGCAGCCATTCTCAAAAACACCCCTGTTTTTGAAAACGGGGGACGAGCCGCCACCACCACCTTCACACAACGAAACATCGGCGACGTACTCATCACTTTTGAAAACGAAGCCAACTACGTCAGCAAAAAACTGACAAAAGGACAATTCGAGATTGTTTATCCCAGCTACACCATTTCCGCCGAAAGCCCCGTCGCCGTCGTAAACAGCGTCGTCGGAAAAAAAGGCACACAGGAAGCCGCCCAATCCTATCTCGAATACCTTTGGAGCGAATCGGCGCAAGAACTCGCCGCATCGCTCTACCTGCGCCCGCGTAACGCCGAAGTATTGGCACGGCACAAAGCCGACTTCCCAGACTTAGACACCTTCTCTCCCGAAGAAAAATTCGGCGGCTGGGAAAAAATCATGAAAACCTACTTCGCCGACGGCGGCATGCTCGACCAATTAAGCACTAAAAAATAAACATCATCCCGCCCAAACCGCCTGATGCCGTCTGAACCACTTTCAGACGGCATCGTCCAAACCGCCGCAAGCCCATCCTGGCAAGCCCAAACAAATTCCCCTACAATCACATTTTCAAGCCAAAATAACGACAAAACAAATAACAGGAAAAAACATGAATACCGACTTCCAAAACATCCTCAAACAATTGGGCAAACAGGCCAAAAAAGAAGCGGCAGAAAAACAGGAAGCCGAAAAAAACAAGCAAAAACAAGAACAGGATTTGGATTTTTCACAAGCAGTCGGACAAGTCTCCCCATTAAAAAACCGGCAACAATATTATGCACCGCCCGACAAAACCCCCATCAAAGTCCGTCCCAAAGACAACCGCGCCGACGAAGAAAACTATTTCTACATCGGCAGCACACACAATGAACCGCCCGCCAGCTTCAGCAAAAACGGACAGGGAAAAAACGACATCCAACGCCTGAAAAACGGATACTATCCCGTCGTTACCGATGTCGACCTGCACGGCTACAACCAAGAAGAAGCCCAAAAAGTCCTCAACGAATTCATTGCATTCACCCAAAAACGCGGCGTATGCGGCGAAATCATCCACGGCAGCGGATTAGGTTCCAAAGGCTACAAACCCGTTCTGAAAAACATGACCCGCAACTGGCTGATGCAGCACCCCGACGTACTCGCCTACGTCGAACCCCGGGAAGGCAACGACGGCTGCGTCCGCATCCTGCTCAAACGCAAATTAAGGCAGCAAGACTGACAAATTTCTCCGACAGACTTGGCAGCACCGCACAATATCCGTATAATTTGCAAACCATTTCTGGGGGCGACCTTGGTTTCGACGGGGGTTGCGAAGCAGATGCGGGCATACCGGGGTCTCAGATTCCCGTAAAACACTGAATTCAAATAGTCGCAAACGACGAAACTTACGCTTTAGCCGCTTAAGGCTAGCCGTTGCAGCAGTTGGTCAATGGGCTGTGTGGCGAAAGCCACCGCAACGTCATCTTACATTGACTGGTTTCCTTCCGGGTTACTTGGCAGGAAATAAGACTTAAGGTAACTGGTTTCCTGAAGGCCTGTTGGTCGGCATGATGGAAATAAGATTTTCAAATAGACACAACTAAGTATGTAGAACGCTTTGTAGAGGACTTTCGGACGGGGGTTCGATTCCCCCCGCCTCCACCATACCCTATTTTCAGCAGTATCCTGTAATACGCATAAAGCCTTGAAATTAAACAGTTTCAAGGCTTTTTTGTTGCCTCGGATACGACGAGCTATACCTGAATTCTCATCATTTATGGGGGAAGCTTGCCACAAGTTACCTTAAAACAGAAGAAAATGCCAAAGCCAACATTACTGCCGACAAATCGGCAATGCAAAAAGCTGCAAGCTTCCAGCCAATTATCAGGCTGTTACACACTTTTGTGCTTACACAAGCTATCCGCAAACACGCACCCTGTTGCAGTTCCCCCCCATGTATTCGCCCACCCGTATGAATTGCGCCTATATATGCTGGTATGAAATCAACCGGGTGGTGGGATAATACTGCAAAGACATTGTTGCGGTATGTGTTATCATTGCCGCAAGAACAGCGGGATAAAGTCTGCTTATTGATAAAAATATCGGAGTAGGTCATGCCGTCTGAACTGTATGTCAGCCGAGAAATAAAAGTATTTTTAAGTAGGAAAACCGCCCCGTCCGAATTGTTCGACTATCTGTCGGCTGGAATTGACAGGGAGGCAGCCGAGCAGATGCAGAGCGAGTTGTGGGCAGCGTATTTTCGATTGCGGATTTGTCCGTGTGTGCGAATGGATACTTGAGGCGGCTGAAAAGTCCGAGTGGGTCAAACCGTACAAGTCCGATTTGAAAACCGCTCCGGAAGCAGACCCGGGATTAAAATCCGCATAACCAAAAGGCCGTCTGAAACCGTTTCAGACAGCCTTTAAAACATCTTCAAGGATAAAAAGCGAAACGCGACTGGAATTTGATACGCCATATCCTGACCAAATTGGAAAATGAACCCAACCCCGACCGCTGGCTCGTTTCCACCTGTATCGAAAGTTGGACAAAGGAAGCAGCCGCATATCATCTGTGGCTCTTGATACAGGACGAACTGATTGCGGGCAAATGCAACCGCGAACAGCCGGGCAATGGGTTTGCCTGTTACGGCATCTGCCTGACGTGGGCGAGGCATAAGTTTCTCGCTTCCATCCGCAGCGATACGGCTTGGCGGTGCATCCGCAGCCTGTTGAAGGAAAAAGCGGTGGATTTGTCTTTTGAAGCCATCAAAGCCGCCGCACTGAAACTGTTGGAGGTGCGAATGCAAGGGTTTGAACGGCGGCATGGCAATGCCGCCCTACGGCTGTCGGAAGCCGACCCAAGATTCAAAGCCGAATAACCAAGCAAATGCCGTCTGAAAAGATTTCAGACGGCATTTCATACACAATCGCTTATGCTTTTTCTTTTTGGCGCATTTTTTCCGCCATCAGTTCGTGCAGGGTTTTCTTCGCCGGTTTCATCGGTACGCGGTTTTGCGTCCAACCCAACTGTTTGCGAGGGGTCAGGTTGCGGAACTTGGTGGCTGCCCAACCGAAGGCGCGGTAGGTTTTGCTGCCGCTGAAAATACCGTTGAATGTGCGCCACGCCATTTGTTCGCCGAAGGTATGCGATGCGCCTTGCCCTCGGATGGGGTGCGGCACGGTTTCGGTCGGCGAACGTTGCGCTTCAACGCGCAAACGCTGCATTTGTTCGGTAATCGGGATGCGTACCGGGCAGACTTCCACGCACGCGCCGCACATCGTACAGGCGGTCGGCAGGTCGCGGGTGGCATCCAGACCCAACAGGTGCGGGGAAATAATCTCGCCAATCGGGCCGGGATAGGTTGTGCCGTATGCCGCGCCGCCGATGCGGGTATAAACCGGGCAATGGTTCATACACGCGCCGCAACGGATACATTGCAGGGTGCGGCGCATTTGGTCTTCGGCATAAGCCTGGCTGCGGCCGTTGTCGAGCAGAACCAAGTGCATTTCCTGCGGGCCATCTAATTCCTCACTGCGGCGCGGGCCGGTAATCATATTGAAATAGGTTGTGATGTTCTGACCGATGGCGGAACGCGGCAGCAGGCTGTACAAGGGTGGGATGTCAGACAATTTCGCCACCACTTTTTCAATACCGGTAATAGCGATATGCACGGGCGGAACGGTGGTACTCAAGCGGCCGTTGCCTTCGTTTTCGACCAGACACAGCGTACCCGTTTCGGCAACGGCGAAGTTTACGCCGCTCAAACCAACATCGGCAGTGCTGTAAATATCGCGCAGGGCTTTGCGGGCGAAGCCGGTCAGTTGGTCCACGTCGTCTGTAAGCGGTGTACCGAGGTTTTGGTGGAACAGTTCGCTCACCTGTTCTTTGGTTTTGTGAATGGCGGGCATCACGATATGGGTCGGTTTTTCGCCTGCCATTTGGACGATGAACTCGCCCAAGTCGCTTTCCACCGCTTTAATGCCTTTTGCTTCAAGATAATGGTTCAGCTCGATTTCTTCGCTGACCATCGATTTGCCTTTGACCATCAGCTTGCCGTTTTTGGCTGTGATGATGTCGTGGATAATTTGGCAGGCTTCGGCAGGGGTTTCCGCCCAGTGTACTTTCACGCCCAGCTTGGTCAGGTTTTCTTCCAATTGCTCCAACAGCGCGGGCAATTTGGACAGGGAACGCTGACGGATGTGTTCGCACAAATCGCGCAGGCTTTGCAGCTCTTCTTCGTCGGTCAAAACGGCTTTGCGTTTGGTCATCAGCATATCCATCGCGGTACGCAGACTTTTACGCAAAGGCTTGTCTTGAAGGGAAATTGCAGCGTTTTGTTTGAAAGTTTCCGGCTTCATGTGGAACTTGATGGTTTGCGTAGTCATGCGTTTTCCTCCAAATTGGCAGGGGAAATGTGGTCGGGCAGGATGGCGAGGATGACCAAATCACGCGGCCCGTGTGCGCCGTAAGCAAGCGTCAGTTGGATGTCTGCGGTTTTGGACGGGCCGGAAATCAGGAATACATTGGTCGGCATACCGTTTTCCACCAGTTTTTCACCTTCGACGGCGTTATGAAACTCGTTGTACATCTTGGACGTATCGAACAGGCAGAAATGCACGGGCGGAACGAGGCTCAAGGTGCGCGGTTCTTCGGGGCTGGAAAACAGCATCAGCGTGCCGGTGCGGGCGATACCGCATTGTGCGCCGCTGAAGCCTGCATCGATGTTTGCGAAAAACTCGGTTTTCCAAGTATCGATTTCGCGCTCGAAGGCAATCGGTTCGATATTGCTGCCTGCCAGCGCGGCACGCGCCAGTTGCCCGTGCTCGGTTGCGAGAGGCAGAAGGATGTTTTTCAAACCCTTGCCTTCTGCCGCTTCGCGGAAAACTTGCATCCAATTGCTTTTCGTTACCCAATAGATTTCGGTTTTGACCGCACGCATTGCGGCAGCCCAATGTTTCAAACGCTCGGCTTCGCTGTCCCAGGAAACACCCTTTTCTCGGTAATAATCGAAAACTGCAGGCTCTTCCATCGGCAAGGCATCGGCTTTTTTCAGTTTTGCCAAAATATTTTCGCGCGCGCTCATACTTTGCCTCCGGTGCGTTCCAACAAGAAGGATGCGATATGTTTCGGACGCGGCATATCTGGCTCGTCCTTGGCGATTTTGCCGCCGATGTTCATCATACAGCCGCAATCCGCGCTGATGATTTCGGTCGCACCGGTTTCTTTCAGCGCGGCGACTTTGTCGGTTACCATCGCGCCGGAAATATCGGCTTGTTTGACGGAGAATGTGCCGCCGAAGCCGCAACATTCGCTTTCGTGGTCGTGGACGATACGTTCAACGTTTTCCATACCGTCAATCAACTGCCAGCCCGAGAGATGGACATTCATCTCACGGCGTGCGGCGCAGGAAGTGTGAACGGCGACTTTGACCGGTTCGCCCTTGTCTTCGGGTTTGAAACCGATGGCAAGCAGGAAATGGGTAAACTCGATGATGCGGCCGGCGCAATCAACCGCTTTGGATTCGTATTCTGTGTTTTTGAACAGGGTGGGCCAATGGTGCTTCATCATACCGCCGCACGAGCCGGACGGTACGACAATCGGCCAGTTTTCGGGGAAAAGGTCGAGTTGCGCCTTGGCGACATCAAACGCCTCGTCCGGATGTCCGGAAGAGTAGGCGGGCTGGCCGCAGCAGCTTTGCGCCATCGGGAAATGGACGCGTATGCCCTGCTGCTCGATTAGGGTAATGGCATCCATACCGGCTTCGGGCATAAAGAGATCGAGGACGCAGGTGCCGAAAAAATAGACATCGGTCGGATTACTGTCGTATCGGATGATTTTTGGGGGAATGGTTGCGCTCATTTTTTTCGTTAACGGGGATGCCCGTTTTTCTGTCGGAAGTTAAGCGGCTACTTTAAGTAATTGACTGTTGCGGGTCAAGTGTAATTTTAAAAAATAATCTGATTTTCCTTGCGGCTTCCCGAGCTGATGCTTGCCCTGCCTTGTTTCGCCTATTTTGATAATAGTAATCATTATAATAAAATGGCGTTTCATTTATTTGTAAACGTGTAAGGTTTGCGCCTTCCCGCCGTTCAGACGGCATTTGGAAGCGGTCGCGGCGTGAGAATGGGGTACAATCGCCCTATGGAAAAAAATACCCTATCCGCCCGCGCACCATCCCCTTGGCTGCCGCTTCTGCTGGCAATTGCCATTTTTATGCAGATGTTGGATGCGACCATTTTAAATACCGCCCTGCCCGAAATTGCCGCCGACCTGAACGAACCGCCTCTGGATATGCAACTGGCAGTCGTTGCCTATACGCTGACTGTTGCCCTGCTGATGCCTTTGAGCGGTTATTTGGCGGACAGGTTCGGAACGAAAAAAGTCTTTTTCGGTTCGATTGCCGTTTTTATGCTCGGATCGGCATTGTGCGCCGCATCGGGTTCGCTGTTTGAATTGACGCTTTCCCGTGTCGTTCAGGGCATCGGCGGTTCGATGCTGGTTCCGATTCCGCGCCTGACCATCCTGCGCGCGTATGAAAAATCGAAGCTGCTCAACGCCATCAATTATGCGGTTATGCCCGCATTAATCGGACCGGTTTTAGGGCCTGTGGCGGGCGGCTATCTTGCCGAATACGCTTCGTGGCACTGGATTTTCCTGCTCAACCTGCCCATCGGTCTGCTGGGTTTCATATTGGGACGCAACATCATGCCCGATATTAAGGACTGCGATACTTCTTTGGATTTTAAGGGTTATCTGATTTTTTCAGCCTCCGCCTGCCTGCTGCTGTCGGCAATGGAGGGGATGTCCCACGCTCTGCCTCCGTTTTTGACCTTGTCGGCGCTGTGTGCGGGGTTGCTGTCTGCATACGCTTATTTCAAACATATGAAAACGGCGGCACGTCCGATTTATTCCGCCGACCTGTTTCTGATACGCACCTTCCGTCTGGGGCTGGCGGGCAATCTGTTCAGCCGTATCGGCATCAGTTCGATCCCCTTCCTGATGCCCCTGATGTTTCAAGTCGCTTTCGGTTTCGGCGCAAGCCTGTCGGGTTGGCTGATCGCACCCGTCGCCCTGTCTTCGCTGCTGGTCAAACCGCTGATTGCACCGCTCATGAAACGTTTCGGCTACCGCACGGTACTACTTTGGAACACCAAGCTGCTTGCCGCCTTCATCATGCTGCTCGCCCTGCCTGATGGAAACGCGCCGCTGTGGATTTGGATTTTCCTCTCGCTGGCGATCGGCGCGTGCAACTCCCTACAGTTTTCTGCCATGAACACACTGACCCTCGCCGATTTGCGCCCGCAACAGACCGGCAGCGGCAACAGCCTGATGGCGGTCAACCAACAGCTTGCCATCAGCATGGGCATTGTTGCCGGCGCATTAATCCTTAAAAACTGGACATTTCTGATACCGGCTTCTTCAGGTATGCATTCCGCCTTCCGTATGACCCTGCTCAGTATCGGCGGCATTACCCTTGCATCATCGCTGGTTTTCAAGCGTCTGCACGTTTCAGACGGCGCAAACCTGACACGGAACACACCGTCCTAAAGCGGTCCGCACGCAAAACTTTTACCCGTTTCAACGTTTGGATTATGATGCCGCACTTCCATGCGCGCCAACCCCAAAACACAGGCAATGCCGTCTGAACCGATTTCCTATGAAAACACGCAGCCTCCTTCCCTTGTTGTTCCTCCTGCTCTGCTCGTGCGCCGCATGGCTGCCGCCCTTGGACGAACGCACGGAAAGCCGCCATTTTGACACTGCTTCCCCCGTCCGTTTGGATAAAGTCCTGCACATCCGCCATTTCCCGTCCGACAGCCGCCTGTCCAACATTTACCTGCTCGACGACCCCCACGAAGCCTTTGCCGCCCGCGCCGCCCTTATCGAATCTGCCGAACACAGCCTCGATTTGCAATACTACATCTGGCGCAACGACATTTCCGGTCGGCTGCTGTTCAACCTGATGTACCTTGCCGCAGAACGCGGCGTGCGCGTACGCCTGCTGTTGGACGACAACAACACGCGCGGCTTGGACGACCTCCTGCTCGCCCTCGACAGCCACCCCAATATCGAAGTGCGCCTGTTCAACCCCTTCGTCTTCCGCAAATGGCGCGCACTCGGCTACCTGACTGACTTCCCCCGCCTCAACCACCGTATGCACAACAAATCCTTTACCGCCGACAACCGCGCCACCATACTCGGCGGACGCAATATCGGCGACGAATATTTCAAAGTCAGGAACGATACCGTTTTTGCCGACCTGGACATCCTCGCTACCGGCAGCGTCGTTAGCGAAGTTTCATACGATTTTGACCGCTACTGGGCAAGCCATTCCGCCTACAATGCCACGCATATCATCCGTCGCGGAGACATTCCGCATGGACTTCAAGAACTCGGCTACGACGATGAAACCGCCAGACAAGCACTCCTCCGTTACCGTGAAACCATCGAACAATCCCCACTCTACAAAAAAATACAAAACCGGCAGATTGACTGGCAAAGCGTCCAAACCCGCCTAATCAGCGACGATCCCGACAAAGGGCTGGACCGCGACAGCCGCAAACCGCCGATTGCCGATAGCCTGCAAAACGCCCTCAAACAACCCGAAAAAAGCGTCTATCTGGTTTCACCCTATTTCGTCCCTACAAAATCCGGCACAGACGCACTGGCAAAACTGGTGCAGGACGGCATAGACGTTACCGTCCTGACCAACTCGCTACAGGCGACCGACGTTGCCGCCGTCCATTCCGGCTACGTCAAATACCGAAAACCGCTGCTCAAAGCCGGCATCAAACTCTACGAGCTGCAACCCAACCATGCCGTCCCCGCCACAAAAGACAAAGGCCTGACTGGCAGCTCCGTAACCAGCCTGCATGCCAAAACCTTCATTGTGGACGGCAAACGCATCTTCATCGGCTCATTCAACCTCGACCCCCGTTCCGCACGCCTCAATACCGAAATGGGCGTTGTCATCGAAAGCCCCAAAATCGCAGAACAGATGGAGCGCACCCTTGCCGATACCACACCCGAATACGCCTACCGCGTTACCCTCGACAGGCACAACCGCCTGCAATGGCACGATCCCGCCACCCGAAAAACCTACCCGAACGAACCCGAAGCCAAACTTTGGAAACGCATCGCCGCAAAAATCCTATCCCTGCTGCCCATAGAAGGTTTATTATAGAAATGCCGTCTGAAACACCTTCAGACGGCATATCCGAACCCGCAAAGGAAAAACCATGTTTCCCCTCGACAAAACCCTTTTCCTCTGTCTCAGCGCACTGCTCCTCGCCTCATGCGGCACGACCTCCGGCAAACACCGCCAACCGAAACCCAAACAGACAGTCCGGCAAATCCAACCCGTCCGCATCAGCCACATCGACCGCACACAAGGCTCTCAAGAACTCATGCTCCACAGCCTCGGACTCATCGGCACGCCCTACAAATGGGGCGGCAGCAGCACCGCAACCGGCTTCGATTGCAGCGGGATGATCCAATTCGTTTACAAAAACGCCCTCAACGTCAAACTGCCGCGCACCGCCCGAGACATGGCGGCGGCAAGCCGCAAAATCCCCGACAGCCGCCTCAAGGCCGGCGACCTCGTATTCTTCAACACCGGCGGCGCACACCGCTACTCACACGTCGGACTCTACATCGGCAACGGCGAATTCATCCACGCGCCAAGCAGCGGCAAAACCATCAAAACCGAAAAACTCTCCACACCGTTTTACGCCAAAAACTACCTTGGAGCGCATACTTTCTTTACAGAATAGCGGCGACACACCGCAACAAAACAAACGGCAGCATGGCAATGCTGCCCTACGGTTTCAACCCGCAGCCGTAAGTCGGGCATTTATACCCGACAAAAAACGGTCGCTGTTCAAAATTGCCATCCCAACAAAAAATGCCGTCTGAAACACAAAAGTATTTCAGACGGCATCTTCAAATCGAAGGTCAGTTAATCAGATACCCTTGGATTTCTTTGGTTTTCGCATTGATTTCTCTGGTACGGCAGTCGGATTGTGCCACGCCGTATTCGTCGCCGTCGGCACATTTGGCATTCAAACCATTCTGCCAGTTTCGGTATTCGGGCATAACGGTTTCGGCAATATCGGCGGGCAATGCCTGAACCGCACCATCCAATGCCGCCTTGGCAGTCCTTTCTTTTTTATCTGCTTCCCTGATAATTTCGTCAATCACTGCTTTCTTGCGGTTGTGCAGCTCTTCCAAGCGTGCTTCGGTTTCCGCCGTTTTGCATGCCAGTTCACTGATTTTTATGCCGTTTGGCGTTTCACTTTCGGCTTTTGCCTTGCTGGCACAGATTTTATCCATCCCGCTTTTCCATGTTTTCTGTGAGGCTTGCAGCTTGTTTTGGACGGTTTGCGGCAGACCTTTCCAAAATTGTTCAAACTCGCCGCGCGACAATTTGTAGCGCTCCTCCCATTCTGATACGCGGGCTGCCTCCTGTTCTTGGCTCAATGCCTCCTGCGCCGCCGCTTCTTCTGCCTCCCTCGCTTCCTGCGCGGCGGCTTCTGCCGCTTCAAGTTCTTCGTTCCTTTGTTTCGCTTTGTCCAACGGCTCTTTAATCAGTGCCATAGACACCAGCTCGCTGAGTGGATGGATAATATCGTGTGCCTGATTCAGTTCGGCAAAGATTTTGCTTTTGTCGTCTGTCGGCTGGACGCTGTAAGAAATGGTTTTAACGTAATATGCACCTTCTTTACGGTAGTAACGTTCAAAAAAATCGGGCGTTTTCTTATAGCTGTTGCCTATGGATTGGTTGGCGGCTACGGCATAATCGACAACATCGTCGGGCACGTCCAGTTTCAACGTGGCTTCACATTTGAGTTTGCTGGACGTGTCGGTTTTTTCGGTGGTTCGCACTTCATCGATGCTGATGCCCAAGCGTTCGACCATACTGCGGATATGCGCTATGCCGATGTCGGCAAATGCCTGGTCTTTGAATGCGTCGTCGTCAAAGGTTTTGACGGTTTCACCCTCGACATTGTCGCGGACGAGTTTGACCAAAATCTCTTTAGCCTCTTCGCTTCCGCAGGAAACTTCATTTTCGGAAAACAGGTTGCCTATTCCCAAACGGTCGCAGCCCGACAAAATCAGCATACTTGCCAATGCCAGTGCGGGTAAGTTTTTTTTCATCGGATTTCCTTTTCCGTCCAAACGGACTGTCGGTCTGCCCGTATATTCCCGCTCACGCCTGATGCGGGATGTATGGCTGTGAATGTCTGAAATGGTGCGGCGCATTATACGGGATTGCGGGATGCCTTTGACCCGTTTTCAAACCCGTATCGTGCAAAATGCCGTCTGAACACCTTTCAGACGGCATTTTGCCCCGGGGTTTATGATTTGCGGTTGGTTTGCAGGTAGAGGTTGATCAAGCGTTCGGTCGAGCTGTCGTGCTTTTGCGGCACGGTTTCGCCGGTCAGTTCGCCCAAAATGGTTTTAGCCAGTTGTTTGCCGAGTTCCACGCCCCACTGGTCGAAGCTGTTGATGCCCCAAATGATGCCTTGTACGAAGGTTTTGTGTTCGTACATGGCAATCAGGCTGCCCATATTGCGGGGGTTGACCTTATCCATCAGGATGAGGTTGGTCGGGCGGTTGCCGGAGAAGGTTTTGTGCGGGACCAGCTCTTCGATACGCGCCTCATCCATACCCTGCGCTTTGAGTTCGGCGCGGACTTCGTCGGGGGTTTTGCCGCGCATAAAGGCTTCTGCTTGGGCGAAGACGTTGGCAAGCAGGATTTCGTGGTGTCCGGGCAGGTTGCTGCGTTTTTCAAGCGAGGCAATCAGGTCGATGGGGGTAATGTGCGTGCCTTGGTGCAGCAGTTGGAAGAAGGCGTGCTGGCCGTTGATGCCCGTTTCGCCCCAGATAATCGGCGAGGTTTCGTGTCCGACTGCTTTGCCGTCCAACGTAACCTGTTTGCCGTTGCTTTCCATATCGAGCTGCTGGATGAATTTGGGCAGGCGGTGGAGGTGTTGGTCGTAAGGCGCGATGACGTGGCTGCCGCCGCCGTAGTAGTTGATGTACCAGATGCCGATGAGGGCGAGGATGACGGGCAGGTTGCGCTCGAGCGGGGTGTTGATGAAGTGTTGGTCCATCAGGTGCGCGCCGTTGAGCATTTCGATAAAGTTTTCTTCGCCCAAATAGAGCATGATGGGCAGGCCGATGGCGGACCACAGGCTGTACCGGCCGCCGACCCAGTCCCAAAATTCGAACATATTGGCGGTGTCGATGCCGAATTCGGCGACGGCTTTTTGATTGGTGGAAACGGCGGCGAAGTGTTTGGCAACGGCTTCTTCGTCGCCCGCATGATTCAAAAACCATTCGCGCGCGGTCAGTGCGTTGGTCAGCGTTTCCTGCGTGGTAAATGTTTTGGAGGCGATGATGAACAGCGTGGTTTCGGGGTGGACTTTGGACAATACGTCGCGCAGTTGCGAGCCGTCCACGTTGGAGACGAAGTGCATATTGAGGCGCGGATGACCGAAAGGTTTGAGCGCGGTACACATCATCAGCGGGCCCAAATCCGATCCGCCGATGCCGATGTTGACAACGTCGGTAATCACTTGGTTGGTATAGCCCAGCCAGCTTCCGCTGCGGACTTCGTGTGCAAATTCGCCCATACGTTGCAAAACGCGGTTGACTTTGGGCATAACATCTTCACCGTCAACCACAATCGGCGAATTGGTGCGGTTGCGAAGGGCGACGTGGAGGACGGCGCGGTTTTCCGTCGTATTGATTTTTTCGCCGTGGAACATCTGCCGCATCCGCTCCGGCACGCCTGCTTCGCGGGCAAGCTCGAACAAAAGCGACATGGTTTCGTCGTTGATGCGGTTTTTGGAGTAGTCCAGCGTCAGTCCGCCGACCTGCAGCCAGTAGCGTTCCGCACGCTGCGGGTCTTGCTCGAACATTTCGCGCATATGCAATGTTTTGCTGTCGTCAAAGTGGTTCCACAATTTCGACCATGCGGGTAAGTCGTGAAGGTGTTTCATCTGTATGCTCCTGAATGAGGTTTTTTGTTGTGGGATGCAGAGGCTGCCGGAAACTGCCGCAAGCCGCCGACGGCCGTTGTCCGGCATTTCAGACGGCATTTGCGGGATGCCGTCTGAAGGTCAATCTTTGTCGTAATCGATGTGCTTGTTGTGTATGCTTTTTTTGCTTTTCTGCAATTGCAGGCTGGCAGCATCGCCCAAGCGCAGGGCAAGTCCGATGGCGAGAATGTCGATGACGGCAAGCTGCAAGAGGCGGGAAACCATGGGCGTGTAGAGTTCGGCGTTTTCCTGTGTGGCAACGCTCAACACGCAGTCGGCAAGTTGCGCCAGAGGCGAATCGTTGCGGGTCAGTGCGATGACGGACGCGCCGTTTTCTTTGGCAATGCTGACCGCATCCAAAAGTTCGATAGACGAACCCGTGTTGGAAATGGCAACCAAAACATCCTGATCACTCAAAACGGATGCCGCCATCAGCTGCGTGTGCGTATCGACATAGGCGACCGTGGACATTCCGAAACGGAAAAACTTGTGCTGCGCGTCCTGCGCGACGATACCGGAATTGCCGACACCGTAAAACTCGACGCGGCGGGCGTGCATCAGTGTGGCAATGGCGTTTTCCAGCTCCGACTCTTTCAGGAAGCGGCGTTCGCCCAGCAGCGAGGCGGCGGCATTGCCCAATACTTTCTCGACCACGCTTGCCATATCGTCGTCGGCGTTGAGTTCTTCGTGGACATAGGGCATACCCTCATGACCGATGCTGGCGGACAACGCGAGCTTGAACTCGGGCAGTCCTTTATAACCGAGGCTGCGGCAGAATCGGATGACGGTCGGCTGGCTGACGGACGCACGTTCGGCAATTTCGGCAACGGCGGCATGGACGAACCATTTGGGTTCCGCCAATGCACATTCGGCGACTTTGCGTTCCGCACCGGAAAGGTTTGCCAGTGATTCGCTGATTTTGCTTAACATAATGATATGCCCTTCGATAATGCAGCCCCGCTGCAAGGAGCCGCTGTGGTTAAACGTTTCTCAAATGGTTGTCGAGAGCCGCAGCCGCACCGGAAATTCCGGGAAACTCGCTCAAGACGACATACACGGGAATCGCGGCAAGATATGCTTCAAACCTGCCCTTGTTCTCGAAACGGCTGCGGAACGGGGAAGTTTTGAAGTATTCCAACACGCGGGGAATAATGCCGCCGCACAGGTACACGCCGCCGCGCGCGCCCAGCGTCAGGGCGAGGTTGGAAGCAACCGTGCCGAGCATGGCGCAGAAGATGTCTAAAGTCTGACGGCACAAAGGCGACGTGCCGCTCAAAGCCTTTTCCGTGATTTCAGACGGCATCAGTTTGGCGGGTTTCGCTTTCTGTTTTGCAGCCAAAGCCTCGTAAACCAAGCTCAAGCCCGCGCCGCTCAAAAAGCGTTCGGCGGAAACATGGCCGTATTTGTTTTTGGCGTACTGCCAAATCAGCACTTCCATATCGTCAAACGGCGGGAAACTGGTATGCCCGCCCTCGCCCGCCAAAGCCACCCAGCCTGCGGGGCTGTGCACCAATCCGCTCACGCCCAGGCCGGTACCGGGGCCGATAACGGCTTTTGGGGCAAATTCGACAGGTTTTTGCCCGCCTACCTGCATCAGGTCTTTGCTTGAAGTCTGCGTTACCGCCAATGCCTGCGCGGTAAAGTCGTTCAACAGAATCAACGTTTCAAAACCCAAAGCCTGACGGGTGGTTTCGATGGAGAATGCCCAGTGGTGGTTGGTCATCTGCACCCAGTCGCCTAAAATCGGGTTGGCGATGGCAAATGCCGCGTGCAGCACGCCTGTTGCACCGCTTTGCTTCAGGTAGGCGCGCACCGCGTCGGTAACCGTGTCGTATTCCTTACACGGCAGGACGGCGACTTTCTCAATCACGCACGGCGCGGTTTCCAGCGCAAAGCGTGCATTCGTACCGCCGATGTCGGCGACCAGTCGGGGATATCCGGCTTGTTTATTCGGCGTAGAAGACATGGCATTTCACTCCTTGGCGGTTCAATACGAAGCTGATCGGATATTCGCGGTTTTCGCCTTGTGCGGCTTGGTCGAATACGGCTTTTTTCTCCGCGCCCTGAATCGCCAAAAAGATATTTTGCGTCCGGGCGATTGCGCCCAAGGTCATACTGACGCGTTCGTGCGGCGCGGTAACGGGCGTGGTATGTACCAACGCGACACCTGCCAAACCGTCGATTGCTGTCTGAAACTGCGGAGCTTTCGGGAAAATCGAAGCCGTATGCCCGTCGTTGCCCATACCCAAAACCAAAACATCGGGCTGCTTGTAATGTTTCAGTGCATAACCGGCAACAGCATCGGGATGTAATTCGGTTTCAGTTTTTCCGTCTTCCACCATAGGAATCCACATTGCCGCTTCCGCTTTGTTCTTCAACAGGTATTCGCGCACCAGACCGGTATTGCTGTCGGCGTGGTCTGTCGGCACGACGCGCTCGTCAACCAAAGTAACGCCCACTTTGCCCCAGTCCAAATCTTTTTGCGACAAGGCGTTGAAAAACGCAATCGGCGAACGTCCGCCGGAGACTGCCAACACCGCACTGCCTTTTTCATCCAGCGCGCCCTGCAAAGCATCCGCCACTGCGTCAGCCAAAGACTGCGCCGCTTCTGCCGCATTTTCGTATTCGTGCCAAACAAACATATTTGTGTCCTTTTTTTATTTCAGACAGCATATTCCGTTATGGAAACGGGTTGAGCAATATGCCGGCCGAACAGTTGTTTATGCTTTTGATACCAAATATCGGGACTGCTTTTTACTGCTTTACTTGCGTTCAGACGGCATTTCAAATCCCATGCCGTCTGAACGCATTATTGCATTACTGCTCTTCGTGCCACTTGTGTCCGTCGCGCGCCAACAGTTCGCGGGCGGCTTCGGGCCCCCAAGAGTGTGCGCCGTAACCGTGCGGCGGCGTGGTATTGCCTGCCCAGTTTTCCAAAATCGGCATCACATATTCCCAAGCGGCTTCGAGTTCGTCGCGGCGGTTGAACAAAGCGAGTTTGCCGTTAATCACATCCAACAGCAGGCGTTCGTAAGCTTCCGCGCGGCGGCCTTCCAATGCTTTTCCCAAATCGGTTGCCAGCGGCACGGTTTCGACCTTATTGCCAGCACCCGGGGTTTTCATCTGCGTATAGAGGCGCACGGATTCATGCGGTTGCAACTCGATAACGAGCCGGTTGGGCGCGGTGCGGCTGCCTTCAAAAATATGGCTGTTCAAATCTTTGAAGTTCAAAACGATTTCCGCCACTTTGCCCGCCATGCGCTTGCCTGTACGCAGGTAAAAGGGAACGCCCTTCCAGCGTTCGTTTTCGATTTCGGCTTTAATGGCGACGTAGGTTTCGGTAAAGCTGTCTTGCGGAACGTTGATTTCCTCAAGATAACCGTTCATGCCTTTGGCGGCGGTATATTGTCCGCGCACGACGTTTTCATTGACAGATTCGACGGTCAGCGGCTTCAATGACTTGATGACTTTGACTTTTTCGTCGCGCACCGCGTCGGCATCCAAACTGGCGGGGGCTTCCATCGCAGTCATGCACAGCATCTGCATCAAATGGTTTTGCACCATATCGCGCAACGCGCCGGTAATGTCGTAAAACTCGCCGCGCTCTTCCACACCGAGCTGTTCGGCAATGGTCAGCTGCACGCTTTCAATATATTTGTTGTTCCACAGCGGCTCGAACATCACGTTGGCAAAACGCAGCGCCAGCAGGTTTTGCAGGCTTTCTTTGCCAAGGTAGTGGTCGATGCGGTAAATTTGCCCTTCTTTGAAATAACGCGCCACATCGGTATTGATTTGTTGGGAAGAAGCCAAATCCGTACCCAGCGGTTTTTCCAAAACCACGCGCACATTGTCGGCATTCAAACCGATCGCAGCAAGGTTCTCGCAGGCTTGCGCGAAGAATTTGGGCGCGGTGGACAGATAAATGACGACGTTGTCGGTTTCTTTGCACGCTTTGACCAAATCGCCCAAAGCGGCAAAATCGTCCGGCTGCGTAACATCGACTTTGAGATATGCGAGACGTTCGACAAACGATGCCCAAGCCTCATCGGAAAAATTTTCTTTCACATGGATTTTGGAACTGGTTTCCACCTTCGCCAGAAAACCTTCTGTATCCAACTCGCTGCGGCTGACCCCCAAAATACGCCCTTCGGGATGAAGCAGACCGGCCACGTGCGCCTGATACAGGCAGGGCAACAGCTTGCGCATCGCCAAATCGCCGGTCGCACCGAACAACACCAAATCAAAATTTGTTTGTGTACTCATCGTATTATCTCGTCAGGAAAGAATTTTTCGATGCCGTCTGAAACCTGCTTTTCCCATCACGCTGCATCACAATATCGGAAACAAAGGCAGGCGGCATAATGAGTAGTAATACTACACACCGCTACACTTTTTGTCTATTCCCATTTTTACAATTTATTTGACTTAGTCCAAAAATCGGGCAGGTTTCCCCTATTCCGTTACAACAATCGGAAGATTCTGCGATTTAAATCAAATTTCTTTTCAATGCCTGATTTTTTTGTAACAAAATTACAAATTTTGTACTATAATAGCACCCGCTTCCCACTTTCAGACGGCATATCTTTTAAAACACTCCCCGTCTGAATACCCGATACAAAAATCAGAAACGCACAAACAAATCCCCAATACCACCCCGTTCCGACAGGAGACCGACCGTGAACACTACTCCTATTCACCCTAAACTCGCCGAGATTACCGAACGCATCATCGAGCGCAGCCGCCCGACGCGTGAAAAATATCTGGCGAAAATCCGTAGTGCCAAACAGATGGGACGCTTAGAGCGCAACCAACTTGGCTGCAGCAATTTGGCGCACGGCTACGCCTCTATGCCCAAAAGCATCAAAATCGAAATGCTTCAGGACACCGTCCCCAACTTAGGCATCATCACCGCCTACAACGATATGGTTTCCGCACACCAGCCGTTTAAAGACTTCCCTGACCAAATCAAAGACGAAGCGCAGAAAAACGGCGCAACCGCACAAGTCGCCGGCGGTACGCCCGCCATGTGCGACGGTATTACCCAAGGCTACGCCGGTATGGAATTGTCGCTGTTTTCCCGCGACGTGATTGCGATGAGTACCGCCGTCGGGCTGTCCCACCAAATGTTTGACGGCGGCCTGTTTATGGGTGTGTGCGACAAAATCGTGCCGGGTTTGATGATCGGTGCGTTGTCTTTCGGCCATATTCCGGGCATCTTCGTTCCGGCAGGCCCAATGTCCAGCGGCATCGGCAACAAAGAAAAAGCCCGCACCCGCCAGCTTTTCGCCGAAGGCAAAGTCGGCCGTGATGCCCTGCTTGAAAGCGAAATGGGTTCCTACCACAGCCCGGGTACTTGTACCTTCTACGGCACCGCCAACTCCAACCAAATGATGATGGAAATGATGGGTGTACACCTGCCTGCCGCCGCCTTCGTCCACCCTTACACCGACCTGCGCGAAGCCCTGACCCGCTACGCTGCCGGACACCTCGCGCGCGGCATCAAAAACGGCACGATTAAACCTTTGGGCGAAATGTTGACCGAAAAATCCTTCATCAACGCCCTGATTGGTTTGATGGCAACCGGCGGCTCGACCAACCACACCATGCACCTCGTCGCCATGGCGCGTGCCGCAGGCGTAATTTTGAACTGGGACGACTTCGACGAAATTTCTTCCATCATCCCGCTGCTCATCCGTGTGTACCCCAACGGCAAGGCCGACGTGAACCACTTTACCGCTGCCGGCGGCCTGCCTTTCGTTATCCGCGAATTGCTGGACGCAGGCCTGTTGCACGACGATGTCGATACCGTCGTCGGACACGGTATGCGCCACTACACCAAAGAGCCTTTCCTCATCAACGGCAAACTTGAATGGCGCGAAGCCCCTGAAACCAGCGGCAACGACGACATCCTGCGCAAAGCCGACAACCCATTCTCCCCAGACGGCGGTCTGCGCCTGATGAAGGGCAACATCGGTCGCGGCGTGATTAAAGTGTCCGCCGTGCGCGAAGGCTGCCGTATTATCGAAGCGCCCGCCATCGTGTTCAACGACCAACGCGAAGTGTTGGCCGCATTTGAACGCGGCGAATTGGAACGCGATTTCGTCTGCGTCGTCCGCTACCAAGGCCCGCGTGCCAACGGTATGCCCGAGTTGCACAAACTGACCCCGCCTTTGGGCATCCTGCAAGACCGCGGCTTCAAAGTGGCGCTGCTGACCGACGGTCGTATGTCCGGCGCGTCCGGCAAAGTGCCTGCGTCCATCCACATGACGCCCGAAGCCCTGATGGGCGGCAACATCGCCAAAATCCGTACCGGCGACCTGATCCGCTTCGACTCCGTTACCGGCGAACTCAATGTCCTAATTGACGAAGCCGAATGGAACGCCCGCGAAGTCGAACACATCGACTTGAGCGCGAACCAACAAGGCTGCGGCCGCGAACTCTTCGCCAACTTCCGCAGCATGACCAGCAGCGCAGAAACCGGTGCCATGAGCTTCGGCGGCGAATTTGCCTGATGTCCGTTTCAGACGGCCTTCGTGAATAGAAGGTCGTCTGAAAAATTATTGAAGCTGTTTAAACGGATCAGACGCAGCGTGGGCTTTGCCCGCGAATAAGCAACGTCTCCCATTTTACAAAAAGGCCGTCTGAAAACTTAGCCCCTTCCCGTTTGACCTCAACAAAAATGCCCCTATCCCACTTGGAGAACTGAAATGTCCAAACTGACCCCACGCGAAATCCTGACCGCCGGCGCAGTTGTGCCTGTGATGGCGATTGACGACTTAAGCACCGCCGTCGATTTGTCCCACGCCCTTGTCGAAGGCGGCATCCCCACCCTCGAAATCACCCTGCGTACCCCCGTCGGACTCGATGCCATCCGCCTGATTGCCAAAGAAGTGCCCAACGCCATCGTCGGCGCAGGTACGGTTACCAACCCTGAACAACTCAAAGCCGTCGAAGACGCAGGCGCGGTTTTCGCCATCAGCCCGGGTCTGCACGAATCCCTCGCCAAAGCCAGCCACAACAGCGGCATCCCCCTGATTCCCGGCGTTGCCACCCCGGGCGAAGTCCAACTGGCTTTGGAACACGGCATCGACACCCTCAAACTCTTCCCTGCCGAAGTCGTTGGCGGCAAAGCCATGCTCAAAGCCCTGTACGGCCCTTACGCCGACGTGCGCTTCTGCCCGACCGGCGGCATCAGTCTCGCCACCGCGCCCGATTACTTGGCATTGCCCAACGTCCTGTGCGTCGGCGGCTCATGGCTGACGCCGAAAGAAGCCGTGAAAAACAAAGACTGGGACACCATCACCCGCCTCGCCAAAGAAGCGGCGGCATTGAAACCCAAAGCCTGAACCGCATCGTAAAAATGCCGTCTGAAGCCCTTTCCTGTTTCAGACGGCATTTTGCCGCCTGGCGGCGCAGTCGGCATACACGGCAGCACTTCCTCGGCACACCGTCCCCTAAAATGCCCATCCATCTCCCGCATAATGCGAAGGACGCGCGATGTGCGGAAACATATAACAAAAAAATAATTATAATATACTTATCAATTAGTTAGAGAAATCTCCCTATCGGTAAAATACCGTGATGAACGGCTGAAACTAACAAATTAGCCGTCGTTAAAAAACGCTTAGAGACCTTTGCAAAATTCCTTTTCTTCAAACAGCCGACATCCAACCACAGGTTTTTCGGATATTTTCGTTTCAAATAACCGCCGTTCCCACCAAAATACCCCATTAATCCCCCTTAAATACCTGATTGATCAGGAACAGCCCGTTTTACACGGCTGAAAAATGCCGTCTGAAACACGTTCAGACGGCATCCGGTTAAAAAACAACTGATTCAACGCCGATTAATCCGCTTCCAAAACCACTTTCATCGCTTGGTTTTCGGCGGCGTGTTTGAACACGTCGTAGGCTTTTTCCAATTCGCTGAATTTGAAACGGTGGGTCAGCATTTTGGTGTAATCCACTGAACTGCTGGAAATAGCTTTCATCAGCATTTCGGTGGTGTTGGCATTGACCAGGCCGGTTGTAATGGCGAGGTTTTTAATCCAAAGTTTTTCCAGTTTGAAATCAACGGATTGACCGTGTACACCGACAACGGCGATATGACCGCCCGGTTTCACGATGTCTTGGCACATATTCCAAGTCGCAGGGATACCGACCGCTTCAATCGCGCAGTCCACACCGTCTTCGCCGACGATAGCGGCAACTTGCTTGCCCACATCACCGGAAGCTGGGCTGACGGTATGGGTCGCGCCCAACTCTTTTGCCAGTTTCAAACGGTTTTCGTCCATATCGCAAACGATGATGGCGGCAGGACTGTACAGTTGCGCGGTCAACAGGGCGGACATACCTACAGGACCGGCTCCGGCGATGAACACGGTATCGCCAGGTTTCACATCGCCGTATTGCACGCCGATTTCGTGGGCGGTCGGCAAAGCGTCGCTCAACAGCAGGGCGACTTCTTCGTTGACGTTGTCGGGCAGCGGCACGAGGCTGTTGTCGGCATAAGGCGTCCGGACGTATTCGGCCTGCGTGCCGTCAATCATATAGCCCAAAATCCAGCCGCCGTTGCGGCAGTGCGAATAAAGTTGGATTTTGCAGTTGTCGCAAGTGCAGCATTTGCTGACGCATGAAATAATGACTTTATCGCCGACTTTGATGTTTTTTACAGCCTCGCCTACTTCTTCTACAATACCGATGCCCTCATGACCGAGGATACGGCCGTCGGCGACTTCGGGGTTTTTGCCTTTCCAAATACCCAAGTCGGTACCGCAAATCGTGGTTTTGACGATTTTCACCACCGCATCGGTCGGATCGATAATCTGCGGGCGGGGTTTTTCTTCAAAACGGATGTCGTTTGCGCCGTGATAAACCATTGCTTTCATAATGATACTCCTTGCTTGTTGATAGATAATTTCAATACCGCAATAAAGTCTCTTTATGTGATTTATATACCCGTACACGAAATAAGTCAACAAGAATTATTTTTAAATGTTATACCGTAACATACTGTTTCCCATATAAATAAACCAACCGATTGATATTAATGAACACACCCATCCCCTTCTCCGAACAGCTCATCCGCTGGCAAAAACAATACGGCAGGCACAACCTGCCTTGGCAGGTCAAAAACCCTTATTGCGTCTGGCTTTCCGAAATCATGCTCCAGCAAACGCAAGTCGCTACCGTGTTGGACTACTATCCGCGTTTCTTGGAAAAATTCCCGACCGTACAGGCACTTGCCGCCGCACCGCAAGACGAAGTGTTGTCGCTGTGGGCGGGCTTGGGTTATTACAGCCGCGCGCGCAACCTGCACAAAGCCGCGCAACAAGTCGTCGGGCAGTTCGGCGGCACGTTTCCGTCGGAGCGCAAAGACTTGGAAACCCTCTGCGGCGTAGGCAGAAGCACCGCCGCCGCCATTTCTGCCTTTGCCTTCAACCGCCGCGAAACCATTTTGGACGGCAACGTCAAACGCGTGCTCTGCCGCGTGTTCGCCCGCGACGGCAATCCGCAGGACAAAAAATTTGAAAACTCGCTTTGGATGCTTGCCGAAAGTCTGATGCCGTCTGAAAACGCCGATATGCCCGCCTACACGCAAGGTTTGATGGACTTGGGCGCAACCGTGTGCAAACGGACAAAACCCTTGTGCCACCAATGCCCGATGGCGGACATCTGCGAAGCGAAAAAGCAAAACCGCACCGCCGAGCTGCCGCGCAAAAAAACCGCCTCCGAAGTGCAAACCCTGCCGCTTTACTGGCTGATTGTCCGCAACCGGGACGGCGCAATCTTGCTGGAAAAACGCCCCGCCAAAGGCATTTGGGGCGGACTGTATTGCGTGCCGTGTTTTGAAAGTTTGAACGGGCTTTCCGACTTTGCCGCCAAATTCTCCCTGACCGTGGCAGATATGGACGAACAGACCGCCCTGACCCACCGCCTGACGCACCGGCTGCTGATGATTACGCCGTTTGAAGGGCAAATGCCGTCTGAAAGCCCTTCAGACGGCATTTGGATAAAGCCGACGCATTTGAAAGATTACGGCCTGCCTAAGCCTTTGGAAATTTATTTAAACAGTAAAAAGTTTGGGGCTGTATTAGATAGAGAATGAAGCACATCAAGAAAAATCTCGGCATTTTCTGAGAAAAAACTTTGGCAATTTATTGCATTATTTGCAACTCCCTTGCACTTTTATAAAAGCGACGATAACCGTCGCTTTTGTTTTACCGGTTGCAGATAACCAGTTCGCCGCTGGTTTTTTGCGTTTTTTCCCGACCAACGGAATAGATAAGCTCAAGGCGGGTGGTTCGGAAATCTTTGAATAACTCTCTAATATCGGGATGGTCATTAATGGACATCATTACTTTGCCTTTGCTCTCAGCCATCGATTTCGCCAATAGTTCGTATTGCATCCAATCAAAAGAACGGTCATATCCTGCTGTTTGCCAATACGGTGGGTCTGCGTAGAAGAAGGTATGTTCACGGTCGTAGCGTTTAAAGCACCGTTCCCACGGTTCGTTTTCAACGAATACACCGTTCAGTCTGGTTTTGGCAGCGGTCAGTTTTGCTTTGACTTGAGAGGCGTCCCATGCTTTAGATGTAGTTGCTGTACCGAAATGCTGTTGGACGGTTTTGCCGCCGAAGGCATTGTGCCGGAGGTAGAAGAACCGTGCAGCACGTTGGATGTCTGTCATGCAATCCGGCGGGGTGCTTTGCGGTCGGGAGAAGACTTCACGGCTCATCGGCATCCACTCGAACTGTCTGACAAACTCATCAAAATGATGCTGAACGACGCGGTAGAGGTTGACAAGCTGTCCGTCGATATCGTTAAGTACCCCTACTTTGGCAGGTTTCGGACGAAGGAAAAAGAGTGCCGCTCCACCTGTAAACAGTTCGACATAACAGGAATGTTCGGGGAACAGCGTTTTTTACATCATATATATACTCCTAAATTAAGGCATTCAAAAGATGCTTAAAAACAAGTTTAATATGATGCCCGGCGGCATTTTGACGATTTTTAATCAGTTGAAGGTATTGATGTTTTTGCAGCGCAGTTCGCGGCAGTTTTGCATTTGCACCCACTCCAATTTTGGATAGGATGCCCGAGTCTCTAGAGACTAAGGCGGCCTAGAAGTCAATGCAGGGTTCTCTGCTTGGCTGGCGTACCGGTGTTCCCGCACCGGTACGTCGCCGTCCCACTTTAATATTTTTTATCCTCCTTTATTGATGTTATTTCCATCAGTTGCTCTGTATCATTTGATAATTGGCAATTTCTTTTTCCACTCGCTCGAACAGGGCAATATCGCCGGTTTCCGATGCGTATCTGCCGACCCTCATCCATTCGTCGATTTGGGTCTGACAAAATTGAGAGGGTGTCATACAGCCTCCCTTCGGAATATTGCCGCCAAATCCCCGGGCGAGAACCGCCAACCTTCGGTTATTCCCATTACCGTCGCACAAAACTCGCTACAGAACCAGCGGTTTTTGCTCTGAGTCAGACGGAATACCGTCCCAACTGCTCCCATCCAGTCGTAACGGCAACCGCGTGTCTGAGCATATAGGCAGACAACCGAACTGTGCGCGGATGGCGGCAGCGGAATCAAATCCCACTTGTCAGACGGCAGCGGCATCACT
The DNA here is from genome assembly GCF_962747855.1 of Neisseria blantyrii. Taxonomy (NCBI): domain Bacteria; kingdom Pseudomonadati; phylum Pseudomonadota; class Betaproteobacteria; order Neisseriales; family Neisseriaceae; genus Neisseria; species Neisseria blantyrii. The sequence continues at coordinate 122,891 of NZ_CAUIZY010000004.1, forward strand.
TTCATACGTACACCGCCGTCGCGCCCACTGGCGGAATAACAGGCATAAGAAGAGGCGCAGTATGTAGGGAGCCGCACGGCGATTTCGCAGTGACTGTACTGACTGCGGGTTATAGTACGTATCAGCCAATCCTCAAACCTCGCACGTATTCCGCACGCCTTTCCTTTGTAAAGTGCCAGATAAACCTCCGCCATCATTCAGCCTCAGCTTTCAGGTCGATGACGAGCGATATATCAGCCAATTCATCAAGATTTGCCGCGGCGTTGATTTTGTCTTCCGCCGCCTGCCTCAAGCCTGCAACATGCGCGGTCAACCGCTCGAATTTAAGTGTTTTTTCATAAGCTTTTTGCCTTAAAGCAGCGGGCGATACGCCTCGAGAAGCGGCAATAGCGTCAAGCGTCGGCGTTGCAGCATTCTGGTCGGCATGCCATACCTTCGCCTCAAATGCCTGCGTTGTCCAAGTCGCCACCTCAAATTCGGGTACTTTGTCCAAGCCTGCCGCACGGTCGATATAGGATTGCGCGGCGCGATTGATTTCCGCCAGTTTTTCAGACTTCGCCTGTTGCAGCATTTTCTTTTTGGCAGTCGGTTTCAGCACCCAGCTGCCGCCGTCCCATTCGTGGTATTCGGACGGGCGCGGCGGTGAAACGGCCAGATCGTCGGACACGATGCAGCCGGAATTGAGGGCGGCGAGCAGCGCGGCGTGTTGTTCGGGGCTTACGGGACGCGCGCCCTCGGGTGCTTGTTCGGGGGTGTCCGCGTCGTAAAAGGCGCGGTCTTTGTAGTAAATGGTCATTGGTTTTCCTTTTCTGTATTTACATTTTGATTTTTTGCCGCTTATAATGTAACGACAAAATACGCTGTAAGCTGCAATGAAGATTGAATTTGACTCCAAAAAAAATCAACGCAATATCGAAGAGCGGAATTTGCCCTTTGAATTAGTCGGGCAAATACGCTGGACAACGGCCGTTATTGTGCCCGATGTCCGCTTTGATTACCCCGAACCGCGTTATGTTGCCGCTGCTTATCTGGGCGATACGCAACGCCTGCACATTGTCTGTTTTACGCCGATAAAAGACGGTATCCGTGTCATCAGTTTTCGCAAAGCGAATAAAAGAGAGGTTAAAAAATATGCAACGTCAATCCTTAATAAACGCTGACGGCGAAGTGCGGGAACTTGCTGCCGAAGATTTTGCGCTTGCCCGCCCCATTGCCGAAACCCTGCCCGAAGACTTGGCACAGGTGCTTTTTTCCCATCAAAAACAATTGGAAGAAAAGGGCGTAATGCAAAAACGAAACACAGGCAAAACCCCGAAACAACTCGTTACCATACGCCTGTCCGCCGATGTGGTCGAAAAATTCCGCGACGGCGGCAAGGGCTGGCAGACGCGCATCAACGAGGTTTTGCGCCAATATGTCGCCCAATTGAAATAACGGGGACGGCCGCTGCTTATCGGGCGCGCCCGACTGTCCTTTCCCGCGCGGTTTCGGCCGTGCAGTTTTTTTTGCCGATGCCGTACCCTGCGGGCAGGCTTCGCACTCTGAAGGGGTCGGCGGGGGTTTGCGCGGTTGTTCCTTGCTTTCGTTATTCCAGCCCTTTTGTTCGTCATTCCCGCGAAGGCGGGAATCCAGGGCATTCGGTTTCAGCCCTATCCGACAGATTCCCGCCGTACCGGGGTTTCTGGATTCCCGCTTTCGCGGGAATGACGGGGTCGGCGGTTTCGGGCTTTCGGATTCCCGCTTGCGCCTTCCCTTGTTATTCCCGTTTGCCGATTGTCGGCGGGTCGGCAATGCCGTACCCTGCGGGCAGGCTTCGTACTCTGAAGGGGTCGGCGGGGGTTTGCGCGCTTGTTCCCGCCTTTCGTTATTCCTGCTCTCGTTGTTCCTGCTTTCGTTATTCCAGCCCTTTTGTTCGTCATTCCCGCCACCTTTCCGTCATTCCCGCGCAGGTGGGAATCTAGGACGTTCGGTTTCGGTTTCTTCCGATAAACCACCTTAACGTTGTGGGTCTGGATTCCCGCCTGCGCGGGAATGACGGAAAGGGGGCGGGAATGACGAAAGGGGGGCGGGAATGGCGGCGGCGGGGTTTCAGACGGCATCGCTGTCGGCGGCGGGGTTGGCGGATTGGCGGGATTGGCGGGCTGAAGCCCACCCTACAGCCCACCCTACAGCCCGACTACAGCCTGCCGCGCGTCCTTATGTCCGCCAACGTCCTTTCAATCTCCCTTCGTGTTTCTTCGTCGATTTCAGGTATTCCGGGGACTGTCGGGGTGGGGCTGGCGGCGTTTCCCGTACCGGCTTTGCCGATGGCCATCCAGTCGCAACTGCCTTCGTACCAGTTGGTGATGATGGCGGAGGCGTGGTTTTTGGCGCGGATAAACAGCCAGTTGTATTGCCTTTCGCCGTTGGCGCGTCCCGAATGGCGTTCGGACACGAAGCAGCGGACGTTGCCGTCGGCAAAGGCGATGGGGAAGACGACTTCGTTTTCTATGGGGCCGCCGCCTCTTGTAAACCTGTAGCTGCCGGTCTGTATCATTGTGCCGTCGGGGAATCTGACAATATCCACGCCGCCGATGGTTTGGCGTGTGAATTGCGCGGCAACGGCGGCGCTGATTTTTTCGTCCAGCCCTTGGATTTGGGCGGCGGTGTGGGTGTGGGCGCGGTCGGCTTTGTCTTGCAAACCCTGCGCCAGCGTGCCCGCGTCCAGCGCGCCGGCGTTGACGGTTTCGCCGTGGGACTTTATCCAGAACACGGCTTCGCCCAAGGTGTCGGCGGCTTTGATGCACAGTTTCAAAACCAGTGCTTTGGGGCGGTTTTCGTCGGCGGTGGGGACGACGCGGGATGCGTCGAATGTGAGGGCGGACGGGCGGTCGTTGCCGCCGTCGCCTGCGTCGTATGTCCAGTTTTTGCGGGCTTTGTCGATGCCGAACGCGCCCTCGGGGACGGCGGTGTCGAAGAGTTGCTCGGTGCTTCTGTTGCCGCTGTCGATTTTGCCGGTGATGTTGCGGATTGCGTCTTCCTGCACCTGTCCGACTGCCAAGCCGTTGCCCGCGTTGCGGATAAAGCGGTCTTCCGCCTGCGGGACGTTTCGGATGCTGCCGTATTGGGCAACCAGCAGGCGATAAAGTTCGGGATACGCCGATTCGGTTACACGCTCTCGGATGTCGTCAAACGAGAGCCAGCCCGTCGGGATTCGGTCGGACGGAAACCACGCGGTGATGCCGATGTCGGTACGGCTCAAATCGGGCAGGCGGTTGCTGTTGCCCAAGGCGCGGTAGAGGTCGGGGAAGGTGTTTTGCGCAAAGGTCGCGCCGTCGGCTTTGAGATAGCCGGCGGGGTTTTGTACGGCTTTGGGAAAAGATACGATCGCGCCGACGGGGATGCCGTCCGAATTGAGTTTTTTCCATGCGGACCAGTTGTCGTTCGCGCTGCTGGTCTGGTGGCGTTCGTACACGTCGGACGTGTAGGCGGGATAACCCAACTGGCGGCACCAGCCGGGTTGCGTACCGGCGATGACTTGGATATGGCAGGCGGTGTTTTCAACGGGCAGGTTCGAGCTGCCGACTGCTGTCGGCAGGGAATAGATGCCGTCTGTTTTGAGGGTGTTCAAGTCGCCCCTGAATGTTTCGACTTTGAAATTGCCGATGCCGTATCCGGACAGGGTGTTCGGTTTGCCTTCGATGTCTTCGCCAAAACTCGGTTTGTTGGCTTTGTGGAAGATGTCGTAGTTGTTGTAGGAAATGCGGTTTTGCGTGCTGTGCAGGCGGAGGGTGTCGTCGCCGAAGACGATGTGGGCGTTGTCGTTATCCGCGCCGATGTAGGCTTTGTAGCCGCCGTTCCAGTGCGTCGGGTTGGCGGATAAATGGATGCCGCTTTTGAATTGGGTTTGGGCGGTAAAGGTTTTTTGTCCGTTGACGGTTTGGTCGCCGGAGAGGGAGACTTTGCCTTCCGATGCCGTCTGAAGGGCTTCGGTTTGGTTTTTGAGCCAGAGGGTGCGGTTGGCCAATTGTTTTGCCTGACGGTTGTCGATGCCGTCCGGCCCGCCCATCACGGGGTCGGAGGTTTCTAATTGGTAAATGCCTGTTTCCCATTGTGCTGTTTCGTTCAAATTTGCCATTATGCAGTTCCTCGGTTAAATGTTCCGTCTCTCGATGCCCGTCCGTTATGCCGGACGGCGGCGTGCCGGTAATTCAATGCCGCCAATACGCATCGTGCAGGCGCGAAGGCTTGCAGGGTATGCCGCAGCAAAGCCGCCTGATCGTTGGTTAGCGCGCCGTTCATGGTGATACGGTAATGCGCCCAGTGGTCGGACCGTCCGTGCGCGTAGGTTCCGTCCCGCCTGATTTCGCCGTTGTGTTCCTTATTGCCCAAGCCTTCGGTGATTTCGACTTCTCCGAAACCGAGCCGCCGTACGATTTCGCGTATCGCCCGCGGCGTGCCTTTCATACGGTGCAGCCGATACGCGCCCTTAATCAGCTTGCGGCGCGTCTGGTCGCTTTCAGCTAACCAGTAGCCGTCCGCACCTAAAATGCTGCGGCCCTCCGCCAGCAGTGCCAAGTGTTCTGGAGCAACCAAATCTACCAGCCTCGGCAGTAGTCTGACAGCATCGGCCTCATCCATCCTCAAGCCTAAATCCGCCAACATTTTGTAACGTCGGTCGTGTTCGATAACGGATGCGTAGGAGAGTTTTGCCATTGCTAACCCTCCGCCGTTTCAGGCGAGATGCGGATATTGACGGAAGTGCATCTTGCCCATTGGTCGGGTTGGACGACGGTCAGCGCGGGCGACTTTAAAACGACGTTGTATACGCCTGCCGCCTTCAATGCCGTCTGAATGTCCAGCGGCACGATGTCCGCGCCCAGTTTTTCGCGGCGTGATGCTTCGTAATCTGCCCAAGCCTGTTTTGCCGCCGCCAAAACTTCGGCGGCATCCGCGCCTGTAAACAGCGTGAGTTCCGCATCCAGCGTGTAATCGATAACAGAAGGGGCGGCAACGCTTACCGTGTCGCAAAGCGGGCGGACACGCTCGTCAGACAAAGCCCTCTGCACTTCGCCGATGAGTTCGGGAGACGGCAGTCCGTTTTTAGTTAGCACCGTTACCCGTACCCGGCCGCCGACCGGCTCGCCGCCTGCCGTTTTCAGGTTGCCGACATGAACGTCGCAAATGACAGGATTGACACGTCGTGCGAAGTATTCGTATGCGCCGACAGGCCCCGCCACGCTGAAACTTTCCGGGGCGAGCAGGATGCGTTGCCGATAAGCATCGTCCGACTCTTCGTCCGCACCGCCTGCCGATACTTCGATATTGGCGGCAGATACGCCGTCAATAGGACTGACCAAGGTATTGATTTGTCCTGCGGCAAAACCATTGCCGGACACACCTGTCTGCGTGCAGACAGCCTCCAAATCCAAAGTTCGGCCGGCCGGTAAGAGCGTGCCTTCCGATGCCGTCTGAAACACGGTCGCACCTGCGGCAATCTGCGTACTTTGCGGGATGACGACGGGTTCGCTGTGGGAAGCTGCAAGGGTAAAGCGGACAGTGCAGCGGGCGGCCGATGCCTCAAGGCGCGGCGTGTTCACATCGTCGCCGCACAAATCCAACATCAACCCCGTTGCAAAACGCGGGTGCTGCTGGCGGTAGGCTTCGTTCAAGGCTTTGCGGACCAGTATTTCGCGGTAGGCATAGGTGTTGATAATCAGACGCTCGTTCTTTTAAAACAATTAAAGCCTGACCAAGCTCAAACATCCCTTCCATTGTTTTGCGTGTTGCGATCTTGGCTCTCTCAACCCATACATCTTCATTGTAGGTTTCGCCGTTGCCCCATTGCTCCATCACCAGCACACTGTGCATCGCCGCCTGATTGCTGATTCCATTGCCATCTACAACTTCAATTTCATTGCTCATTTTTATCTCCACTTGTCCTGACGTAAGGACAAGTTAAAATTCAGGTTTCATCAAAAGTCCCGACGTCGGGACTTTTCCAATCCGTTCAAAAAGACTCCGCCCGTTCCAGGACTTCCGCCAGCCGGCGTTGCAGGTTTTCCTGCTGCTGCCGGAAGTGCTCCGCGATTTGCAGCGTCCGCACGCTGTAGGCATAGTTGCCGTTGTCCAGCCGTACCGCCAGCCCGGCCGCCATCAGGTCTTCCAAATCCCGGCTCACCTGCGTCGCCGTCAGTCCTAGGCCGTCTGAAAGCTCCTTATTGCTGATGCCGATTATCGGATGCGCGTCCATCGCCAAAAACACCCGCAACAGCCGCTGCGCCTTTTTACTTACCGCCATCCGCATCCTCCTTATTTCAGTCCCAGCTTCTTAGCAATTTCGTACCCCTTGCCGTAATTTGCTTTAGAAAAACCGTTTACTACACGGATTACTTCTTGCGGACGGTAACCATTTTCCCTTGCCCAACCGGAGAATGTGATTCCGTCATTTTTAAATTTTTCTTTCAATTCGTCTGGCGTAAGCATTTCTTTGGCCTGTATGCGGGAAAATTTCAGTATCCGTCCGTACGGTTGGTTAATACACTCATGATTAATCATCGCTTTTCTCCTTCAGCCCCAGCTTCACCGCCGCTTCGTGGCTTTTGCCGAAATTGCCTTTCAGCTTGCCGCGCAAGAGGTGTTCCACCGTGGTACGCTCCAGATTGAAATGTTTCGCCCAGTGCGCCTTGCACACGCCGTTGCGCTTAAACCATCTTGCCGCGCTCTCGCGCGTTTGCGGATAGGGAATAGGTTTGAAATTCAAAGGTTTTTCCATATTATTTACACCTTTCGTGTGATATAATGTGTTCGTTTTTCAAGATTATTCGGAGTCTTCGTGTGAATAAAGTATCAACCATCCTCCATATGACTCGTTCAGAATCCGAGTCTCTTCGTCGCTTAAGTCCTGTGTCTGACCGTTTATTAAACCTGCCAGACGGTCAGGCCGTTGCGGCGGCTGAATTTCGTGCGCTGCAAGCCATGTTTCATGATGTGCTTCAAGTATTGAGTACAGAACAGAAGCAGCAGCTTGCAGCGAAATGGTTTGATGAGCTGGTCGCGCCTGCGTGGCTGCAGGATGACGCAGTCGGCTTGGACGCACAATGCGATGACGCTGCAAATTCGGTACTACTCGCCGGCCTGCACGTGTTGGAACGCTACCGCGAACAGGATTAGGGGTCATTTTTTCGTCCCTTCTCGTGATGATTTAGGGTGTCTTGTGTTTCGATGTGGAAATTATAGGAAGAGTTCTTCCTATTCTGCAAGGATTATTTTATGAAGAACTCTTCCTTTTCTGGTAACAGATTGAAAGAAGAAAGAAAAAAATTAAAACTGACGCAAGCTGAAATTGCTGAAAAATGTGGGGTTTCAGGAAGAATGTGGGGGAATTATGAACGTGGCATTAGTCAACCCAAGACGGAACTTTTCTTCCAATTTGAAAAAGTAGGCATAGACGTTCAATACGTCATGCACGGCAGACGCGGCGAAACAGCGGTCATGCCGTCTGAATCCTTGAGTGCTGAAGAAAAAGAACTGCTTGCCCTGTTCCGTCAGCTCGGCAGCGGCAGCCGCAAAGAGCTTGCCGATTACGCCGCCTTCAAGCTGGCGGCAGAGAAAAAAGCCCAAGCCGCGCCTGGTAAAGTGGGCAACGGATAAAAAATGCCGTCTGAAATTTTCAGACGGCATTTAGGACACTCCGACAGTCGGGCTGCTCCGGTGTTCTGAAACAGATATTAAGCAATAGAAGCGGCCGTGCATTTTAAAGCGTATTAAAAACCACCCCGATATTCAGGTCATCGGGCAGGTGGTTCAGATTTCAAAAGACCTTAATTAACTTACAATAGGAAAAATGATGACAGAAACGAATTACTCTTTTGAAGGGCTGGTAATTGAAAAAATTATTACCCATCGTATTTATCCAAAAAATGAAAATAGAGAGCGTGTAGAACCTAAAATCAGTACACAGTTGATTGATTTGCCTATTACGGCAAGAAGAACATTGGAAAACAGGCTGACCAAAGCTTTGGGTAATAAATCTCATGGGATTGAAATGTCTATTGCCAATACGGCTGAAAATAGTTTTTTTCAGATAGCGGCAGCCATACAACTCAAAGACGAAGCAGAGTTTATTGAAGATTCCGCACAATTTGCCCACATGTTGACCGATGCACAACTGAATACGAATGCACCGGGTGGTATTTTGTTGGTATTAAAAGGTAGGGTTGGAGATACCGGCAAGCCGTTTTTATGTGTGATTAAGGCTGAGCCGCAAGATGGGTTCAGGACCAAAGAAGAGGATGACTTTATCACGATTGAATTCTTAGAAGAATTATTACTGACCGATTCAGCAAGATTATTCAAGATAGGTTTTTTGGTGGCTGAAACAGTAAGGCCGCAGGAGCAAATACAATCTGGGAATTATCGGGCTTTTTTGTATGACCATCTGATGACACAAACGGAAACCAGACCGGCAGCTTCCTATTTCTATCAAGTATTCTTGGGTATGAGTATAGCTGCTTCTTCCCGTAAATTGACGCAGAATTTTTTTGAGTGGACACGCAATTTTATCGATAACTCTGATTTAAGTGATGATGCAAAATTAGATGCGCATGAAGCATTGCGCGTTACATTGAAAAGTGCGGAAGCAACCATTAGTGTAAATAATTTTGCCCAAAATCATTTACCTCCAGAAAAACGAACAGCTTATACAGAATTTATGGTGGCAAAGGACTTTCCTCAAAATACCGTAAGTAAAGATATTGAATATATTAAAACTCGTTTACGCCAACGGAGGTCTTACGGATTTAGTAATGGTGTAGTTATCTTGACTCCTCCCGAGCATACTCAAGACTATATGGAAATTGCGCCAACGGAAGATGGGGAATATACTGTTGTCACAATTAAAGGACAGTTACAACAACAAAAATGAGTGATATTGATGATTTCAAAAGCTATTTAGAAAGCCACCAAGCGGCATTTGCCGCTTGGGGTAGATTTGTGGCTGAAGAAATTCAAAATCAATTATCTAATGTCATTTCTCCTGTTCCGGTTGCCAATTTTCTAAAAATTGAAGCAAAGCCTAGAGTCAAAGAGATTTCTTCAGCTCTGGCCAAGATTGGCCGAAAAAATTACACTTCACCTCAAACTCAAATGACTGACTTGGTCGGTGTACGTTTTGTGGTATTGCTTGCGGAACATATTCAAATAGTTTGTGAAATCATTGAATCCTCATCTCAGTGGAATGCTAAAGTTTCGAAAGATTTTGCAGATGACATTCAGCAAAATCCCAAAGCATTTGACTATCAATCCAAACATTACGAGATTCGTCCTAAACAAGCATTCATTACACCCGAAAATGTCAGCATCCCTTCTGATTTGTGCTGTGAAGTTCAGGTGCGTTCTTTACTCCAACATGCTTATGCAGAGCTGGTTCATGACAATATATACAAGCCTGACGGCAATGTTCCAAAGCAAGCAGAGCGCGAAGTCGCGAAGAGCATGGCTTTGATGGAAACTACAGATGACTTATTTAGTCGTACTCTGGCAATTTTGAAAGAAGCAAATCAACCACAAGAAGAACTTCTTCCCCAATTATCACAGCTTTATCAAGAGGAAATAGGGCTTATTCCTGAAGTTGATAAAAAAACCAATATGATTTTTCTAGAAACATTTCAATCCAGCATTGACCCTTCAAATATTCTTGCTAATATCCGGTCACTTTTGAATGAGAAGAAATATCTTGCTAATCGGATAAAAGAAAATGCTGAAGAAATGTATTTTTTCAGTCAGCCAGCAGCTTTGTTGGTTTATTGGCTGATTGAGAAAGTTGGTGCAGATGAAGTATGGAAAAAATGGCCTTTGCCTGCATACAACAAAAACCTGAAATTTATTTGTACTGATTTGGATAAGCAACCATCCCATGAACTCTTTTAACTCCCTTTAAAAGCCCCTTCAGACGGCCTTCCCTACAATCCCCGTATTGATTTCAACCTCAATACGGGGATTTTCCATGTCAGACAAATTCAATCAATTCATCAACCGCGTCCTCTCCCACGAGGGCGGTTACGTCAACCATCCCAAAGACCCCGGCGGCGAAACCAATTGGGGCATCACTAAGCGTACCGCAATGGCAAACGGCTTTAACGGTTCCATGCGTGCCATGACGCGTGAACAGGCTATCGGCATTTACCGAAAGGCGTTTTGGGAGCGTTACCGCGCCGACCAAATGCCGGAAGCGGTCGCGTTCCAATTCTTCGATGCCTGCGTCAACCACGGTTACGGCAATGCCGCCCGTATGCTCCAACGCGCCACAGGCGTGCCGGACGACGGCATCATCGGCGAAATCAGTCTCAAAGCCATCAATTCACTCCCCGAAAACGACCTTTTATTGCGGTTCAACGCCGAGCGTCTGGTCTTTTATACCAAGCTCGGTACGTTCACCTCTTTCGGCAAGGGCTGGGTACGCCGTGTGGCGCAAAACCTGATTCACGCGTCTGCAGATAACACTGATTAAAGGGAGACAAACCATGTCAAAAAAGTCACTCATCGCCCTAATGATCGCAGCCATGCAGCCCGATTTCAGCCACGGCGACCTAGGCATTCGCTACGCCATGCCGACTCAGGGATGTTGGACGCAAGCCCACCGCAAGAGCGGGGTAGCCGCCGCGAAACGCGCAGCCAAAAAAAAGCGTCGCAAATAACCGCCTTTTTCCAATGGCTGGGCGGCTTGGTCTCTAATCCGGCCACAGGGAAAATCAGCCATACCAAACTATGGGCAAACGTGGCAGCCGCTTCTATGACCTATAAGTTTTCTCAAACAGCAGATGCGCCGGAATGGCTCTGGTGGGCTTATGGCGCATTGGTCGGCGGGTATGCATTAATCAAACGCGGCATCGCCGCCGTACCGCAGTTGGCAGAAATCAAAAAATCCGCGAATGCGGAAGAATGGAGCGGCAATGATTGACTTTTTGTACAAAAACAAATCGGCATTGGCATGGCGTGCATTGATTGTTTTGGGCATTTGGCTAAACGGCTATCACTATGCCGCCGACAAAGCCGATGCCAAGCAAACCGCCCTGATTACCGCCTACCAAAACTCATCAAAGGCGGCAGCCAAACAATACGCCGACGAGCTTAAAAAAGCGCAGGCGGAAACGAAGCGTTGGCATGACTTCGCGCAGCGTCAAAGCATTGAGCTGGCATCCGCCCTGAGCGAACTGGATAAAACCAAAAACACTTTACAGGAGCAAACGCATGACACGATTAAAAAAGACGGCAATGGTTTTAACGGTATCGGCTCTAACAGCCTGCACCTCTACAACCGTGCCTTCGGATACCCCGATTAAAACCGTACCGACAGTGGATTTGCCGCCTGTATCTACCGGGCTGCTGGTCAAATACGAACGCCCCGAGCGTCCGACCGGCGGCTCACCCGAACAACTCTTGAACCATGCCGTGCGCTACGGTGAATACTGTCAAAAGCTCGAAATCCAAATTGAGGGCTGGCAGAACTGGTACACGAAAGGCCGTCTGAAAAATGACTGATTTTGCCGACCGCGCATCCGAACGCGAAGCCATCTTTCTCGCAGAATCCCTGGCAAAGCATCAACCGCCGTACCACGGGCAGGCTTCGCACTCTGAAACCACCGCCAGCCTAAGCCACTGTGAAGATTGCGGCAGCCCGATACCCGAAGCCAGGCAAAAAGCCGTCCAAGGCTGTACGCGCTGTGTTGTCTGCCAAGAATATTTTGAACACGGATTTCAGAGGTGAACAATGGAAAAAACCTTTATCCACATCGAATTTTGGCAGCTTGTCGGCTTTTTACTCTCCTTCCTCGGCATTTGTTTTACCTTCGGCAAAATGCTGCTGGCGCAATTCCGCGAGCAGCAGGACGAACGCCAAAAACAGCAGGAACGCCTGCAAGGCAAAGTCGAAATCATGGAAAACAAACTGGCGGAATTCAATGCCGGTCTGCCGCTGACCTATGTTTTGCGGGAAGACTACATCCGCAACCAGGTCGTCCTCGAAGCCAAACTCGACAACGTCGCCGAGAAACTCACTGAAATCTACAAAATGGAAAGCGTAAAGAAATGATTAGCCAGGAACTGATCGCTAAACAACGCCGCGAGGGGATGCGTTGGAACATCATCAACACCCTCAACAAAGCCCGTCCGCACACCACCAGCGAAACCTTCCTGCTGGACATTATGAACGCGATTTACCCGCAGACCACCGCCACCGAACTGCGCCAGCAGCTCGACTACCTTGCCGACCGCAAAATGGTCGAGCTGAATAAAGCACCGCACGGCTTGTGGTTTGCCGACCTGACCAGTTTGGGTGTCGATATTGCCGAATACACGGTCGAATGCCGCGCCGGTATCGCCCGTCCCGAAAAAGTGTGGAGCTGATATGGCCAAGCGCAGCACGATAGACCAATTGCCCGAAGCTGTCCGACACGAATTTGAGCGCAAACTCGTCGAAAACGGTTTTGCCGACTATCAGGCACTGGCGGAATGGTTGCAGCAGCAGGGCTACGAAATCAGCCGTTCCGCCGCTCACCGCTACGGGCAGAAAGTCCAGCGTCGGTTTACCGCCATCAAAAACAGCACCGAAGCGGCACGCCTGATTGCCGAAGGCGCAGCCGATGAAGGCGATACACGCTCCGAAGCCCTGATGGCGATGTTGCAGACCGAATTGTTCGAGGCATTGGTGCAAATCGGCGAAATGCCGTCTGAAGAACTGAACGCGCTCGACCGCTTCGGCATCATGAGCGAAGGAGCGCGCAAAATCAGCGGTCTGATTACCGCCGGAACGCGCCTGAAAGAATATCAGGCAAAAGTTAAAGCCAAAGTCGCAGCCGCCGCCGAAAACGTGGCCAAGCAGGCAAAAAAAGGCGGGCTGTCCGACGCGGCTGCCGAAGCCATCCGCAAACAGATTTTAGGTATCGCATCATGACCCTGCACAAAACCGAAGACCGCACGCCATCGGCATTGCTGCCGTATCAGCAGCGTTGGTGCGCCGACAATGCTCCCGTCAAACTCTGCGAAAAATCCCGACGCATCGGTCTGAGCTGGGGCGAGGCTGCCGACACCGCCTTACTTGCCGCCTCATCGGGCGGCATGGACGCATGGTACATAGGCTACAACAAAGACATGGCCTTGGAGTTTATCCGAGACTGTGCAGGCTGGGCGAAGTTCTACGGTTTGGCGGCAGGCGAAATCGAAGAGACCGAGGAGGTGTTCGTCGAGGGCGACGACAAAAAATCCGTCCTCGCCTTCGTCATCCGCTTTGCCTCCGGCTGGCGCGTTACCGCCTTATCCAGCCGCCCCTCAAACCTTCGCGGCAAACAGGGGCGTGTCATCATCGACGAGGCGGCGTTCCACGAGCAGCTCGGCGAATTGCTCAAAGCGGCAATGGCATTGCTGATGTGGGGCGGGCAAGTACACATCATCTCTACCCATGACGGGGTGGACAATCCGTTCAACGAGCTGATTACCGACATTCGTGCGGGCAAAAAACCTTATTCCATCCACCGCATTACTTTCGACGAGGCTGTTTCAGACGGCCTCTACCGCCGCATCTGCCTGCGTTTGGGCAAAGAGTGGACGGCAGACGGCGAAGCTGCGTGGTGCAAGGAAATCCGCGATTTCTACGGCGAAGATGCCAGCGAAGAGTTGGACTGCATCCCTAAAAACGGCGGCGGCAAATGGCTGAACCGTGCCTTAATTGAAAGCCGTATGAGTCCCTACACGCCCGTTGTCCGATACGACCGGACCGACGATTTCGGCCTCTTGCCCGAGCCGCGCCGCGCCGCCGAAGTAGCAGACTGGATAGCCGACACCCTGCAACCGCTTTTAGACGGTTTGGACAAAACCCGCGTTTCCTTCGTCGGCGAAGACTTCGCCCGCTCAGGCGACCGCACCGTTATCGTCCCTTTATTGCAGCAGCCTAATTTAAGCCTTAAGCCGCCGTTCGTGTTGGAGTTGGGCAATATGCCCTTCGCCCAGCAGGAGCAGATTATGAAACACCTGTTGCACGGCTTACCCAATCTGCGCGGTGCGGCATTGGATGCCCGAGGCAACGGACAATCCATCGCCGAAGCCATGCGCGACGAGTTCGGCGCGGAAGTGGTGGAAGCCGTGATGCTGTCGGAAAACTGGTACCGCACCCATACCGCGCCGTTCAAAGCCGCCCTCGAAGACGGCACGTTGGACGCAATCCCCAAAGACGAAGACATCCTGACCGACCTGCGCGCCTTCGAGCTGGTCAGAGGCGTGCCGCGCATCCCCGATGTACGCACCAAAGGTCAAGACGGCAAAAAACGCCACGGCGACGCGGCGATTGCCTTTGTCCTTGCCCATTACGCCAGCCGCGAGCTGAATACCGGCCCAATACGCGTAGCCAGCCGCCGAATCCGCCGAAAAAGCACATTAACCAAAGGTTATTAAGGTATTTAAGAGTACATATCATGCCCAAACCCCACCTCAAACTCAAAACCAGCCAAGGCATCATGACCTTCAAGCCGCAGGATTTATCTGCACATCTCGCCGTTTCCCGCCCGTTTTTCAGCGGTTTCAACGGCTGGCTGCCTAATCCCGACCCTGTTTTGCGCAAAATGGGCAGGCAAATCTCCATTTACCGCGAGCTGATGCGCGACCCCTTGGTCGGCTCGCTGGTGCGCCGCCGAAAAGCAGCTGTCGCCCGCCTCGAATGGCGGATTGAGGGCGACGACACCCCTAAAAATGTCCGGGATTTTGTCGATAGCTGGCTGGCTGAAACCGATGTTTACCGCCTGATTAAAGACGTTTTAAACGCCGTTTTTTACGGCTACCAGCCCATCGAACTGATTTGGCGTACCGATTCTGCATGGCTGCCTGACAAAATCATCGCCAAGCCGCAAGAGTGGTTCGCCTTCAACGACGAAGGCGAGCTACGTTACATCCAAAACGGGCTGACCGATACCGTTCCTCCGCCTTATAAGTTTCTTTGCCCGACACATGAGGCAGATTATCTAAACCCCTACGGTTTGGGCGATTTGGGCTTGGTTTTTTGGCTGGTCACCTTCAAACGCGGCGGCCTTAAATTCTGGATGCAGTTCACCGAAAAATACGGTGCCCCTTGGCTGATTGGTAAAGAACCGCGTTCCAATACCCCGCAGGATACCGACAAGCTGCTGGATGCGCTCGAAGCCCTGATCGGCAACAGCGTCGGCACCATTCCCAATGATTCCAGCGTCGAAATCCACGAGGCAAGCGGCAAGTCCTCATCTATTGATGCCTACGACAAGCTCATCCGTTATTGCCGCTCTGAAATCAGCATTGCGCTGCTCGGACAAGACCAAACCACCGAAAAAGACAGCACGCACGCCAGCGCGACCGCAGGCTTGGAAGTAACGGACGACATCCGCGACAGCGACAAACGAATCGTGGAGACAACATTCAATCAGTTGATAGAGTGGATGGTAGAGATAAATTTCGGAGACGTTGTCCGTCCGAAATTCGTGCTGTTCGAAAATGAGGAAAGCGGCACCAGAGAGCGTGCCGAACGGGATAAGATGATGGTGGATGCCGGTGCCAAGTTTACCAAGCAATACTGGCAGCGCACATACGGTTTGGAAGATGGAGATTTGCTTGAGGGTGTTCAAGCAAGCCCGGAGGCAAAAGCTGCCGACTTTACCGAGGGCGATTTGACGGATGCAGGTTTGGTCATCGACGGACTCGCCCCTAACTCAGACCGTCTGAATACACAAGGCGACCTGCTGACTGCCATCCTAGTGGCCGAATTAAGTCGTGGAGAAACTGCCGAAAACCTGCTCGACCGTCTGTCTGCCGCCTATCCGAATATGGACGATACCGCCTTGCAAAACGAGTTGGCGCACCTGATTTTCCTTTCCGACTTGGTCGGCAGGATTGAAGTAGCACAGGAGCTTAAATCATGAACCCCGAAGATATTAAAGCCGTCTTCGGCATGAAACCCGAAGCCGCCGTCGCCTATCTCAAGCAAAAAGGCATTGCCGTATCTTGGGACTGGCAGGATATGTTGGACGACGCGCACGCCACTGCCTTTACAGTGGCCAAAACCGCCAAAATGGATGTGCTCTCCGATATCTATTCCGCCGTCGTCGATGCCGCCGAACAAGGCCGGACGCTGGAAGAGTTCAGCCGAGAACTCGCCCCCGTTCTACAGCGCAAAGGCTGGTGGGGCAGGCAGGAAGTTCAAAATCCCGAAGGAGAAACCCAAAGCGTACAGCTCGGTAGCCCCTACCGCCTGAAAACCATCTATCTGACCAATATGCAGTCGGCCTACATGGCGGGCCGCTACGCCGAAATGATGAACTCCATCGACACGCACCCTTATTGGCAGTACGTCGCCATCAACGACAGCCGCACCCGCGAAACCCACCGTATGCTGCACGGTCGCGTCTATGCGGCCGACGACCCGGTGTGGGACAGCCTGTATCCGCCCTTGGATTACCGTTGTCGCTGCCGTGTCAAACCCCTTTCCCGCAGTGTGGGAGAAAGCCGTGTCCAACCCAGACCGACTCTTGAGTCCATCACCGTCGATATAGGCTCAAACCCTTATACCGGAGAGGCACGCTATGCCCGGCGCACCGGCATCCGCGTGAATAATAAATTCATCGCACCAAACGCAGGCTTCAATGCCAACCAAGGTAAATCCATGCTGTCCCGTATGGCGAAAATCGCAGTGGATAAGGCGCAGGTAACCCATCCGGACATCGCCCGCATTGCCCTGAAAACGATGATGGGCAACGACAGATTCAAAAACGCCCTGTCCACCGCTTCGCTGACTTGGGTGCTTAAACTGTTAAAAGGCTGATTATGCTGGAAATCAAACTCGATGCTGCCAAACTCGAACACGGTCTGAGTACGCTCCTTAAAAACGCCGCAAACACCCGCCCCATGATGCGCGGTATTGCCACCGAGTTGCTATCTATAACCGAAGAAAACTTCGAATCCGAAAGCTGGGGCGAGCAGCGGTGGAAACGAAGTCGGCGTGCCGCAGATGAGGGAGGCAAGACCCTGCAAAAAAGCGGGCAACTTGCCGCCAGCCTGACTACACAGGTTGGCAGCAACTATGCCCGAATCGGCAGCAACAAAAAATACGCCGCCATCCACCACCTCGGCGGACGATCAGGGCGAGGTCACAAAACCAACCTTCCAGCACGCCCCTATCTCCCCATCAACGGCAACAACCAACTCCAACCCGGTGCCGAACGCAGAATCCTCGACATCGCCATCGCCGCCCTCAAAAAAGGACTTTGGCAACAAAAAACGGACGATAAAAACACCGTCCGTTTTTATTGCAATATTTGCAACTCCCTTGCATTTTTCCCATCCCACAAAATCCCCCGTCATCCTCTTTCGTCCCATTTTTCTCATCAACACCTATATATTTATCTCATTAGGTTTCAAGAGAAAGTTAAGCCTGATGGCATTGTGTACACAGATACCTTTCATAGTTATGATGCGCTTGATGTCAGTGAATTTAGATATTTTCGCATCAATCACACCACGCATTTTGCTGAAACTCATCACCACATAAACAAAAGCTACTGGCAGAAAACCAGTAGCTTTTGTTTATCTTGTCATACATTATTCGCTTCAATTGCATCAAAACGAATAACTTACCTGAAATCCCGTTACCCATTTCTTCGTCTGAAAATATTCAGGCTTTTTCAATGCATGGCTCGCAAATATATCGTAATACAGTTGTCCGCCTGCTTTCATTTGCCCACGTACACCAATGGCCGCACCAGCCAAAGTTTGTCCTAATAACCATTGTGCCGATTGTCCTGAAACGTATCCCACATCTGCACCCAATGCTCCTGCTAGGGCATTGTTGTCTCCTGCTACTACAACCGCTGCTTCTAAATACCGCGTAGGCAAAGATATACGCGTTTTTTTGTCCTGTGCTTAATTCTTCTTGCTTGGTTTTTCTGGTGCGTTGATTTTCTTTTTTTACACAGGCAACACATAAGTCGGCATCAGGCAATAGGCACTTGACGATGCTTAGGCGACTGATACCACAACCAAGTGATGGCACCGAGTGCTTCGCTTTCGTTATATGGCTCACTGGGATAGAGCTTGGTTGAGAGGATGTTTAGGGTTGAGATGGTGAGCATAGTTTATAGGGGGGGTAAAACAAAAAAGTAAGTGTAAGTGGTTTTAAGGCTGCCTGAAAATAAGTAAAAAGCAAAGTAAGGAACGCGTGGGTATCAGCACCCCCTACCATGCAAGTTCACACTTTATTTTCATAATAATCTGTTACTGCTTTTGATGAAAGTGGGGCATTGCATCGATTACAATAATGAATAAATGGAACTACTCCTTGATTGCAGGCTATTTCTTGATTATCGACACTGATTACTTTTCCATTAAACTGTTTTTGAAATCTGTGGCAATAGGGGCAAATAGTTAAAAAAACTGTAGAAATCACACTATATACACCGAGCAATACAAATAACAGCATGAGCCAATCCATTAATTTATTGAAGTTAGAGATATGAAAAATTTGATATTTCTGTAAAAAAGCCAATAATCCCGTAAAACCTGTATAAAAATATACAATTTTTGATGGTATCAATCTTCGTTGGAATCTTACGGCGATTTTTAGCTCACTTTCTCTGTTTTCAGGCTTAAATGGCATAATTTTGTCATAGTTATTCGTATCCATTGCTTATTTCCTTTTGCTTGGTTTTTCCGGTGAGTTGATTTTCTTTTTTTACATAGGCAACACATAAGCCGGCATCCGGCAATAGGCACTTGGCGATGCGTAGGCGACTGATACCACAACCAAGTGATGGCACCGAGTGCTTCGCTTTCGTTACATGGCTCATTGGGGTAGAGTGGCAGGCATGATTTAGGGTTAGGTGGATTAAAACAAAAAAGGCAGGTAAGTAGTTTTAATGCTACGCTAGTTACATGATGAATCCGGATATTTCCACTCGATAGCCAAAGAATCTATTTTAACTGTCTTATCAAATTCAGTTATTAATTTATATTCATATATTAAAGACTCCCCATTCCTACAAGCATTAACAAATCCGAAAAGGCTCTGTCTCCGATCGATTAATAGAGTTAATTTTTTTAGTTCGGAGTCCGAACCTTTAACATAAAAAGTCACAAAAGTTGTAGGACCTCTTGTAAATGAATTACTATCAGATACTTGATATGGTTCAACCATAGTCGGTATTTCAGAGAATATCCTTTGCACCCTTTCCCCATTATCCGTTTTGTAACCTAATTTACCTTCCTGTTGAGCTTCTGTTATCAATAATGCAAAACAAATTCCAAACATAATTACTATACAGCCAGCTATAGTATTCAGATTTTTATTAATAAGATGGGATAACATTAAATTTATCTCCAATACTGGGTAAGTTTGCAGGAATAGATACTTGAATATTGCTAGGTTATCCTATTTATTGATTGGGGCTGTCCTAGATAACTAGGGAAATTCAAATTAAGTTAGAATTATCCCTATGAGAAAAAGTCGTCTAAGCCGGTATAAACAAAATAAACTCATTGGGCTATTTGTTGCAGGTGTAACTGCAAGAACAGCAGCAGAGTTAGTAGGCGTTAATAAAAATACCGCAGCCTATTATTTTCATCGTTTACGATTGCTTATTTATCAAAACAGTCCGCATTTGGAAATGTTTGATGGCGAAGTAGAAACCGATGAAAGTTATTTTGGCGGGCAACGCAAAGGCAAACACGGTCGCGGTGCTGCCGATAAAGTCGCCGTATTCAGTCTTTTGAAGCGAAATGGTAAGGTAAGTGGTTTTAAGGCAGCCTGAAACCGAGTTCAGAGAAACCAAAACCGCGTGTGCATGAATGCACATCCTACCATTTCACTTTTTTGGTTGGTTACACAGGCTATGCTGGCTAGTAGTGCCAGTTAATCTACATCTTGATAAAGTTTATCTATAAAACTATCGAAATCAGGTACGATGGGAACTGTAATCATCTTGGTATTACCTAGTTCATCTTCGTAAAATTCATCATGATACATAAGTACGATGGATGGATTACTTGAATTTTTACGGTAATCAAAACAAATATAATCGCCATTTGCACTTATTCCAAATGCAACAACTTGGTTTCCATAGCCATATTCATCATCAATGCATGAATAGGTATAGATATTTTCATGACTGGAGGCATCTTTTTTATATCCTAAAAATAAAACAATCTTCTTCGGGATATAAATAATCATGTTCACTTATCAAATATATATACGATTTAGGGAATGTTACACCTAAATTTTCTGCAAATTTTTCAATGATTGAAGCAGAAACTTTTCCTTCATCTCTCCAGATATTTAATTTTTTCATTATTCATTTCCTTGATTAACATCCTTTTTTAATGCATTTTGACCAGTATGTCTAACTGCATCATGTATTTCCAACGGTACTAGCCGCATGTTATTTGGTGCACTTTTTAGTTTGGTTACACGGGATATGCTGGTTGGTTATTGTTAAATAGTAACAACATACCTAATCTCGTATGAGTTACCTAACTCAACTTTTAATTGAGAAAAAAGCTCTGCCCCCATTTGTATGAAGTATTTTTCTTCTTCTTTACTATTAAAAACAGAGCTTGCTGGATCAGCCATATTTAGAATATTGTCATACAATTCTGCCCAATGATAGAGTTTCATTTTTAATTCATTGGAAATGGGTAAACTGGCAGGGTCAATATCTCCCATATTAATACCATCATCATGCCATAATGGATAACAAAAATAGTCAGCCATTAATCTAATTTTAATTTTCATTTTACAAATTCTCGAGGGTTTGCCCCCACAATGTAACCATTATCACCAATGGTAATTGCCACCTTAACTTCCCTACCATTATGGTTCACTTGATAAATTGGTCTACCTAGACCTTTTTCTTGATAGCCAATTATTTTCCCATCTCTTATTGCCTTTAATAAAAAACTGGGTATTTCAGATTCATGCACCCCAATACTTGCGAATTCTTTAGCATGAGCCAAAATATGTTGTAATCCAGATGCTGCATTTCCTTTTTCTAAAAAAACCACTTTTTCTGATGAAATACGAACAGTCGCCACTAAATCTTCAGGAGTAAATTTTACGACATTTGACTTAAGTATAGAAACATCTGCTTTATTAATTAGCTGGGTAGAATCTCTAGGAAAAATAGCTAATTTAGAATAATTTCCTAATAAGTTGGGTTTCAGCGGATCGTCTTTTTTAGCTGCTTCTTGAAGCGCTTCATCCGCTGTGGCAATCGGCATCAAACCGCACAACAGCACGTAATCCGCCCTGTCCTTACCGCACGGATATTCGGCAATCGCCAGATTCCTCCCTTTTTCTGGACACGTGTCTTTTTGGTAGTTCAGATTTTCCGTATCCGCTTCTCAACCGGCTTCGCGCAGTTGGGCATCAATCAACAGCAGGCGGATTTGTTTTTCATCCAAATCCCGCATCTGGAGGCTGTGGGCAAAATGTGTGTCCAATTGGTCGCGGCGTACCTGTTGTTCTTTTTCGCTTTTCGCCACCAATTCCGCGCGCAATTTTGCCAATTCCGCTTCTTGCGCTTTCAACAGGCGTTGCTCTTCTCCGTTGGAAACCGACGGATTTTCTAGCGTACTTTGTGTCTGCAAATAGGCAGGATTAAAGGCTTCCGACACAAAATCTTCCTGCCCGTCGGCAAAAATGCGGCAAAACCACAATGCAATCTGCCACGCCGCCATCAAACTTTCTACCGCCGCTTTACGGTCGTCGTTAAATACGTGCGTTGCCGCATTGCCGGACTTACGCAAGCTGTGGAAAAGATGCAGCATATCTCGATTAATGCCATAACATGCAACTGTTTGAGCAGATCCGACTACGAACCGTTTTCCGACTCCGCCAGTCCATAGTTTGCCGCCACGGTTTTCGCCGTCAGCTTGGCAAACTGACGGGTTTTCATCACCAACGTATTGGAATCGTCGGCAAAATAGCGTTCTGCATTGCGCACAAGCGTAAACAGAATGGGGAAATCGGATTGGAAAAAGGTCAAGTTCGACCGCATCGGCAACTTCCTCGATACGGATTAGCGGTTATTCTTGGCTTTCTTTATTTTGATGGAAACGGATTTTTTACTTTTCCCCTCCTGCTCTTTCCCGCCTTTTTCCAATTTGCCGTTTGACGGGGCATTTTTCTTGGATGGTTTGGCTTTTTTCCTTTTGGGTTCCGCATTGGGTATTTTGTTTTTTCCGGAATACTTTCTGCCGGACGTGCCACCCGTAATCAGGACAAAATCGATTTTTCCGTCATCCAAATCGGCGCGCGCGACCCGGACGGCAACCCTGTCCCCCATATTGAAACGGATGCCGCTGCGTTCGCCTTCGATTGCCATGATTTCGGGGCGGAAGTTGAAATAGTCTTCGCCCAAATCGCTGATGTGTACCAAGCCGTCAATGTGGATGCCGTCCAAGGTAACGAAGAGGCCGAAGTTGGTCATGCCGGAGATTTTGCCTTCGAATATTTCGCCGACTTTATCGCGCATATAATAGGTTTTCAGCCAGTTTTCTACGTCGCGGCTGGCGTCGTCGGCACGGCGCTCACAGAACGAGGTATACATGCCCAAAGCCTGCCAACTCTTGTTTGGCGTGTAGGTTTGCTGGTTCAACACGGCTTTGATGGCGCGGTGTACGGTCAGGTCGGGATAGCGGCGGATGGGGGAGGTGAAGTGAGCGTATGCTTCATAAGCCAAACCGAAATGCCCTTCGCAATGCGGTTCGTAAACTGCCTGCTGCATGGAGCGCAGCATCATCACTTGCAGCAATTCGGTATCGGGCCTGCCTTTGAATTGTTCGGCAAGTGCGGCATAGTCTTTCGGCGACGGGTTGTCGCCGCCGCCAAGTTGAAGCCCCAACAGACCGAGCTGCTCGCGCAGGGTGGCGAGTTTTTCGGGTGTGGGACCCAAATGGTTGCGGAACAAAGCCGTATGCTTGTTTTTCAACAGAAAATCCGCCGCGCAAACATTCGCCGCCAGCATACATTCTTCAATTAGCTTATGGGCATTATTGCGGACGACGGGGACGATTTTTTCAATTTTGCCGTTGTCGTCGAAAAGCATTTGGGTTTCGACGCTTTCAAACTCCACCGCACCGCGTTCAAAGCGTTTTTTCTGAAGGATTTTGAAGAGTTTGTAGAGTGTGTCGATTTGGGCTTTGTGCGGATGGTCGAGGTCGTCTGAAATCCATTTCCAAACTTGGTTGTAGGTCAGGCGGGCATGAGAGCGCATCACAGCGGGATAGAAGCGGTATTCTTTGATATTGCCCGCATAGGTAACGACCATATCGCACACCATACACAAACGCTCGACATCGGGATTGAGCGAGCAGATGCCGTTGGACAGGTTTTCCGGCAGCATCGGAATCACGCGGCGTGGGAAGTAAACACTGGTGCTGCGTTCCTGAGCGTCCGTGTCGATAGCGTCATCGGGGCGGACATAATGGCTGACATCGGCAATCGCCACGACCAGACGGTAATTGCGTCCGATTTTTTCGGCAAACACCGCGTCGTCGAAATCGCGCGCCGTTTCGCCGTCTATCGTTACCAAAGGCAGGTCGCGCAAATCGACGCGGCCTTTCAAATCGCTTTTGCGTACATGGTCGGGAATTTTTTTCGCGGCTTTGGCACACGCTTCGCTGAATTGGTGTGGTAAATGGTGTTTGCGCACGGCAATTTCGATTTCCATGCCGCTGTCGGCATAATCGCCCAATACTTCAATGATTTTCGCTACGGCTGGGCGGTTTTGCTCAGGATAAGTCTCGATTTCGCCGACGATGACCTGACCGATTTCGGGTTTGAAATGCGCCACGCCGTCCGGTTCCAACACGATGCTTTGGTTCAGACGCTTGTCTTCCGGCTCCAAAATCGCCACGCCCCTATCCATATAGAAACGGCCGACAACTTTGCTTTGCGCGCGTTCTACAATATCCAAAACCGTACCTTCGCGGCGGCCTCTGCGGTCGATACCGGCAGGGCGGACGGTAACAATGTCGCCGTGCATGATGCCACGCATTTGGCGTTCGTATAAAACAAAATCGCCGTCTTTGGTGGGTGTGAGCGGTACGGCGAAGCCGAAACCGTCTTTATGTGCCTCGACACGGCATTTGACCAAATCCAATTTGTCCGCCGCGCAGACCGCACCGCGACGGTTGATTAAAACCTGACCGTCCCGTGCCATCGCTTTCAGACGACGTTCAAAAAAGACATACTCGTCTTCCGTAATCGACAGCTCGCGTGCAAGCGATTCGATTTTTGAAGGCACACCTTTGCGCTCCAACAATTCGATTATCCATTCCCTACTTGGCAAGGGATGTTCATAACGCTGTTTCTCTCGACTCAAAAACGGGTCTTTTTCCCGTAAATTTAAATATTTAATATTTTTATTCATTTTGACCGTTGACATTCTTTTTATGACCTATATAATAGCGACTTCTTTGCGGAAGGACACTGTACCGCAAAACAGTAAATAAAGCAAAGCCCAGGTGGCGGAATTGGTAGACGCGCTAGCTTCAGGTGCTAGTATCCTCACGGGTGTGGAAGTTCGAGTCTTCTCCTGGGCACCAATCATGCTTTGCTTTATTTAGATATTTATATTGCCCAGGTGGCGGAATTGGTAGACGCGCTAGCTTCAGGTGCTAGTATCCTCACGGGTGTGGAAGTTCGAGTCTTCTCCTGGGCACCAATAATAATTTATCCTGTTAAGGATAAATTCCGCCATTAGAGAGGTGGATGAGTGGTTTAAGTCGCACGCCTGGAAAGCGTGTATACGTGAATAGCGTATCGAGGGTTCGAATCCCTTCCTCTCTGCCAAATACGAATCCCAAACTTTTACAGTTTGGGATTTTTTATTATTCAAACAATAATTTCATTGGGAAAATCCGTTATTGTCTATAATCGTCATCAACCGTTTACAACTATCCGTTACCGTTTTTATGGTATGTTTTGCGGTATGTTTTACCCTCTTCCTAAGCCTGTAAGGACTCAAAAGGTGTACCCCTTCAAACGGCATTGTTCCACATGCTGCAAACCGAAAACCGATATGGCTGCACCGCATTCCAATCCGACCAACCTTTCAGAATACATCAGAACCTTAAAACGTGATTTGCCGTTCGGGGTTTCTGTTGCGGGCGAAGGGCTGCTGTTCCGGCATTCCGTTCTGCGCGGCAGGTTGTTTCAGCCGCTGCTTGCGCTGTTTTTTGGTCTGCTGCTTTGGATAGGCGGCGGAAACCAGTTGCTCGAATGGGGTGTTCCTCCCGTATCCGATTCGGTTTACAGCGTCTTGACGGCGGGTTTTGCCGTGTTTTGGATGTGGCGCATGGAGCGTTGGTGGTATGCCCTGACGACGTGCAAATCGGTTTATATTGATGATAAGGAACTGGTTGTTTATGGTGCGTTCGGGCGTGTCCGTTATCGCGGCAGGCATGATGCGGCATATTCCGTCCATGTGCTTCCGCATTCCCTCTACCAATGGCTGACCGGAGGCGTTGCGCTGCTGACCGGCCCGAGCGGACGCGGTGTGTGGACGGGCATCGTTTTGGGGCTGCACCGCCATAACCTCGGTGCGACGATGGCGCGGAAAACGCTGGCAGACCTGCCGGAGCAGCATCCTTAAGACGCGGCACTTCTGCGTTCAGACGGCATTGTTCTTGAAAACACCATAGACAATACCGCCCAACTGGTATAGTGTTCGTCCTGCTGCGGCATCTTTCCGATGACGCATTTTTTCAATATTAATTATCCGACTTACAAAGGTAAAAACATGACTGTCCGTACCGAACACGACTTATTGGGCGACCGCGAGATTCCCGCCGAAGTATATTGGGGCATCCACACGCTGCGCGCCATTGAAAACTTTAAAATTTCCACACAAAAAATTTCCGACGTGCCGCAGTTTGTCCGCAGTATGGTGATGGTCAAAAAAGCGACCGCGCAGGCAAACGGAGAATTGGGTGCAGTAAAACCCGAAATCGCCGCCGCCATTGAAAAGGCTTGCGACGAAGTTCTGCTGAACAACCGCTGCCTCGACCAATTCCCGTCCGACGTGTATCAGGGCGGCGCAGGTACTTCGGTCAATATGAACACCAACGAAGTCATCGCCAACCTTGCATTGGAAGCCTTGGGATATGAGAAAGGCCGCTACGACATCGTCAATCCGATGGATCACGTCAACGCCAGCCAATCCACCAACGATGCCTATCCTACGGGCTTCCGCCTTGCCGTGTATTACAGCATCGGCGAATTGCTGGAAAAACTGACCGTATTGAAAAACGCCTTTGCCGCCAAAGCCGAAGAATTTAAAGACGTTTTGAAAATGGGGCGCACCCAGCTTCAAGATGCCGTACCGATGACGGCGGGACAAGAATTCCAATCTTTCCAAGTGTTGCTGGAAGAGGAAATCCTCAACCTTGACCGCACGCGCCAACTGCTCTTGGAAGTCAATTTGGGCGCAACGGCAATCGGCACGGGCGTGAACACGCCCAAAGGCTACGCCGAACTGGTGGTCAAAAAACTCTCCGAAGTCAGCGGCTTGCCTTGCAAACTGACTGAAAACCTGATCGAAGCAACCTCCGACTGCGGCGCATATGTGATGGTACACGGCGCATTGAAACGCACGGCGGTCAAACTCTCCAAAATCTGCAACGACTTGCGCCTGCTTTCTTCCGGCCCGCGCGCCGGTTTGAAAGAAATCAACCTGCCCGAATTGCAGGCCGGTTCTTCCATTATGCCCGCCAAAGTCAATCCCGTGATTCCCGAAGTCGTCAACCAAGTCTGCTTCAAAGTCATCGGCAACGACACGACGATTACCTTCGCCGCCGAAGCCGGGCAACTGCAATTAAACGTGATGGAGCCGGTCATCGCCCAATGTATGTTTGAAACGATTTCCCTCTTGGGCAATGCCGCCGTCAACCTCGCCGAAAAATGCGTCAAAGGCATTACGGTCAACCGAGAAATCTGCGAGCGGTATGTCTTCAACTCCATCGGGTTGGTTACTTATCTGAATCCGTATATTGGACACCACAACGGCGATTTGGTCGGCAAAATCTGCGCCCAAACCGGCAAAGGCGTGCGTGAGGTCGTTTTGGAACGCGGGCTGTTGAGTGAAGAAGAACTCAACCGCATCCTCTCTCCTGAAAACCTGATGAACCCCCATCTGTAACGTTGCAGGCAAATGCCGTCTGAAGAAGGGATGCTGCTTCAGACGGCATTTTCGGCATTCAATGCTGTTTTAGCCGCCACCCGATTCCGGCGGTTTGTCGGAAAAAGCCGGTTATTTCCCTTCGGGCAAAAATCTATCTTATTAATAAAAAAACAATTATTTAAAACCATTCCTTAAAACGCGCCCGCGCGGTATACGGACGCGCGGGATTATATGCCGAACAGTGCCTTGACTTCCGCCCAATAAAACAGGCAGGCGATGGAACACAGTGCCAACACGATTCCCGCCGTATTGATTGTGTTGATTTTTTCCTTAAAAAACAGTGCGCCCGAAAGCGTCCCCAAAACAATCACGCCGATATTCATACCTGCAAAAACCAAGGTCGGATTGTCCTTCATCATTTGGTGCGCGGTGATGTAGGTTACGATATTCATAAAATTCAAACCGCCCAAGAGTATGCCGCCAACCACACTCTCAACGCGCCATCTGACCGATTTGGCAAACAGGCAGGCAAACATCAGCACACCCGCCAGCACAAATGCAATCAGCAGGTTGCCTGAAAATGCCGTGCCGCTTTTGGCAAGCTGTTTGAACAGGATGTCGATAATCCCGTAACCCGCCCACACGCCCAGCAGCAAGGCCGCCTGCCGCCACGCGCTGCCTGATTTTTTGCCGCTGTCGCTTTTCCAAAGCAGGCAGAACAGCGCGGCAAATGCGAGGCACAGCCCGATCAGTTTGCCTTCGCTGAGTTTTTCGCCAAACAGCGTCAAGGCGGCAACAATCGGCAAAAACAGCGACAAACGCTGCGCCGCGTCGGATTTGACGATACCTGCGGCTTCTACGGATTTGCCCATAATGACAAATACGGACGGCAGCAGCACGCCCAAAGCGGCAAACAGCCACCATGTCGGCAAAAATGCGCCGATATTGCCGACATCCGGCTTCAATACCAGCAAAGTCAGTATGACCGCGACGACATAATTGACGGCGACCGCCTGCGCGATGTCGATTTTTTTCTTCCTTGCCATTTTCAGCAAAATGGAAACCGACACGCTGAACACGATGCTGATTAACAGGTAAGCCATACTATATCCATTTCTCGGGTGCAACCGCCCTGCCGTCGTTGAAGCGGATAAAGCCGGCGATGATGCGGTAGAAATACCAGACGGTCGTTGCAATAATAATCAGTACGCCGATGCCGAAACGGGCAGTCAGCGCGCCCAAAAGATAAAGCCAAAATGTGCGCCAAAAGGTTTTAATCAGGTATTCGGTATGCGCGGCATAGGCAATGCCGTCCAAACTGTTCCGTTTCATATAGGCGAGAATCACGCCGACTATGGGCATGAACTGCATAATTGCACCCAAACCGAACAGGATGTAGGCGGCGAGGACATAGTTGCGCCCGCTTCCGCCGCTGGACGGTTCGTAAGCATGGCGCGAACGTGAAGCCTGCCGTTCAAACGCCTGTTCGCGGCGCATCTGTTCGCGGTAAAACTGCTCCCTGCGCGCCTGTTCGCGGCGGAATGCCTCTTCCTGCCGCCCGCGTTCATTATGCCGTCTGAAGGACGCGTCGCATTGCGTCCGTTTCGACAGGTCGGAAAGCGTATCGTAAGCCCGTTGGATTTCTTTGAACTTTTCTTCCGCCTGCGGATTGCCCGGATTGCGGTCGGGATGGTATTTCATCGCCAGCTTGCGGTAGGCGCGTTTGATTTCGTCCGCCCCCGCCTGCGGCGACACGCCCAATACGGCATACAAATCTTTGTCCATATTGCTCCTTTATAGAGGATTAACAAAAATCAGGACAAGGCGACGAAGCCGCAGACAGTACAAATAGTACGGAACCGATTCACTCGGTGCTTCAGCACCTTAGAGAATCGTTCTCTTTGAGCTAAGGCGAGGCAACGCTGTACCGGTTTTTGTTAATCCACTATACTTCCCCGTCAAACCGCCGCCTGTATTGTTTTCGGGTTCAAAATATTTAAATCTCCGGGACGGATGCCGATAATGAACCCGCGTTTTCCGCCGTTGATATAGATGGTTTCCAAATCCATCACCGACTGTTCGACGTAAATATCCAACTTTGTCCTGATGCCGAACGGCGTTGTGCCGCCGACCAGATAGCCCGTCCACTTGTTTGCCTGTGCGGGCGTGGCGGGTTCGATGTGTTTCACACCCAAATGCCGCGCCAGATTGCGGGTTGAAATCTGTTTGTCGCCGTGCATCAAGACAATCAGCCCCTTGCCGTTTTCATCTTGCAAAACAATGGTTTTAATGACCAAGTGTTCGTCTTTGCCGAACAGTCGGGCAAACTGCGCCGTGCCGCCGTGTTCCTCATAGGCATAGGTAAAAGGTTCAAATTCGATGCCGTTTTCACGCAAAACGCGCACGGCAGGTGTTATCGGATAAGTGTGTTTACTCATTTTTCGTCATGCAAAACGTGGAAATCGGTCAAGCGCAATGTTACCATATATCCCCTTTATCGAAGGAAACCGATATGGATATCCGATATTTCGGCACAACGCCCCGCTATTCCGAAGCCGTCGGCGCAAACGGCTTGATTTTCCTCTCCGGCATGGTTCCCGAAAACGGTGAAACGGCTGCCGAACAGACTGCCGACGTGCTTGCCCAAATCGACCGCTGGCTGGCGGAATGCGGCTCGGACAAGGCACACGTTTTGGATGCGGTCATCTATCTGCGCGATATGGGCGACTATGCGGAAATGAACGGCGTGTGGGACGCTTGGGTTGCCGCCGGCAGAACGCCCGCCCGCGCCTGCGTGGAAGCGCGGCTCGCCCGTCCGGAGTGGCGTGTCGAAATCAAAATAACCGCTGTGAAGAAAGATGCGGCAACCGCATAAACAGATTTCCTTTATATTTCAGAGTACGCAAATGATGAAAACCTTACTGCCCTTTTTCGGCGTGACACGCGTCAGCGGCGAAGACCGCCAAACCTTCCTGCACGGACAGCTTTCCAACGACATCAATAATCTTCAGACCGGGCAGGCGTGTTATGCGACTTACAACACGCCCAAAGGCCGCGTCATCGCCAATATGATTGTTGTCAACCGAGGCAGCGATTTGCTACTGATTATGGCGCAAGACCTGCTTGAAGCAACGGTCAAACGCCTGCGGATGTTTGTGTTGCGTGCCAAAGTTGTTTTTGAAATCCTTGAAGATTACGCCGTCGGCGCGGAATTGGAAGCATCCGCCGAACCGCTTGCCGCGCAAGAACCCAGTCTCGCCTTTACCGCCGGATGCGTTTCAGACGGCATCTGTTCCGTCGTCCTGCCTCATCGGGGCATTTTGCACATTGCCCCCAAAAACGCCCTGCCCCCTTATGATGCCGCCGCCGAAAACGCGTGGCGGCTGCACGAAATCCGCAGCGGTTATCCGTGGATATGCGCGGCTACCAAAGAAACCGCCGTCGCCCAAATGCTCAACCAGCACATCATCGGCGGCGTACACTTCAAAAAAGGCTGCTACCCCGGTCAGGAAATCATCGCGCGCGCCCAATATCGCGGTCAGGTCAAACGCGGCTTGGCGGTGTTGTCGGGAAACTCGGCAGCCGAAGCGGGCATCCTGCTGACGGCGGACGGCGAAGAGGCCGGCATCGTACTCGACTGCGTTAAAGGTTCGGAAAACTTTACCGCCCTTGCCGTAATTAAATTCTCCGCCGCACAAAAAGAACTGACCGTCCCAAACGGCGGTATCTTCAAAGCGGTTCATTCCTTCTTTAGATGAGAAATATGACAGAAATAAGGTGGAGGAATAATCAAGTTATCAGCATTGAGACTAAACGAAAGGATG
>NZ_CAUIZY010000005.1:0-152640 GCF_962747855.1 Neisseria blantyrii
AAAAAAAAAAAAAAATGGATAAAATAATACAACGTATTATTTACAGAGTAAGGGTCTGAATATATAATCGGAGAATTACGTTAGCGTTAACTCTAATTGGTACAATCATGACCCACTCCGACAAAAAACATACGGCAATATCCAAACTCATCCTCACAGCAGCAGCCACAGGAATCGGCATATCCGCCGTGCCATACGCTCAGGCTGACGACAATAAGGTAACGACGGTTGGAAAGCTGGTTATAAACCCAATAACTGATGCTGACAATAAAAAAAATGTTGGCAATTGGAATTCGGGTACATATAAAATTGAGGAGACCATCATCGGCTATGACGGCGGTGGCACCTTGATTACCGAGATTGCAAATGGTGAGATTGGTTTTGAATCGACTGATGCGGTTACCGGAGGTCAACTGTATTCCTACGTACCTGAAAAGATTGAGGAAAAGCTTAAGGAATTTATTCAAGGTTTACCTGATAAAGTTGAGTCTGGATCAGACGTTAAAATTAAATATTCAGATGAACGACTAACCCTAACCCTTTCCGAAGATTTGAAAGAGAAAATCAACAATATGTCCAACTCCGGAGGGAAAGGCGAAAACGGCAAATCCGCCTACGAAATCTGGAAAGAACAGAACACAACCCTCGCCGACACATCCGAAGCCGCCTTCCTGAAATCCCTTAAAGGCGAAAAAGGTGAGGCAGGTGCACAAGGTGAAAAAGGTGAGAAAGGCGATAAAGGCGAAAACGGCAAATCCGCCTACGAAATTTGGAAATCTCTAGATACTGGAAAACGTGCTAATAAAACAGAACGAGACTTTATCGACTTCCTCAAAGCGGAAGCCGATACTGCATTTACCCGAACCGAAGAATCGGACGGTACTATGCTGACCGCCAAAGGTAAAATTACTAATGAACGCCCCAATGGCGAAGTCCGTATAAGCGGCTTGGCGGCAGGCAGGATTTCTCCATCAAGCTCAGACGCAGTCAACGGCGCACAGTTGTTTGAGGTGCATGAACGGATTTCCTCTATAGAGCAAAAAGTCGACAAGTTGGATAAATCAATGAACGGCGGTATCGCCAAAGCAGGAGCGATCGCACTCCTTCCTCAACCGACTTATGCGGGACACTCGATGGTATCCGCCTCTACGGCACACTACAACGGTGAACAGGCTCTTGCAATCGGTTACTCCAGCCTCTCAGATAACGGCAAAGTAATCCTGAAGGCAGGTGCTTCGTTCAATTTCTCCGGCAACAATACCAAAAAACCGTTATTTGGAGCGGCTGTCGGCTATCAATGGTGATCTTCCGCCATTAATACGGCTGTGTTTTATTGATTCCGGCTGTTTGTAACGGAAACCGATTATTTTTTATTTAGATAGAAATCTATTCTTTTGAATAAAAGCTATCTCTTAACCGATAAGACGTTGCATCAATACCTATTGGAACACAGCCTATAGTAAAAATGCCGCACTTGCAGATAAGTGCGGCATTTTGGATTTTGTATGCAGGCCATATCCTAAAGTTGCCCATCTGCATACTTCGCCTTTTACAACAAATTAAGGATTCAGATGTACTCCAACGATAAAGCAACCTCCGATAATCTACCCAGTATCAGCTTCATCCTGCCCGTCTATAATGTTGCATCCTATATCCCCCGCGCGCTCGAAAGCATATTGCGTCAAACGGTTCGCAAAGAAATTATTCTGATAGATGACGGTTCGACAGATGGCAGTGCGGAAATCTTGGCGAAATATATGCACCAATATCCCTTTATTACCGTTGTCAGCAGCCAAAACAGGGGCGTGGCGGCGGCACGCAATGCCGGATTAAAACTTGCAACGGGGGATTTCATTATGTTCTTAGACCCCGATGACGAACTTTACCCCATAGATTTCGGTTTGTGGGCAAGACTTGCTCAAGATAACGGACTTCAAGCGATTAAAGGCGTATATCTCCGTCCTCCTTATGAAGAGGGGAAAAATATGTTGAGGTGTAAGCCCGTTTTTCAATTTAAAGAACAGCACAATGGGAAAATCTCATCTATGCCGGGGATATTGATGCAGAGTCTGCCTCATCACTGGCCTCTACACAATATGTGCTTTATGATTGACCGTCGCCACCTTGTCGCTACGGGTGTTACCTATCGCAACGGTATGCGTTTTGGGGAAGATATGGTTTTCATCTCTGAATTTCTGATTGCAGGCGGAAAAGTCTTGGAGGTTGACATTCCCTTTTTTATTTACCACCGCAGAGAAGGAAGTCTGACAACCGCCCTAGCCGACCACAGGCTGACCGATTACCTTCACAATCTGCTTACCTACCTCGTACCGCTGATGGAAAGGCAGACCGATTCAAGATACGCAGAAACTGTCCGTCAAATCCTACTGATTGAATTCGATAAAATTGGCAGAATTGTCAAAAATATCCCTGAACTGAAGAAAGAATATGACTGCCTCTTTGCACAACTGCCGGATAAAAAATATCTCTGACCATATGAGGGCAAATGCCGTCTGAATGCCTGAGAAGCTATTTCAGACGGCATTGTTTTATTTGGTAAGCGACTGTCTGCGTTGTATAATTGCCCGCTTTAGAATCGATAATAAACAATAGGAACCGCTATGACCGAATCCATCACCCGCGACAGTATGCAATACGATGTCGTGATTGTCGGCGCAGGCCCGTCGGGTTTGTCCGCCGCCATCAAACTCAAGCAGCTTGCCGAACAAAACGGGCGCGAAATCAGCGTTTGCGTGGTGGAGAAAGGTTCTGAAGCGGGGGCGCATTCGCTGGCGGGTGCGGTTATCGATCCGATTGCGCTGAATGAGTTGATTCCCGACTGGAAAGAAAAAGGCGCACCGCTGACGCGTGCGGTAACACAGGACAAAGTGTTGTTCCTGACTAAGAAAAAGGCGTTTAATCTGCCCGTTACCCCCAATTTCGACAATCACGGCAACTACATCGCCAGCTTGGGCGAAGTCGTGCGCTGGTTGGCGGAGCAGGCGGAAAATATGGGTGTGGAAATCTATCCGGGCTTTGCCGCCGCCGAAGTGCTGTATCACGAAGACGGTTCGGTCAAAGGCATTGCGACCGGCAATATGGGCGTGGGCAAAGACGGCGAGCCGACCGATTCATTCCAGCCCGGCATGGAGCTTTGGGCGCGGCAAACCCTGTTTGCCGAAGGTTGTCGCGGTTCGCTTTCCAAGCAAATCATCGAACACTTCAAACTCGACCAAAACAGCCAGCCGCAAACTTACGGCTTGGGCATTAAAGAAGTTTGGGAAGTGCCGTCTGAACAGTATCAGCCCGGTTTGGTGGTGCATAGCGCAGGCTGGCCGCTGGACAGCAAAACCTACGGCGGTGCGTTTGTTTACCATTTCGACGACAACAAAGTCGCCGTCGGCTTCGTGGTCGGTTTGGACTATCAAAACCCGTATCTGTCGCCGTTTGAAGAGTTCCAACGCTTCAAAACCCATCCCGAAATCCGCAAAACCTTTGAAGGCGGCCGCCGCATTGCTTACGGCGCGCGTTCGCTGATTGAAGGCGGTCTGCAAAGTTTGCCGAAGCTCTCGTTCAAGGGGGGCGTTTTAATCGGCGACGCGGCGGGTTTCCTGAATATGCCGCGCATCAAAGGCATCCATACCGCGATGAAATCCGCTATGATTGCCGCCGAAGCCGTGTTCCCCTTGTTGGAAAACCTTGAAGAAGTGGAGGGTTTCGACAGCGGCAAAGAGGCGGAGGATTATCAGCAACGTTTTGAACAAAGCTGGCTGTATCAAGAGCTTTATGCCGCGCGCAATGTCCGTCCGTCATTCAAATGGGGCGTTTACCTCGGCTCACTTTATACCGGCATCGATCAGATGATTTTCAAAGGCAAAGCCCCGTGGACCTTGAAACATCACGGTAAAGACAACGAGCAGCTCAAAAAAGCCGCCGCGTGCAAACCGATTGATTATCCGAAACCCGACGGCGTGTTGACCTTCGACCGCTTAAGCAGCGTCTTTCTCGCCAATCTCGCGCACGAAGAAAACCAGCCCGACCATTTGGTGCTGAAAAATCCGCAAACGATGATAGACGTGAACTACAAAGAATACGCCTCGCCCGAAACGCGCTATTGTCCGGCCGGCGTGTATGAAATCGTCGAAGAAAACGGCAGCCCGCGCCTGCAAATCAACGCGGCAAACTGCGTGCACTGCAAAACGTGCGACATCAAAGACCCGACGCAAAACATCACTTGGATTTGTCCCGAAGGCGCGAGCGGGCCGAATTACGGCGGGATGTGAACCTTATTCCGCCGTTACGCCCGGTCAGGAATAAGGAATGGGGCCGTTGTTCAAACCTGCCCCGTTTGAACCCGTAACAAAAAAATGCCGTCTGAACCTTGGCTTCAACGTTCAGACGGCATTTTTGTTTGGATTTACTTGAAAATGTAAGCATCGGGCATATCGTCGAAACCGACGACCTTTCCACCTTTATCCTTTGCAAATTTTTCAGCCTGCTCCTTGTTGCCGAACGGCAGCGCGTCTTCCGCACCCATACCGCCGATAAAGCCGCTGTCAATGACATAAAAGGCTTTTTTCGCATCTATCCACTCCGTGTCGGCATTGGGATTCGTCCAATCGGTAACATTGCCCATATCGGTAACGTAAATCACGCGGATGCCTTTGGGTTCTTCGGGCAGCTTGGTATAGCCGAACATCTGCTTGATGGTGGAGAACCAAACGGGCTGATCGGGTTTGCCGTTCAAAAAAATCTGGGCTTTGGGGCCGTTGTGTTCGGTCAGATTCATACTGCAATAGTGTCCGACCGAACGGTCGCTAATCTGCTGGGGTAAAGGCGGCGGTCCCTCTTCCGCCTGCCGGCAGGCACTTAAGGCAAAAACGGCAACAATTGCCAACAGGGTTTTTTTCATATTTGTCGCTTTCTAAAAATTCCGGCTGCCAAAACAAGCGGAATGATAACCCATAAAACCTGCGCGGTCAGCAAAACGGGGACAGTCAGGCTGATTTGTCCGCTCAAACCCGCCATACCCGCATACATAGCCGTATTTTCGTAACCGGTCAGGTTGAGCAGGCGGTAAATATCGGTGGGATTGAACAGCAGCACCGTTTCAACAACGGGCGCGGTGATAACCTGTTTCGAGTCGGCAACCAGAATACCCAAAAGCGCCATATCGAAGATGACGACGAAAAACAACCACACGCCGATGGAAATACCGGCCGCCGTACCCCGTTCTTTGACTTTTGCACTGATTAAGTAACCCATAGACAGAAAAGCCGCACCGAGGATGACGCTGGCGGCAATCAACAGCGCAAAGGGTTTCCAAGCGGCGATGTCGAAACTGCCGTTGGCAAGTTGCAGCGTAATGCCTGCCAATCCGTAACCTGCCGTGGTGGCGAGGGCGAGGATGATGAGGTGTCCGACAAACTTGCCGGCAAGTATTTGATTGCGCGAAATGGGATAACTCAACAGCAACGCCATCGTACCGCGTTCGATTTCGCCGATCAGTGCGTCATAAGAAAGCAGCATCGCAATCAGCGGAATCAGGAAAATAGACAGGCTCGACAGGCTGACGACGGTAACGGTCAGCGGGTCGACCTTGACCGAACCGGTGGGCGAGCTGCCGAGAAAACCCAAAGAAAGGGCGAGTGCGGCAAGCAGGAGGGCGGCGGCAAGCACCCAGCGGTTACGCAGGCTGTCGCGGACTTCTTTACCGGTAATAATCCAAACAGGGTTCATACGTCCTCCCTTTTCAAGAACTGTGCATACATTTCGTCAAGCGTCGGGGTGTGGATATCGAGATAGGCAAGGTCGGACAGGCTGCCCAACTCGCCCAAAAGGTTCATACGTTCTTCCGCCTGACATTGTGCCCGGTAAGAAATGCCGTCTGAAAGCGGCTGCCAGCGGCTGCTCAAGGTGCGCGGTGCATTGAGGCGGATATTGACGGTCAGCGGCAGTCCGCTTTGAACGTGCAATTCGTCCATACTACCATCGGCAACCTTAACGCCGTTTTTCATCACGATAATGCGGTCGGCGTGTCCGTCCAACTCGGCAAGGGCGTGGGTACTGAGCAATACGGTCGCGCCGCGCCCGTTGAGTTCGCGCACGACTTCGTAAAACATTTGTCGTGATGCAGGGTCAAGACCGGTTGTCGGTTCGTCAAACAGCAGGACTTTGGGCTCGCCCAGCAGGGCTTGTGCCAAGGCAAGGCGTTGGCGCATCCCTTTAGAATAAGTGCCGACGCGGCGGTGTGCCGCCTGTGAAATACCGACGCGCTCAAGCAGTCCCCGGTTCTGGGTAAGCGGCTGTTTCTTAAGTTTCGCGTAAAAGTCCAGCGTTTCGATGCCGGTCAGCGAAGGGTGCAGCGCAACAGTTTCGGGCAGGTAGCCGATTTGACTGCGCAGCTGCGCCCCCGCTTTGCTGCCGGTACGTTCGCCCAAAAGCATCACTTCGCCTTCGGTCGGGGTAATCAGCCCGAGTATCAGCTTCATAATGGTGGACTTGCCCGCACCGTTGTGTCCGGCAAGCCCGACGCTTTCTCCTGCCTTCAAAACCAAATCGACTTGGTTGACCGCTTTTTGCGCCCCGAACCGTTTGGTTACCTTCCTCAATTCGACATGATGTGTGGTCATGGTTGTTCCTTTTGTGTTTTCAGACGGCATTTGGATCCGGATGCCGTCTGAAGCAGACTAGTTCAAAGAACCGTTTTCCGCCCTGCCCCATTCCGACTGCCGCGTTTCGGCTTCTTTGAGCAGTTCGTCCTTCATCGCCTGATAACGGGTTTGAATTTTGGGGGCATAAGGCTTCATCAGCGGTTTGCTGTCCACCACGCCGCCGGGCAGAACGGCGGGAAACTGCGCCTGCGCCCATTTGACGATGCTGATTGCAGGACTGTTCATCAGAAGGCGTGCAACCGGTGCGCGCCAGATGATTTGGTCGATAATGCCGTTGGGGCGGTACGCGCTGTCGCCAAAGCCGTCGCCGTCAAGATCAAATGCGCTATTGTCGCTCCAGTAGTTGCCGTGTCCGCCCTCGCTCCAGTCGAGAAAACGCGTGCTGACATATTTGACCTGGCTTTCGTTGTTGATGAAGGAATTGTCATGCAGGATCGTACCTTCGATGGCGGCGGTAAAGTGTATGCCGATTTGACAGTTTTCAAAATGATTGGCGAAAAGTTTATCGTAGTTGGCATTGTAGGCGAATACGCACTTGCCCGCCTTGTTGATAATGTTGTCGTGAATATCGGAATAGTTGACATAGTTGAGCATGATGCCCTGGTCGCGGCTGCCGACGGCAATATTGTCGAATACTTTGAGCCGCTCGGAAAACATCAGCACATAGCCCATATTGTTGCCCACGGAAATATTGCCGCTGACTTCGCTGTCGTTGGTGTACATATAGTGGACGGCGAAACGCAAATCGCTGAAGCGGTTGTTTTTATAGGTGTTGTGCGTGCTGGTGTTGGAAAAAATGCCGTCCCGCCCTTTGGAAATGTCGTTGCCGACGACCTGCGCGCCGGGCGCGTTCCAAACGGTAACGCCGTTGCCGCGCTCGTTCACGCGCAAAGTCGCATCGCCGACAATTTTGTTCTCGCGCACCATCGCATCGGCAGAACCGTGCAGATAGACGCCGACCGAATTATCCAAAATATTGTTGTGTTCAATCAGGGCGCGCGGGGCGGTTTCTTCGAGATAAATACCAGCATCCATTGCAGGCAGACTCATACCGGAACGGGTAACGGTCAGGTTGCGGAGCGTTACGTCCGGCGCGTGTATGGCTATGGTACGCCCGCTCCTGTCCCCTTCGATGGTTGCAGAACGGTCGGCAGGTCCTTCAATCGTAATCGGTTTGTCGATATAAAGTTTGGTTTGATATACGCCGGAAGCCAGTTTGAGCGTATCGCCCGCCTGGGCGCGGGCAAAAATTTCGGCAAGGTTGTCTTGCGGGGAAACGTGGACGACGGCTGCCGATGCCGTCTGAAAAATGCTGCCGGCGGCAAGTATCAGCACGGCCTTCAGCCATATACGGAGCGCGGATGTGTGCATAGTGTCCCTCTGTTTCGTTCGGTATGGCCGAACAAAATAAAGCATCATTCAAATGTGCCTGTTTTTATAGCGAAACCGCCTGAAACGGTACGGCAAGCGGTTTGGCTATAAATGCCGTCTGAAGACCTGTTGCCTTCAGACGGCATTCTCAATATTCAGCCGTCAGGCCGCATTATTTGGGATGAACAATCATCTGACCGGACATTTCCATATGCAATGCGTGGCAGAACCATTGGCAGTAGTACCAGTGCACGCCCGGACGGACGGCTTTGAAGGTTACGGAAGAAGTGGCTTGCGGGCCGATTTCCATAGCGATGCCGTAGCCTTCCAAAGTGAAGCCGTGGGTCAGGTCCTCGATGGTTTCGACGTTGGTAACGTAAACGGTTACTTCGTCGCCTTGGTTCACTTCAAACTGCGGAATGCTGAATGCAGGCGCAACGGCAGTCATGTACACGCGTACTTTGTTGCCTTCGCGTACGACTTTGGCGGCTTTTTCCAGCTCGACACCGTCTTTTTTCGCCTGTTCCAAAGCATCCTGCCAGAACCAAGGGTCTTTACGGTCCCAAGTTTTGCCCGGGTTCAGTTTGGACGCGGCAACCAAACACAAGTCGTGCGGTTCAGCAAAAGTCGGGTTGTCGTGTACCAGACGCATTTCGTCGCCGGAGATGTCGATCAATTGGTCGCACTCGGGTTTCAACGGGCCGGCATTCAAGAAGCGGTCTTTGGAGAATTTGTTCAAAGACACCAGCCATTGACCGTCGGCTTCTTTGGTTTCGCCCATGGTCGTATGGTTGTGGCCCGGTTGGTAGTGAACGTCGAGTTTTTGTTTGATCGGATCGACTTTATCGCCTTTGTAGGCTTTGATTGCGTCGTCGATGTTCCATTTCACCATTTGGCTGTCGATAAACAATGTCGTATAAGCATTGCCGCGACCGTCAAATGCAGTGTGTAAGGGACCGAGACCCAGTTGCGGTTCGGCTACGACCACATCGCGCTCTTTGATTTTGCCGGCGAACAAATCGTCCAGCTTGCTGACATCCAATACGGTAACGGTCGGAGACAGCTTGCCGTTGAGCATAATGTATTTGCCGTCGGGAGAAGCATTACAGCCGTGCGGAGAGTTCGGCACGGGGATATAACGCGTGTATTTGGATTTGGCTTCAGCGCGGCCGTCCAGCATTTTCACGCCGTTCACTTCTTTGAAGTCGCCCGCTTTGATGCCTTCCTCGATGGCTTTCAGGTCGAAAACGACGCACCAGTCCTGCTCGTTGGAAGACGCACCTTGCACGGTCAGCGCGCGCTCGGAGTTGTAGCAGGTGGAAAAAGAATATTTGCCTTGGTAATCGGCATCGCCGTTGTCCAAGTTGCCGTCAACCAATACCTGCCATGCGATTTCCATGGTTTCGCCGTCGATGGCGGTATAAACGGCATTCCAGGTTTTCGCATCATCCAGTTTGCCTACGCCGCTGACGGGGGTGATGTGTTCGCCGTTGGCAAAGATATAACCGGTTTTCGGATAACGTTGCGGACGCAGACCGTGAATACCCGAGGCATTGGGGATGTCGATGATTTTGTCGGCCTTCATCACATCCAAACGCACGCGGCAGACGCGGTTGTTTGCCTTGTCGTTGGCATAGGCATAGCGGCCGTCATAAGTTTGGTCGGTAAACGACAAGTGCGGGTGGTGAAGGTCGCCGTTGGGGTAGCAGCGCAGGCCGCTGTCTTTTAAGAATTTACGGGTTTCTTCAGTAATATTGCCGTTGAGGACTTTCAAGCTCTCATTGGTACGTCCCCAACCGGTCGCACTGTCCATATTGAACACGGGGATACGCATCAGTTCGCGCATGGAAGGCAGACCAATCAGGCGCATCTCGCCGGACTGACCGCCGGAAAGGAAGCCGTAATATTGGTCGAGTTCGCCCGGACCGACTTCGGAAGACAGTTGACCTGGTTTGGCTTCACCATGCTCCTTGGCGACAGGGGCGGCGCCAGAAGCAGCAGCCTGTTCGCCGTCTTTAGAGCAACCCGCCAAACCCAACAGGCCCGCACCGGCAATACCTGCACCGGAAGCGGCGGCCGTACCTAAGAATGAACGACGGCTCAAGCCGTTTTGTTCTAATTTTTCGTCTGACATACAACACTCCTTGGATAAAATACGGCAAACCGGTTTTCAGACGGCAAGCCGATGGGAAAAAATTTTATTATCCTTCCGGGGAAACCCTGCCTGCCTGACACTTTGGCTTCAGACTTCCCCCGTATGCTTATTTTTCAGATTGCGCCGTTTCGGGTTTGACAAAACGGACGACCTGTTCCTGCGGCTGCTTGGAGACACTCTCCAATTCCCCTGATTTTGCAGCAGCCTGTTTTTGTTTTTTCTTATTCACTGCCACAACTTGCGGACAGCGCGTATCGTGGTGGTACATGACTTGGCAGTGCAGGCACTGGATACATTCGTTCGGATGGATGTCGCCCTCGGGCGCGATTGCCTGAACGGGGCATTCGTGCGTACAGATTTGGCAGGGGTTGCCGCACATTTTGTAGCGGCGCAGCCAGTCGAACACGCGGAATCTGCCCGGCAGCGCGATGCCCGCACCCAAAGGACACAGATAACGGCAGAAGAAGCGTTCGATAAACAGCCCCGCAATCAAAAGTGCCACGGCAAAGGCGACAAACCACCAATCGCGCATGAATTTCAAAATAATTGCGGTTTTGAACGGTTCGACTTCGGCAAATTTTTCCGCCGTACCCAAATCATACAGCGAAATTGCCAAAAGTCCGAAGAAAATCAGATATTTGATAACGCTCAAACGGGTATGCAGCATATGCGGCACGATAATCTGTTTCACACCCAGTTTTTTGGCAATCCTGTTGGTCAATTCCTGTAATGAGCCGAACGGACACAGCCAACCGCAAAACGTCCCCCTGTTCCACAACAGCATAGTCGCGGCGGTAAACAGCCAAAGGATGAACACAATCGGATCCATCAGGAAGAATTCCCAATGAAATTCGGTAAGGATGGCGGAAAACAGCGTCAACGTATTGACAACCGAAAGCTGCGCCTGTGCATACCAGCCGATATAGAAGAG
The DNA here is from genome assembly GCF_962747855.1 of Neisseria blantyrii. Classification (NCBI taxonomy): domain Bacteria; kingdom Pseudomonadati; phylum Pseudomonadota; class Betaproteobacteria; order Neisseriales; family Neisseriaceae; genus Neisseria; species Neisseria blantyrii. The sequence continues at coordinate 11,132 of NZ_CAUIZY010000005.1, forward strand.
CGTGAAGGTCAAAAAGGCGAGGCGGAAGCGGTCGTACCATTTTTCGTAACGCACAATCCAGTCTTGGAACAAAAACACCAGTAACAATATGGTCAGCGCAATGCCGACGACGACAATCTGCCCCTGTTTCGCTTTCCAAATCTGTTTCCATAATTGGTCGGATACACCGTTTTCAGCTGACGCATCTTCGGCAATGCCGTCTGAAGCAGTATCGGATGCCGCGGCAGGTACGGCTTCGACAGGCGCGCTGATTTCTACGGGCGGTGCTTTGGGATCGTCGACGTAATAAGCTTGGGGCAGTTCGTAATCCAAATCGGCGGTAACGAAGGCTTTATCGTTCACGCTCAAGACGCGCTGAACCATTAATTGCAGCCGCCACGGCTCCGCACCGTCAAACTCTACGCCTTCAGGGATGGTAAACCAAGAAACTTCTTTAAAGCGCGGCGCACCGGCGGCGGACAGCGCGACGACGCGTTCGTGTTGGGCATCGGTAAAACGGAAGCTGTTCTCTCCCTGAATCATCTCGATACGGTCGAAAATACCGCCGCGCACATAACCCGAACCTTTCCAAGAATAACGACCCTCCCCGGCAACCAAAACCGCCTGCTGCCCGGGTTTCAGCCGTTTTTGCAGATGTACCCAGCCGTCCTCTCCCAGCAGGCTTTTACCGATGGAGGGCTGGCTGACCAAAGCAACATATAAATCGATAAAGGTATCGTCAGGATCGCCCTGTTCGGCGTGTTCGGCCACGCCGACCTTGCCGCCTTTCTCAAACAGTTTGTTGATTTGATCCAGCGTGATATGCAGATGGCCGACGGCCTTTTGTTTCAAAAGTTCGTCCCAAGACAAAATATCCTGCTTGTCGGGATTTGCCATACGGCGCGGACGGGTTTTTACCGCAGGCGCGGCTTCCTGAACATCGGAAGCGGATGCCGTCTGAAGAGCCTTATCCGAACCCAAACGGTATTGGTTGGCAATGACCTTGTACGAACGCTGGATACTGTCGTTAATCACCATCAGCGTAACAGTCGCACCGCTGATAATGTCGCCCGGCGCCACGCCCGGAGTCGGCGGATTTTTAATAAAGTTCAGACCGATATATTTGTCGATGAATTTATCGACACGCGACTGCGGGATACCGATCAGCATAATCGGCTCGTGATGATCGACCAGTTTCGCCCCTGCTATCGTGCCGTCGTTTGCCAACGCCATCAGCGTATCAATCGGCTTGCTCGAATAACCGCGCGTATTGACCACATCGGTTGTGATATAGACCAAACCGAGCTGCTCATCGCCTTTGTAAACGCGGGCGACCATAGGCTTGCCTTCCGGCTTGCCGTAACGATCCGCTCCCGGGAAGATTTCCGAAGGTTGGATTTTCGCCAAAAAATCAGGCAGACGCTCCGCATAGGCGGGCAATGCCGCCGTCAAAAAGACAAAGGCGGCAAAAAACGCCGTTATCCGCGCCCGAAACACGGACATACGCCGGATTGAAAAACAGGACATAGCCATCACCGATATACCGATACTCTTTAATATGGATATTATATGAATCATCTATCGGCGATTTTTTGATGCAAATCAAATTTACAAATCTTAAAACCAATCTGCATACGGGATAATACTTTGTAATTACATCGATATATAGTGGATTAACAAAAATCAGGACAAGGCGACGAAGCCGCAGACAGTACAAACAGTACGGAACCGATTCACTTGGTGCTTCAGCACCTTAGAGAATCGTTCTCTTTGAGCTAAGGCGAGGCAACGCCGTACTGGTTTTTGTTAATCCACTATAATGTGGGATTTCACGATGTTGTCAGACAGCACAAAAATATGCCGTCTGAAACCCCTTCAGACGGCATCCTTTTCCGGCGCACCGTTATTTGTCCAAATGATAAATCTGCGCGACAGCATGAACCAAATCTTTATCTTCTTCCCCCGCCTTATTCAAGGTTTGAGTTGGAGAATGCAGCAGCTTGTTGGTCAGTTGGACGGACAGCCGTTCCAAAACCTCTTCTGCCGTTGCGCCTTTGGCAAGCTGTTTCATCGCATTTTCCAACACCTGTTTGCGCGCTTTCTCGCCCTCGTCCCGCAAGGCTTTAATCAAGGGGACACTCTGCCTGCCCTGCTGCTGCCGGACAAATTCGGCAACTTTCTCGGACACCAGCGTTTCGGCGGCGGCGGCGGCCTTCTGCCTTGCCTCCTTACCGCTTTGGACGATATTGACCATATCGTCCACCGTATAAAGATAGGCATCATTCAAATCGCCGACTTCCGCTTCAATATCGCGCGGCACTGCCAAATCAAGCATAAACAACGGCATACTCTGCCTTTGCTTCAATGCGCGCTCCACCATGCCTTTGCCGACTATCGGAAGCTGGCTCGCCGTTGAAGAAACCACCACGTCGTAATCGTGCAGAATGGCAGGCAGATCGGACAGCAGACACGGTTCGGCGTTAACACCGAGTTTGTCGCACAACTCCTGTGCACGCGCCAGCGTCCGGTTGGCAACCGTCATCAATCTGGGGTTTTTAGCAGCAAAATAAGTAGCAACCAGCTCAATCATCTCACCCGCACCGATGAATAAAACATTAAGGTCGCCTATATCGGGGAAAATCTGCTCTGCCAATTTGACGGAAGCTGAAGCCATGGAAACCGAGTTTTCGCCGACAGCGGTATCGGTACGGACCTCTTTAGCAACAGAAAAGGTTTTTTGGAACAGGGCATTGAGTTTCTTACCCATACTTTCCTGCTCTTGAGCAACTCTGACCGCATCCTTAATCTGTCCTAAAATCTGCGGCTCGCCCAACACCATCGAATCCAGCCCGCAGGCAACGCGGAAAGCATGGCGCACGGTTTCCTGCATATCCAGCGTGTACAGATACGGACGGATTTCTTCAATCGGCAAACTGTGGTAATCGGCAAGCCATCGGATAATTTCTTCCGAATCGCCGACACAGTAAAGCTCGGTGCGGTTGCAGGTAGAAAGGATTACCGCCTCCGTTGCCGCATTGCTTCGGGCAAGATTGCGGACGGCTTCGGGCAGGCAGGCAGCGGCAAACGCCAGCTTTTCCCGTATGCTTAAAGGTGCGGTTTGATGATTGAGTCCGACAGCGGTAAGTTGCATGAAAAAATCGGTGAAGATGGATATAGACCGTTATTATAGCCTAACTACTTCCTTAAAACACGGACAAAAAACTGCACCTCCGACCGCAGAAATGCCGTCTGAAAGTGCAGTTCCTTAAATAAGGCATCCTATTATCAGGATAGGAATTTAATCTACTTCGCCTGCGTATTGTTCAGCAGTCAAAAGACCGTCGTAGTCGGCAGGATTGGCAGGTTTGATTTTGAAGAACCAGCCTGCGCCGTAAGGGGCGCTGTTGGCAGTTTCCGGTGCGCTGGGCAAGTCATCGTTGACGGCAACGACTTCGCCCGCAATCGGGGCATACACGTCGGATGCGGCTTTTACAGACTCAACCACACCGGCTTGTTCTTCGGCGGCAAGGTTCGCGCCGACTTCGGGCAGCTCGACAAACACGATGTCGCCCAACAGCTCTTGCGCGTGGTGGGTAATGCCGACGGTGATGGTACCGTCTTCTTCAAGGCGCAGCCATTCATGGCTGGCAACGTATTTCAGTTCGGCTGGGATGTTGTTGCTCATGGTTTGATACTCCATTGATAGGGGTTATTTTCAGACGGCATCTGCATGAATCAATATCCACAGATACCTTGTTCAAGGCTTTCCACAAACGTCCGTATCGGACAACAATTAAAACCTGCTTTCAGACGGCATATGAAATGAAAATGCCGTCTGAACCGATATTAATCAAACTGTTTTTGACCGTTGCGGACGAACGGCAGCTTCAATACGCGCACGTCCGCTTCTTTGCCGCGAATCAGGACTTTGGCGGTATCGCCGTCAAAATCTTTCGGTACGCGGGCAATGGCGATGGATTGTTTCAGGCTTGGAGAGAATACGCCGCTGGTGGTTTCGCCTTTGCCTTTGTCGGTCAACACTTCCATATGCGCGCGCAGGATGCCGCCTTTGTCGAGCAGCAAACCGACTTGTTTGACGGCAACGCCTTTTTCTTTCAATGCCAGCAAGGCGGCTTTACCGACGAAATCGCGGCTTTCGTCTTTCAAATCGACCGTCCAACCCATGCCTGCTTCGAGCGGGCTGGTGTCGTCGTCCATATCGTTGCCGTAGAGGTTCATACCGGCTTCCATGCGCAGGGTGTCGCGTGCGCCGAGGCCGCAAGGCTGTACGCCGGCTTGTTGCAGGGCTTTGAAGAATGCGACGGCTTCAGTGCCCGGCAGAATCACTTCGACGCCGTCTTCGCCGGTATAGCCGGTGCGGGCGACAAACCAGTCGTTGCCCAAATCTGCACCTTGGAACGGTTTGAGGTTGTGGACGACATCCGCCCATTCGGGTTTGACGGTCAGGAGTTTTTCGATGGCTTTAGGACCTTGCACGGCAAGCATACCGAGGTCGTAGCGCGGGTTGAAGGCAACGCCGAACTCTCGTCCGACTTTGTGGAATTGCGCCGTGTCTTTTTCGCGGGTCGCGCCGTTGGACACGATGCGGTATTGGGTTTCGGCTTCATTGGTGCGGTAAACGATCAAGTCGTCAATCACGCCGCCGTTGTCGTTGAGCAGCGCGGAATAAAGGGCTTTGCCGACGAAGGCGAGTTTGGCAACGTCGTTGGCAATCAGTTTGCGGAAAAAGGCTTTGGCATTTGCGCCTGCTACGTCGGTAACGAGCATATGGGATACGTCAAACATACCGGCATCGGTGCGCACGGCTTCGTGTTCGGCGATTTGTGAACCATAATGGATGGGCAGCTCCCAGCCGGCAAAATCGACCAGCTTCGCGCCTGCATCTTGATGGGCTTGATGAAACGGGGTGGTTTTCAGAGCAGTCATTCTCAAGTTTCTCCGGATTTTTTGTTCAGATGCCGCCCGCGCACCTATGCGCGGATGACCCTATCTGTCCTTGAACCTGAGATTTTCGGCCGTATCCGCTTGACGGCAAACCAGTCTGCTCACTGCTTTGCGCGGTTGTCTGAATGGTGGTTCAGACGGCCTTCTCCCCTTCGGTGGGTGCGATTGCACCACTCTCCAGATGTTTTATTTCAATGTGCAGTCCCTGTTGCCTGAGCGATTTAAGGGCATCTGCGCCTTCGGCGGCTACGCGTAATCGGGTGTAGCTCTCTCCTGCACATGGCGCGATTATGGCTTGAAAAGGCAGTTTGGGCAAGCCGTCTTAAAGAGATGCAAACCGACCGCCTCTGTTTCCACATGATTTTCCGAAAACAAAATTTGTCCCGGATGACGGTATAACTTTTTATATGTTAATATGGCCTCCATCTGTGCGGATTGCCGCAAACATACGGACAGACAATCCGAATTCCTTAAAACGGAACGCAAATATGCCCCAACTCACTTTAGACAAAACCGATATTAAAATCTTACAGGTTCTCCAGGAAAACGGCAGGCTGACCAATGTCGAACTGTCCGAACGTGTCGCACTTTCTCCTTCTCCGTGCCTGCGCCGTCTGAAGCAGTTGGAAGATGCCGGCATCGTCCGCCAATATGCCGCGCTGCTGTCTCCGGAATCCGTCAACTTGGGGCTTCAGGCATTTATCCGCGTTTCCATCAGCAAAGCAAAAGACGCGCGGGAAGATTTTGCCGCATCGGTTCGAAAATGGCCGGAAGTCTTGAGCTGCTTCGCCCTGACAGGGGAAACCGACTACCTGCTTCAAGCATTTTTTACCGACATGAGCGCGTTCTCCCATTTCGTTCTTGACACTCTTTTATCCCACCACGGCGTACAGGATGCCCAATCAAGTTTCGTTTTAAAAGAAATCAAACATACCACATCCCTACCACTCAACCATCTGTTGTAGGAATAAGACCTTCCTCCCCATTTTCCCTACCGGCACGGCGGATAGAAACGGGCGGGATTCTTACAATACCTGTTTGTCTCCGATAAAGACCGGATTGGAAAATGATACGTTATCTATTGATTATTTGCGGCTGCATTTCCCTGCTGTTGGGTATCATCGGCATTTTTTTGCCGCTGTTGCCGACCACGCCGTTCGTACTGCTCTCCGCCGCCTGCTGGGCAAAGGCATCCCCGCGTTTTCACCGCTGGCTGCACCGGCACCGCTATTTCGGTCCGATGGTTCATAACTGGGAACAAAACGGCGCAGTGCCGCGCAAAGCCAAGATTTTCGCCATCAGTATGATGACCGCATCCTGTCTGATGATGTTTTGGCAGTTTCCCCAACGCTGGTGGGTCGGGGCGGTTTCATCGGTTTTTTGTTCCCTTGTCGCCATATGGATGTGGCGCAGGCCCGAATCTTGAATGCCGTCTGAAAGGGATAAGGGCAAACAAACGGGTGGGGCAAACCTGTTTCATTGCAAATATATGTTAAAATAAATTCATTTTTCGTTTTCGATAGATTATTTATTAAAGACATATATTTATTTGTTTTAAATAAAATTATTTATCAAAAAGAACATATATTCCCAAGCACGGCAATCCGCCTTCCCGCCGCCTTCCAGTTTGGGAAACTGGTTTATCCTGATTATTTACTTTACAATCAATCGGAAAACTTTTTTCAAAAACAAACAGGCAGCACAGTCCGCCTATGTCCGGGCGGCACGAAGCCTGTATCACTCCCGCGCGCCGCGCAAGGCAGCGCTTGAATCGAGGAAACACGATGCGCCACCTACCCCTGTTTTCACTAATGCTTTTCCCGGCATCGGTTTACGCCGCAGATTTGGACGGCGCAAACCTAAACCTGCTGTGGGGTCTGCCCTTTGCCCTGATTTTGCTGTCTATCGCATTGGGTCCCTTGTTTTTTTCGCATACCTGGCATCACCATTACGGCAAAATCACCGCCTTTTGGACATTGCTGTTCCTCATCCCGTTCAGTTTGGTTTTTGGCGCGTCCGCCGGTATCCATACCGTCGCACACGCACTCGTTGAAGAATACATCCCCTTCATCCTGCTGCTGCTTGCCCTGTACACCATTTCAGGCGGCATTTTGGTTTGGGGCGACTTGAACGGCACACCCAAGCTCAACACCGCCCTGCTTGCCGTCGGCACGGCACTTGCCTCTATCATGGGAACGACTGGCGCGGCAATGCTGATGATTCGTCCGCTGCTGAAAGCCAACCAAAACCGTGTCCACCGCGTGCACATCGTCATCTTCTTCATTTTCTTGGTTGCAAACATCGGCGGCGGTCTGACCCCTTTGGGCGACCCCCCACTCTTCCTCGGCTTCCTCAAAGGCGTAGATTTCATGTGGACGGTCAAACATATGTTCGCCCCTGTCCTGATCAGCACCGCTGTCCTGTTGACCGCCTTCTATTTCATCGACAACCGTTTCTTCAAACAGGAAAGCATTGCACAAGATACTCCGGCGCAACAGGAAAAACCCGAAAAAATCGCCATCTTCGGCAAATGGAACTTCCTCCTGCTGGCGGGCGTGGTTAGCGCGGTTCTAATGTCCGGCCTTTGGAAACCCGAACACCCGGGATTTGAAATCCTCGGCAGCCGTTACGCCCTGCAAAACCTCGTCCGCGATGTCATCCTGATTGCATTGACCGCCGTATCTATGGCAATCACGCCCAAACAAGTCCGCGCAGGCAACGAATTCAACTTTGAACCCATCGCCGAAGTGGGTAAACTCTTCCTCGGCATCTTCATCACCATCTTCCCCGTCCTGAGCATTCTGAAAGCAGGCGAGGCAGGCGCGCTGGGTGGGGTGGTATCGCTGGTTCACGATACGGCAGGTCATCCGATTAATACGATGTATTTTTGGATGAGCGGCATATTGTCGGCATTCTTGGATAACGCGCCCACTTATCTCGTGTTTTTCAATATGGCGGGCGGCGATGCCCAAGCCTTGATGACGGGGCCCCTGTTCCATACCCTGCTGGCGGTTTCTATGGGTTCGGTATTTATGGGCGCACTGACCTATATCGGCAACGCGCCGAACTTCATGGTCAAAGCCATTGCCGAACAGCGCGGCGTACCAATGCCGACTTTCTTCGGCTATATGATGTGGTCGGTCGCCTTCCTGATACCCGTCTTCATCGTACATACCCTTATCTTTTTCGTTTTCAAACTGCTGTAAACGCTATGCCGTCTGAACATTCAGACGGCATTTTAAATTTCAGCATAATCAAATCGATATTTTCCCCTTCCGACAATTAAAAACGGCTTCCGCAAGGAAAAAAGCGGCGAATCTGACAAACAGGTACAATTCCTGATAAAATCTAACACTTTGCTACATTAATTTATTCAATGCTTTTGATGCCTCGCGACACCGTATCAAAACACGCCGTTTTTACCTTAACCATCACAAGTAATGCAAATCTATGATTAAAATCAAAAAAGGCCTAAACCTGCCCATCGCGGGCAGACCGGAGCAAGTCATTTATGACGGCCCGGCCATTACCGAAGTCGCGTTGCTTGGCGAAGAATATGCCGGCATGCGCCCCTCGATGAAAATCAAGGAAGGCGAAGCCGTCAAAAAAGGCCAAGTGCTGTTTGAAGACAAAAAGAATCCGGGCGTAGTATTTACTGCTCCGGCTTCAGGCAAAATCGCCGCCATCCATCGTGGTGAAAAGCGCGTACTTCAGTCAGTCGTGATTGCCGTAGAAGGCAACGACGAAATCGAGTTTGAACGCTACGCACCTGAAGCACTGGCAAAATTGAGCAGCGAAGAAGTGCGCCGCAATCTGATTCAATCCGGTTTGTGGACTGCGCTGCGTACCCGTCCGTTCAGCAAAATCCCTGCCGTCGATGCCGAGCCGTTCGCCATTTTCGTCAATGCGATGGATACCAATCCGCTGGCGGCAGACCCTGTGGTCGTCATCAAAGAAGCCGCTGAGGATTTCAGACGAGGTTTGCTGGTGTTGAGCCGTCTGACCGAACGCAAAATCCATGTTTGTAAGGCAGCTGGTGCGGACGTGCCGTCTGAAAACGCCGCCAACATTGAAACACACGAATTCGGCGGCCCTCATCCCGCGGGTTTGAGCGGCACGCACATTCATTTCATCGAGCCGGTCGGTGCAAACAAAACTGTTTGGACCATCAATTATCAAGATGTAATTGCCATTGGCCGTTTGTTTGCAACAGGCCGTCTGAACACCGAGCGCGTGATTGCCTTGGGTGGCTCCCAAGTCAACAAACCCCGCCTCTTGCGTACCGTTTTGGGTGCGAAGGTGTCGCAAATTACTGCGGGCGAATTGGTTGATGCAGACAACCGCGTGATTTCCGGTTCGGTATTGAACGGCGCGATTGCACAAGGCGCGCATGATTATTTGGGACGCTACCACAATCAGATTTCCGTTATCGAAGAAGGCCGCAGTAAAGAGCTGTTCGGCTGGGTTGCGCCGCAGCCGGACAAATACTCGATCACGCGTACGACCCTCGGTCATTTCCTGAAAAACAAACTCTTCAAGTTCACGACAGCCGTCAACGGCGGTGACCGCGCCATGGTACCGATCGGCACTTACGAGCGCGTAATGCCCTTGGATATCCTGCCTACCTTGCTTTTGCGCGATTTAATCGTCGGCGATACCGACAGCGCGCAGGCCTTGGGTTGCTTGGAATTGGACGAAGAAGACCTCGCTTTGTGTAGCTTCGTCTGCCCGGGCAAATACGAATACGGCCCGCTGTTGCGCAAGGTGCTGGAAACCATTGAGAAGGAAGGCTGATTATGGGCTTGAAACATTTTCTGGAAAAAATCGAACCGCACTTCCTGCCGGGCGGCAAACATGAAAAATGGTATGCCCTCTACGAAGCTGCGGCGACGATTTTCTATACATCCGGCGCGGTAACGCGCAAAGCGGCGCACGTCCGCGACGCGCTCGACTCCAAACGCATGATGATTTTGGTGTGGCTGGCTTTGTTCCCCGCCATGTTTTACGGCATGTACAACGTCGGCGCGCAGGCATTTGGTGCCTTAACGCCCGATTTGCTGCAACAAAGCATCGCCAACGACTGGCATTACGCCCTTGCCAACGCTTTGGGCATCAATATGTCGTCTGAAGCGGGCGTGTTGGGCAAAATGCTGTTCGGCGCGATTTACTTCCTGCCGATTTACGCGACCGTATTTATTGTCGGCGGTTTCTGGGAAGTTTTGTTCGCCACCGTGCGCAAACATGAAATCAACGAAGGTTTCTTTGTTACCTCGATTCTGTTTGCCTTAATCGTTCCGCCCACGCTGCCGCTGTGGCAGGCGGCTTTGGGTATTTCTTTCGGCGTTGTGGTTGCGAAAGAAGTATTCGGCGGTACAGGTAAAAACTTCATGAACCCTGCGCTGGCAGGCCGTGCGTTTCTGTTCTTCGCCTACCCAGCCAACATTACCGGCGACACCGTTTGGACTGCGGTTGACGGCTATTCCGGTGCCACTGCTTTGGCGCAATGGGCGGCACACGGTGCAGACGGCCTGAAAAACGCTGTAACCGGTCAAACCATTTCTTGGATGGATGCATTTATCGGTAACGTGCCCGGCTCAATCGGAGAAGTATCCACTTTGGCGCTCTTAATCGGCGGCGCGTTTATCGTGTTCACCCGCATTGCCTCTTGGCGCATTATTGCCGGCGTGATGATCGGTATGATTGCGATGTCTTCGCTGTTCAACTTCATCGGTTCGGACACCAACGCTATGTTTGCTATGCCTTGGTACTGGCATTTGGTCGTCGGCGGCTTCGCCATCGGTATGCTGTTTATGGCGACCGACCCTGTTTCCGCTTCCTTTACCAATGTCGGCAAATGGTGGTACGGCGCGCTGATCGGCGTGATGTGCGTGTTGATCCGCGTGGTCAATCCGGCTTACCCCGAAGGCATGATGTTGGCGATTCTGTTTGCCAACCTGTTTGCCCCGATTTTCGACTATTTCGTCGCACAAGCGAACATCAAACGCAGAAAGGCGCGCAGCAATGGCTAAGAAATTCGATAAAGACAGCTTCAGCGGCACGCTGATTGTGGTATTGGCGGTCAGCCTGATTTGCTCGGTCATCGTTGCCGGTGCGGTCGTCGGCTTGAAACCCATCCAAGAAAAACAAAAACTCCAAGATAAACAAGGCTATATTTTGAGCGTGGCCGGTTTGATGGATAAAAACACCGACATCAGCAAAACCTTTGCCGAGCGTATCGAGCAACGCGTGGTCGATTTGGCGACCGGCGAATATGTGAAAGACGCGCCTAAAGACTTCAGCGCGCGCATCGCAGGCAAAGACCCCACGCAAAGCATCCGCATCAAACCCGAAGACGATTTGGCAGGCATCAAAAGCCGTGCCAAATACACTGAGGTTTACTTGGTAAAAGGTGAAGACGGCAAAATCGGGCAAATCATCCTGCCTATGCACGGCAACGGTTTGTGGTCGGTCATGTACGGCTTTGTCGCCATCCAACCCGACGGCAACACCATCAACGGCATTACCTACTACGAACAAGGCGAAACCCCGGGCTTGGGCGGCGAAATCGGCAATCCTTTGTGGCAGCAAAAATTCGTCGGCAAAAAACTGTTTGACGGACAAGGCAAACTCGCCCTGCACGTCGGCAAAGGCGCGGGTTCGGACAAAGAACACGGCGTAGATGCCCTCTCCGGCGCGTCACTGACATCCAAAGGCGTGCAAGGTTCGTTCGCCTACTGGTTTGGCGAAAACGGCTATATCCCCTACCTGAACAAATTGAAATCAGCAGGAGCGCAATAATGGCTGATATGAAACGCTTGAAACACTTAATGTTTTCACCCTTTATCGACAACAACCCGATTGCCTTGCAGGTTTTGGGTATTTGTTCGGCTTTGGCGGTTACCACCAAACTTCAGACGGCCATCGTGATGGGTATTTCCGTAGCTTTGGTAACCGGTTTTTCCAGCTTCTTCATTTCGCTGGTACGCAACTACATCCCCAACAGCATCCGCATCATCGTGCAAATGGCGATTATCGCGTCGCTGGTTACGCTGGTCGACCAACTCTTGCAGGCATTTGCCTACGAATTGTCCAAACAGCTTTCCGTATTCGTCGGTCTGATTATTACCAACTGTATCGTGATGGGCCGCGCCGAAGCATTTGCGATGAAAGAGCCGCCGCTGGAAAGCCTGATCGACGGCATCGGCAACGGCGCGGGCTACGGGATGATGCTGCTTGTCGTCGCCACCGTCCGCGAACTGATCGGCTCGGGCAAACTCTTGGGCTACACCGTTTTCCAAACCGTGCAGGACGGCGGCTGGTATCAGACCAACGGCTTGTTCCTGCTTGCCCCCAGCGCGTTCTTCATCATCGGCTTTTTGATTTGGGGGCTGCGTACTTGGAAACCCGAACAGGCGGAGGAATAAGCTATGGAACACTATTTGAGCCTCTTTATCAAATCCGTCTTCATTGAAAATATGGCGCTATCCTTCTTTTTGGGTATGTGCACGTTTTTAGCGGTATCCAAAAAAGTATCCACCGCATTCGGTTTGGGTGTGGCGGTAATTTTCGTACTCGGGCTGTCCGTCCCTGCCAACCAACTCGTTTACTCGCTGCTCAAAGACGGCGCGATTGTCGAAGGCGTGGATTTGACCTTTTTGAAATTCATCACCTTCATCGGCGTGATTGCCGCTTTGGTGCAGATTTTGGAAATGTTCTTGGACAAATTCGTCCCCGCCCTCTACAACGCATTGGGTATCTATCTGCCGCTGATTACCGTAAACTGCGCGATTTTCGGTGCCGTATCGTTTATGGCGCAACGCGAATACAACTTCGGCGAGTCCGTCGTGTACGGCTTCGGCGCAGGCCTGGGCTGGATGTTGGCGATTGTCGCTTTGGCGGGCATTACCGAAAAAATGAAATATTCGGACGCTCCCAAAGGCCTCAAAGGCTTGGGCATTACCTTTATCGCCGCCGGCCTGATGGCGATGGCGTTTATGTCGTTCTCCGGCATCCAGTTATAAGAAAGGGACCGGTATGGAGATTATTTTAGGTATCGTGATGTTTACCGTCATCGTTTTAGCTTTGGCACTGATGATTCTGTTTGCCAAATCCAAGTTGGTAAGCGAAGGCGACATCACCATCAAAGTCAATGATGAAAAAGAACTGACGATGCCCGCCGGCGGCAAACTCTTGGGCGCGCTTGCCAGCCAAGGCATCTTTGTTCCCTCCGCCTGCGGTGGCGGCGGTTCGTGCGGACAATGCCGCGTTGTCGTGAAAAGCGGCGGCGGCGACATTCTGCCGACCGAGTTGTCCCACATCAACAAACGCGAAGCACGCGAAGGCTGCCGTTTGTCTTGTCAGGTCAACGTCAAAACCGACATGGACATCGAAGTACCAGAAGAAGTGTTCGGCGTGAAAAAATGGGAATGCACCGTCATCTCCAATGACAACAAAGCAACGTTCATTAAAGAACTCAAGCTGGCCATTCCCGAAGGCGAAGAAGTTCCTTTCCGCGCCGGCGGCTACATTCAAATTGAAGCTCCTCCTCACACTGTTGCCTACAAAGACTTCGACATTCCTAAGGAATATCACGAAGACTGGGACAAATACAATCTGTGGCAATACGTTTCCAAAGTGGACGAGCCGATTTTGCGCGCTTACTCCATGGCTTCGTATCCTGAGGAAAAAGGCATCATTATGCTGAACGTGCGTATCGCTACACCGCCTCCGCGCGTACCCGATGCGCCTCCGGGACAAATGTCGTCTTACATCTGGTCGCTCAAACCCGGCGATAAAGTAACCATCTCCGGCCCGTTCGGCGAATTCTTCGCTAAAGACACCGATGCCGAAATGGTATTCATCGGCGGCGGTGCAGGTATGGCTCCGATGCGTTCCCATATTTTCGACCAGTTGAAACGTTTGAACTCCAAACGCAAAATCACCTTCTGGTACGGCGCACGTTCCAAACGCGAGATGTTCTATGTCGAAGACTTCGACCAACTCGCGGCAGAATTCCCGAACTTCACGTGGCACGTCGCCCTGTCCGACCCGTTGCCCGAAGACAACTGGGACGGTTACACAGGCTTCATTCACAACGTGGTTTACGAAAACCATCTGAAAAACCACGAAGCACCGGAAGACTGCGAATTTTATATGTGCGGCCCGCCAATCATGAACCAGTCCGTCATCAAAATGCTCAAAGACTTGGGCGTGGAAGACGAAAACATCCTCTTGGACGATTTCGGCGGTTAAATATTCGGCTTCAAATACAAAAGGAAGAAACCTCGGTTTCTTCCTTTTTCTATCCGATGCCGTCTGAAATCCTTCAGACGGCATCCGCCCATGCCCGTATCAATATCGTTGAACTTCCATTTTTACCCTGCGGCGGATGTGCGGTTAAATATTTTGGCGGAAAAGCAAAGAAGTATACTTCTTTTTAGTTATGGTTGATTCCATAACTAAAAAAGTATCGATAAACTCATTTTGCGAGGTACGGATAATGTCTGACAGCTTTGAAAACAGCCCCGAATACGATGATTGGATTGAATCGGGCGGTCGTGATGAAGATTACGAATACTACTACAACAAATGGCAACGCAGGACACGCTGACCATTAAACCCTGACAAACCGGTTTGTAAAACACCGGTTTGTTTTTTATTACCGCCCCTTAAACAACGGGCGATGCCGTCCGAACACCCTTCAGACGGCATCGGCATAGAAACATACCGGCCGTTTTGCGATATAATTCAAGCCATTTGCCAAAACCGTCAAACACTATGCCGTCTGAAACACGCCTGCCGAACTTTATCCGCGCCTTGATATTTGCCCTGAGTTTCATCTTCCTGAACGCCTGTTCGGAACAAACCGCGCAAACCGTTACCCTGCAAGGCGAAACAATGGGTACGACCTATACCGTCAAATACCTTTCAAATAATCGGGACAAACTCCCCTCCCCTGCCGAAATACAAAAGCGCATCGATGACGCGCTTAAAGAAGTCAATCGGCAGATGTCCACCTATCAGCCTGATTCCGAAATCAGCCGGTTCAACCAACACACAGCCGGCAAGCCCCTCCGCATTTCAAGCGACTTCGCACACGTTACCGCCGAAGCCTTCCGCCTGAACCGCCTGACACACGGCGCGCTGGACGTAACCGTCGGCCCTTTGGTCAACCTTTGGGGATTCGGCCCCGACAAATCCGTTACCCGAGAACCGTCGCCGGAACAAATCAAACAGGCGGCATCTTATACAGGCATAGACAAAATCATTTTGAAACAAGGCAAAGATTACGCTTCCTTAAGCAAAACCCACCCCAAGGCCTATTTGGATTTATCTTCGATTGCCAAAGGCTTCGGCGTTGATAAAGTTGCGGGCGAACTGGAAAAATACGGCATTCAAAATTATCTGGTCGAAATCGGCGGCGAGTTGCACGGCAAAGGCAAAAACGCGCGCGGCGAACCGTGGCGCATCGGTATCGAGCAGCCCAATATCATCCAAGGCGGCAATACGCAGATTATCGTCCCGCTGAACAACCGTTCGCTTGCCACTTCCGGCGATTACCGTATTTTCCACGTCGATAAAAACGGCAAACGCCTCTCCCACATCATCAATCCCAACAACAAACGCCCCATCAGCCACAATCTCGCCTCCATCAGTGTTGTCGCAGACAGCGCGATGACGGCGGACGGCTTGTCCACAGGCTTATTCGTATTGGGCGAAACCGAAGCCTTAAAGCTGGCAGAACAAGAAAAACTCGCTGTTTTCCTGATTGTCCGGGATAAGGACGGCTACCGCACCGCCATGTCTTCCGAATTTGAAAAACTGCTCCGCTAAACATACAAACCGATTAGGAAACACCATGAAAACCCTGCTCCTCACCTTCGGCATCTTCCTGACCGTCATCATCGGTATGGCGGTCGGCTATATTTTCTCCAAACGCACCATCAAAGGCAGTTGCGGCGGCATTACCGCCTTGGGTATGAAAAAAATGTGCGACTGCGACACGCCTTGCGACACCCTGCAAAAGAAACTGGATGAAGAAAAACAGGCAGGCGGCATACGGGTTGACCGTTAACGCCGAAATATAGTGGATTAAATTTAAACCAGTACGGCGTTGCCTCGCCTTGCCGTACTATTTGTACTGTCTGCGGCTTCGTCGCCTTGTCCTGATTTTTGTTAATCCACTATAAAATGCCGTCTGAAGCCCGACAGGCGGGTTCAGACGGCATTGCCGTTTTACTTCGATCGGTTTATACGCAAAACGCGCTTCAGGAAATAAATCAGATTATTCCCCAGACGCCTTCAGGCTTCCTTCTGCGCCACCGTAACCATAGCCGGGCGCAACACACGGTCGGACAGGGTATAGCCCTTCTTCATCACACCAACCACGGTATTGGGTTCCTGCTCGCTGGCCACCGCCTGCATTGCCTGATGAATATTGGGATCAAGCTTATCGCCCGCTTTAGGATTGATTTCCTTGATTTGCGTGGCATCAAACGCCTTCTGCAACTCGTTCAAAGTCATCTGCACGCCCATTTTCAGCGCATCGAAATTGCCGCTCTGATCCAAAAGCGCCATTTCCAGATAATCCTTGACCGGCAACATTTCCACGGCAAACTTCTGTCCGGCGAACTTGTGCGTATCGGCAATTTCCTGCTGGTGGCGGCGGCGCAGGTTTTGCTCGTTTGCCAAAGCGCGCAGTTGTTCGTCTTTCAACTGCGCCTCCAGCTCGGCAATCCTCGCCTGCAAATCCTCATAAGTCGGCCCAGCGGCAGCCTGTTCCTGCACACCGTCCGCATTTCCTACTGTCTCGACGGTTTCCACCGCCTCCACATTTTCAACCGCTTCTTCACTGTTTTGCTGTTGCTGCGTCTGTTCGCTCATATCGTATCCCTTAAAACAAATTGGAAATCAAAATCCGGTTATTACCCGCGCAAGATAAGGACATTTTCAAGAAACTTCAAGCAAAGGCAGGAAATTTCACATCCGCCGCCGAATACCCTACCGCAAAAACCATATAAACGGTAAGATACCGCCGACCTTATGCTTTTCAGACGGCATCCATTATGAAAAAAAACCATTTGAACACAAACGGTTTCGACCTCTGGCACACCATCCGCGAAGAAACCGCGGCCGCAGCCGCCGCCGAACCGATGCTGGCAAGTTTTTTGCACCAAACCGTGTTGCGCCACGAGTCCCTCGGCTCCGTCCTTGCCTACCACCTTTCCAGCAAACTCGGCAGCCCGATTATGGACGTGCGCGCGCTGTTTGAAATCTACCAGCAGGCGTTGGGCAGCGACACCCAAATCGGCAAATGTGTCGAAGCAGACTTGAAAGCCATCTACGAACGCGATCCCGCCTGCGACGAATATTCGCTGCCGCTTTTATATTTCAAAGGATTCCACGCGATTCAGGCACACCGCATCAACCACCGGCTGTATCTTGACGGGCGCAAAACGCTGGCGTATTTCCTGCAAAACCGTATGTCCGAAGTATTCGGCGTGGACATCCATCCCGCCGCCCGTTTCGGATACGGGCTGATGCTCGACCACGCCACAGGCTTTGTTGCCGGCGAAACCGCCGTGTTGGGCAACAATATTTCGATTTTGCACGGTGTAACGCTCGGCGGCTCGGGCAAAGAAGGCGGCGACCGCCACCCCAAAATCGGCGACGGCGTGATGATCGGCGCAAACGCCTCGATATTGGGCAATATCCGCATCGGCAGCAATGCCAAAATCGGCGCGGGCAGCGTCGTGGTTTCAGACGTGCCGCCGTCCATCACGGTTGTCGGCGTACCCGCCAAACCCGTGGCGCGATCGCTCAAAACCCCGTCGGCGGATATGGATCAAAATATCCAGTTTGCCGAAATCGACTTTATGATTTGAATATCCGCACCAATGCCGTCTGAAACGCCAAACGGGCTTCAGACGGCATTGCCCGCTTCAAGCTTGTGCCTTGATATGCCGCCGATACCGGCACTTGCCAGTCGGACAAAATGCCTTTTATTCGATACACCCGATTCCCACGCAACCGGAAATATAGTGGATTAACAAAAATCAGGACAAGGCGACGAAGCCGCAGACAGTACAGATAGTACGGAACCGATTCACTTGGTGCTTCAGCACCTTAGAGAATCGTTCTCTTTGAGCTAAGGCGAGGCAACGCCGTACTGGTTTTTGTTAATCCACTATAACCGGTTTCCTTGTAAATGGGCGGAGTCGGGCGATGATTCGGACAAAGCCTATTTCAAAAGCAAAATCAGCAGCAAAACAACCGCTATCGCCGCCAGCCACAGGCTTTGCCGCTGCTGCACTTTGACCAAATGAATATAGGCATCGCGCATTTCCTGCCGGCGCGCCTCATCGACCAAGGCATTGATTTTGCGTGGCAATGAAGGAATGATTTGCGCCCAGTCGGGGGCTTCGTTTTTAAGGTTGCGCCAAAGGGCTTTGGGGCCGACCTGCCCGCTCATCCATTTCACCAAAAACGGTTTGGCGGTTTTCCACAAGTCCAAATCGGGATCGAGTTGGCGGCCCAGACCTTCGATGTTGAGCAGCGTTTTTTGCAGCAATACAAGCTGCGGTTGGATTTCGACATTGAAGCGGCGGCTGACTTCAAACAGGCGCATCAGCACCAAGCCGAAGGAAATCTGCGAAATCGGCTTGTTGAACACCGGTTCGCACACGGCGCGGACGGCGGCTTCCAATTCTTCCGCACGCGTGTCGGCAGGCACCCATCCCGATTCGATGTGGGCGGTGGCGACACGGTGGTAATCGCGGTTGAAAAAAGCGAGGAAGTTGATGGCGAGATAACGTTTGTCGTAATCGGTCAGCGTGCCGACGATGCCGAAATCGAGGGCGATGTAGCGGTTGTCGGCGGCAACCAAAATATTGCCGGGGTGCATATCCGCGTGGAAAAAGCCGTCGCGGAAAACTTGCATGAAAAAGATTTCCACGCCGTAATCGGCGAGTTTGTGCAAATCGATGCCGTCTGCTTTGAGTTTGGCGATGTCGGCAACCGGCGTGCCGTCCATCCATTCAATCGTCAGCACGTCGCTTGTGCAGTAGTCGTAAAACACCTTGGGCACAATCAGCATATTGCTGTTTTGGAAATTGCGACCGAGCTGTCCGGCATTGGCGGCTTCGCGCATCAAATCCAACTCGTCGTGCAGATATTTGTCGAACTCCGCCACCACTTCGCGCGGCTTCAGACGCTTGCCGTCTGAAAACAAGCGTTCGACCCAAGCCGCGCCGAAACGCATCAGCGACAAGTCCTGTTCGATAAGGGGCAAGAGGTTGGGGCGCAAAACTTTGACCGCCACTCGTTCGCCCGAATGCAGGCGGGCTTTGTGTACTTGGGCGATGGACGCGCTGGCGACGGGCTCGGTTTCAAATTCCGCATACAGCTTTTCGATGGGCTGACCCAACGATTTTTCGATTTGTTCACGCGAAAGCCGCGCATCAAAAGGCGGCACTTTGTCTTGCAGCTTTGCCAGTTCGACGGCGTAATCGTGCGGAATCAAATCGGGGCGTGTGGACAAAACCTGCCCGAACTTGATGAAAATCGGCCCCAGGCTTTCCAAGGCAAGGCGCAGGCGGACGGCAGGCGGTTCGTTTTTCAATTTGGACGACTGCGGCATCATTTTCAGCAGAGCGCATATCCAACCGCTACCCATCAGCGAAGCGCACAGGCCTGCCAGCCGATAGCGGTAAAAAGTCCCGACAATGACCGTCAGGCGTTTCAACCATTTCATATATAAAATCCCGAATACAGCATTTATCGGACAATCAAAAAATCTTACCGAGCAGATAGCCCAAAAAGGCAATCAGCAGCCCAAAAACCAGCGGTTTGATATTGCGGGGCGGAGGTTCGGGTTGCGAAGGTGTGGGAATATCATCTTCCCGCCCGCCGTGAAGTTCAAGATATTCGGGTATTTCCCCATCCGCGCCTTCTCCTTTGCCCTCCCCTTCCTCTGGAGGCACAACCGTTTCCAACTCCATATATCTCCGGGTAATAATATCCAAACCCAAATAGCTGAAATAATCGTGCAACTCTTCCCGTTTCTCCCAAGTGCATTTTTCCTCAACCAGCACTTGCGGTTTGGAATCGAGGGACGCAATCAACCCTTCCGCCTTTTCTTCGCCGAGATTCTCCTTAAGGCACTCCCGGATAAGCCCGCGATCCACTTGGGGCGGGTAGGAAACATATACATCGTACAAATCGTTTCGGTAATCTTTACTCATCTCAATCATAAGGGAACAAATACGCCTGATACCGTTCCGCCCGTTCCTTCCGGGAAACCCGATTCATCTTCAAACAATCGGATTATATGTGAATTCATCCCGATAATATATTTTCCAAAAGTAAAAATGCCGTCTGAACGTTCAGACGGCATCACACGAACCAAGCGGTCATACGGAAAACGACGATCCGCAACCGCAGGTCGTTTCCGCATTGGGATTGCGGATGACAAATTGCGAACCCTGCAAACTTTCCGTATAGTCGATTTCCGCACCGACCAGATATTGATAGCTCATCGGATCGACCAAAAAGACCAAACCGTTTTTCTCAATTTCAAAATCGTCGTCGTTTTTGATTTCGTCAAAAGTAAATCCGTACTGGAAACCAGAGCAACCGCCGCCGTTGACAAAAACCCGCAATTTCAAATCGGGATTGTTTTCTTCGGCAATCAAATCGGCAACTTTGGCACAGCAGCTGTCAGTAAAAATAATGGGGCTTTCATCCGACATGGTGTTATTCCTTAATATAGTATTTTCTGCATTCTCTCTCAAACCCCCTTCAAAGGCAAGCAGGCTTCGCCTTTGAAAAAGGAATTGTTCCAATAGATAAGTTTGACCGCCTGCAATTTCAAGCCCCAAACTCAAATCGTCCTGCCGAACCACTCGACACGCCCGATAATCTCCACATCATCGGTTAAGTCGTTCAAATTGATTTCAAAAGCAGGGTAAGCCTCGTTGGCGGAAATGACATTGATAATCCCGCCGGGGACGATTTGCAGGCGTTTGACCAACAGGTTTTCATTAATCCGCAACACATACAGTCCGTCCTTCGGCGTATTCTCGCTATGGTTGACCAAAATTGAATCCCCGTCATTCAAAACCCCCTCCATCGAATCCCCCTTGACGGAAATTACGGACAGGTTTTTCACATCACGGGTAACATAATTCTCAATCCAATGCCGTCTGAACGCCATTGTAAATACCGGTTCCTCATGATCGACAAACTGCCCGTATCCTGCAGCCGCCCGAATATCATATCTCGGCACGAAGACAAACTCGTCCGTATCAACTTCATTGCCCAAGGTATCGTAAGCAAGGGATTTTTTTGGGGCTTCATCCGGAAACGGATTACCCTCCCCCGTCAGCAGCCAATCGATACTACACCCCTTCAACTGCTTGATTTTTTTCAATGTTTCAGACTTCGGCAGACCGCCTTCATTCCATATCCTGCTGAAGCCCGCAATCGTCATTTCAATATCGGATGCGATTTTTGCCTGCTTCGCTTCGCTTTTCCATAAAAAAACCAGTCTGTCTTTAAAGGTTTCCATAAATATCCTTCCGCTCCCCTTCATTCAATCATCTAAAGTAAACATAAAATATATTTTACCTTAGCTATCCAAAAAACGGAATAACTATGATAAACTAAATTTAAGTTATGATTTTTCTTACTCAATGCATAATTTTTCAGATTTTCCATAGGTTTGATCCTGAATTGACAGAAAAAGGATAAAAAAATGAAGAAAACCGGCAAATATCTTATCTATACTGCGGCATTTACCGCATTCTGCTTTGCCTTCCAAGAAAACCGTTCTGAAGCCAAACAGCCCGACATCACTTTATCCGCATCCCTGTGCGAACAATTCAATATGCTGAACGCCAAAGATATGGATGCAGAACAAGTCTCCCTTTCCAAAGAATGCGACATCATCGAGTCTTCACACGACTGGGAAAAAGAGTACGGCAACTTGAACGAACAGGAAATGCTCGCCGGCATCGTCTATGAATAAACCTGCCTGCCATTTGAAATACTATGCTGGAATGCATTGGAGCCAAATGTATTAAATCAAATATAAAACCAATATATTCATAAAGTTACATACTTACACCCGTACTGCGGCTTGAAACAGCCCGCCGCCCGCCCTATTTACAGCCCATCGGGACAAAATGTTCCAACATATTTCGCAAAATAAGCAAAATCAAATAGGAGTATCCACATGGCAAAAGTAATCGGTATCGACTTAGGTACAACCAACTCTTGTGTATCCATTTCTGAAAACGGTCAAACCAAAGTCATTGAAAACGCAGAAGGCGCACGCACCACGCCGTCCGTTATCGCTTATTTGGACGGCGGTGAAATCCTCGTCGGCGCACCGGCAAAACGCCAAGCCGTAACCAACGCTAAAAACACTATTTACGCCGCCAAACGTTTGATTGGTCACAAATTTGAAGACAAAGAAGTCCAACGCGACATCGAATCTATGCCTTTTGAAATCATCAAAGCCAACAACGGCGATGCGTGGGTGAAAGCACAAGGCAAAGAGCTGTCTCCTCCCCAAATTTCCGCAGAAGTCCTGCGTAAAATGAAAGAAGCCGCCGAAGCTTACTTGGGCGAAAAAGTAACCGAAGCCGTGATTACCGTTCCGGCCTACTTCAACGACAGCCAACGTCAAGCGACTAAAGACGCAGGCCGCATCGCCGGTTTGGACGTAAAACGTATCATCAACGAACCGACCGCAGCCGCTTTGGCATTCGGTATGGACAAAGGCGACAACAAAGACCGCAAAGTAGCCGTATATGACTTGGGCGGCGGTACTTTCGATATCTCCATCATCGAAATCGCCAACCTTGACGGCGACAAACAATTTGAAGTTTTGGCAACCAACGGCGACACCTTCTTGGGCGGCGAAGACTTCGACCAACGCTTGATTGACCACATCATCGCCGAGTTCAAAAAAGAACAAGGCATTGATTTGAAACAAGACGTGATGGCATTGCAACGCCTGAAAGAAGCTGCCGAAAAAGCCAAAATCGAATTGTCCAGCGGTCAGCAAACCGAAATCAACCTGCCGTACATCACCATGGACGCAACCGGTCCGAAACACTTGGCGATGAAAATTACCCGCGCCAAATTCGAGAGCTTGGTTGAAGACCTGATTGCCCGCTCTATCGAGCCTTGCCGCACCGCATTGAAAGATGCCGGCTTGAGCACCGGCGACATCGACGACGTGATTTTGGTTGGCGGTCAAAGCCGTATGCCGAAAGTACAAGAAGCCGTGAGAGACTTCTTCGGCAAAGAACCGCGCAAAGACGTGAACCCTGACGAAGCCGTTGCCGTAGGCGCAGCGATCCAAGGCGAAGTATTGAGCGGCGGCCGCAGCGACGTATTGCTGCTGGACGTAACCCCTCTGTCCTTGGGTATCGAAACCATGGGCGGCGTGATGACCAAGCTGATTCAAAAGAACACGACTATTCCGACTAAAGCGTCTCAAGTGTTCTCTACCGCCGAAGACAACCAAAGTGCAGTAACCATCCACGTACTGCAAGGCGAACGCGAACGTGCTTCTGCCAACAAATCTTTGGGTCAGTTCAACTTGGGCGACATTGCACCCGCACCGCGCGGCATGCCGCAAATTGAAGTTACTTTCGACATCGACGCCAACGGTATCTTGCACGTTTCTGCCAAAGACAAAGGTACTGGCAAAGCGGCCAACATTACCATCCAAGGTTCTTCAGGTTTGAGCGAAGAAGAAATCGAACGCATGGTAAAAGATGCCGAAGCCAATGCTGAGGAAGATAAAAAACTGCATGAGCTGGTACAAAGCCGCAACCAAGCCGAAGCCCTGATTCACTCCGTGAAAAAATCTTTGGCGGACTACGGCGACAAACTCGACGCTGCCGAGAAAGAAAAAATCGAAGCCGCGCTGAAAGAAGCCGAAGAAGCCGTTAAAGGCGACGACAAAGCAGCTATCGATGCCAAAGCCGAAGCTTTGGGTGCAGCCAGCCAAAAACTGGGCGAAATGGTTTACGCGCAAGCGCAAGCCGAAGCCCAAGCCAGCGAGGGTCCACAAGCGGACGCATCATCCCAAAAAGACGATGACGTGGTCGATGCGGACTTTACCGAAGTAAAAGACGACAAAAAATAATTGATGCCGTCTGAAAAAAGCGCGAACCGTTTGGTTCGCGCTTTTTTAGGCTGTGTTTTAATATAGTGCCGACAGGCATACTCGGCTTCAAGGTATTTAATAGGATAGGTTTCTACCCAACCGAAAAAATAATTTTCTTTTCCCTGACAAATAGTTGTAATCAACGGATTATTAAAATACAGCCTTTTTTATCAGCCGCTGCAAAAACGATAGTATGGCAACAGTTCCAAATCAATCTGCCGAAACGCTCCAAAAATCAAG
This sequence comes from Neisseria blantyrii, assembly GCF_962747855.1. Lineage (NCBI taxonomy): Bacteria > Pseudomonadati > Pseudomonadota > Betaproteobacteria > Neisseriales > Neisseriaceae > Neisseria > Neisseria blantyrii. Next base: position 35,499 of record NZ_CAUIZY010000005.1, read on the forward strand.
TTTCAACCGATGTATCATGCTCTAGGCGTTTTTATATCATTTTCTTGTTTACTTAAAATATTTTTAATAGGATAATAAATAATAATTATTATCAAAGGATGGAAAATGAAACCGAATCCGCTCCTATGGGCCTTAATGACCGTTCTTTCCGTTGCTCCATCTTGGGCAGAACAACTGGCAAATACTGAAGAAATACAATCCGTCAAAACCTTCTCCCCTCCCAAACCGATTGCACCGACCGCAGCGCAAGGCTATTTCCCCGAAAACCAATTCGACCGCACCGACCGCAGCGATTATTACTTTGTTACCGAAAACATAGACCAAGCCTTCCGTCCGCTGAAAGCAAACAGCGGCTTCTACGGCAAAAGCTTTTACAACTCCATTACCGCGCAAGCGCGTGGGGCAAAGGTATACGGCGTAGCCAACCTCAATCACACCAAGGCAAACGGCTACAAAGATGGCGGCGGGCGCGACACCGATTGGAAATACAGCCGCTTCAATCAGGCTTTGGTACTCGGTTTCGTGCCGTCTGAAAATCAAGAATACCGCCTCACTTATCTGCACGACGACATCAACAACGACCGCCAACCACAGTTCGTCAACGACGCATTGGACACCGAACGCCACATCTCCAAATTCAACGCACGTTGGGGCAATGCCGATTTAAGCAATACGGTCAGCGCGGAAGCAGCCGTAATCAAACTCAGACGCCGCGCCGACAATTACTCCCTGCGTCAAAACAATACGCAACAGAAAATGTTCGTAGAACTTGACCGCAAAGTGTACGACTTCTCGCTCAAACACGATGCGGACTTCGGCAAATTCCACAACACCGCCGCCGTCAGCTACCGCAACGACAGCCAAAACGGTGAGCGCAACGCCCACACCGCCATGCGCGATTTCCTCAACGGCTACCGTTTCGCTGATGTACACCTCGACCGCTGGCGCATAGCCGATACCCTGTCTTACAAGTTTGATGACCAACACAAACTGGGCTTGGGCTTAAGCTACGAGCTCAACGAAGCGGACGTACGCAAAAATACGGCACAGCCTGAAAACCCAATAAAACCCGGTTTCCCCTTCGCCTCATCACAACAAATCTGGAAAACCCATTACGGCTACGACTTCAACGGCAAAGTGCGCCGTCATGCTTTGTCGGGCGAATTCAAATACGATTTCACGCCGTCTGAAACACAAAAATACAGCGTCTCCCTTGCTCACTTAGAACGAATCGGCGACAACACCGAACGCTTCAACTCGCTTGCCGCCATCATGCAAAACCGTACGAACGGCGCGTTAACAGATTCCAAACCGGCCGCCGCTATCGTGGGCAATCCCCTGCTGAAAAACGAAAAACACAACCGCATCAAGCTCACCGCCGACAGCCGCAACGACTACTACAACGGCTATATGAACTCGCTCGCAGGCGCGGGATGGAACGTGGGCGGCACGCTTGTGGCGGACAAAGTCAAAGACCTGATTATTTTTGACCGCGCACACGGACAAAGCGGTATTTCATCCAACGGCGGCGGCATTATCACACGCAACGTGGACGCACGCCTCATTACCGCGCAGGCCTACGCGCGTTACAACTTCAATCCGCATTGGGCCGCAGGCATCAAAGCCACCTACAACTACGGACACAACGAAACCGATGGCAGGCCGCTCTATCAAATCCGTCCGTTTGAAGCCGCCGTCCAAGCCGACTACAAAAACTACTTTGTCCACGGCAGCTACAACATCGGCGCGGCAACACGCTTTGTCGCCAAACAAACGCGCGGCGATTTTGACGCGGCAAGCGGTCTGGGCATAGACAAACGCGAAGCCGCCAAAGGCTTTACCGTTGCCGACGTGTACGCAGGCGTAAACTTCAAAGACAAATACGGCTTGCGCCTGGGCGTAAACAACGTGTTCAACAAAAAATACACCGAACACATCAGCGGCGACCACGTCCTCGCCCTATCCCCCGGTGTCGTGTATGCACCGGGCAGGACATATTGGTTGAGTTTACACGCGGCTTTTTAAAATCAGGCCGTCTGAAAGAATGCCTGCATTGGCTTATTAAGAATTAGGAGATAAAAAATGGAACTGAAAAGACGCGATTTCTTAAAAATGACCGCCGCGCTGGCAGCCGCAGGCGTTTCGCCTTCATTGTTGGCAGCCGGTAAAGAACAATTTACCGTGTACGGCGCACCGGCAATGCCCAGCGTAACCATTGCCGTAGCAGCGTTGCAAGGCAAGCTGGCGAAGCAGGCGGATGTGTCGCTCAAGGTTTGGCGTTCGCCCGACCAGCTTCGCGCGGGCGTGGCGAGCGGGCAATTTAAAGTGATGATGAGTCCGAGCAATGTCGGCGTAAACCTGCGCAACCAAGGGCAGAAAGTCGGCATGGTGAATATTTTGACCAACGGCATCACGCAGTTGGTCTGCAAAGGCAGCGCGATTGCCTCGCCGCAGGATTTGGTCGGCAAAAAAATCCTTGTGCCGTTTAAAAACGACATGCCCGACATCGTGCTGCAAGCCTTGTTGAAAAAACTGAAAATCGACGCGCACAAAGTCGGCATCACCTACACCGCCACGCCACCCGAAGCGGTGGGACTGTTTTTGAGCAAGGACTACCACGCTGCCATCCTGCCCGAACCGATGGCGAGCGCGGGTATGCTCAAAGGCAAAACTATGGGTGTGAACGTCGTGCGCGGTTTTGATTTGGTGAAAGCATGGGGGCAGGCGTTTGACACCAAACCGCTGATTCCGATGGCAGGCATCATCGCCAACGAAGAATATTTCCACGTGCACAAAGCGCAGTTCGACCTCTTCCATCAGGATTTGAAAAACGCGCTCAACTGGATACTCGCCAACCGCCAAAGCGCGGCGAAAATCGGCAAAAACTACCTCCCCGCCCCAGAACCCGCCCTAGTCATGGGCTTGGACGGCGCGCGGCTGACGGTAAGCAAAGGCAGCGAAGTGAAGAACGAGATTTTGAAGTTTTACGAAATCCTAATGCAGTTCAACCCGAAACTTCTAGGAGGCAAGCTGCCGGATAACGGGTTCTTCTTGGCTTAAACGAGGAGGGAGGCCGTCTGAAAAGGGTAGGGTGGTCGTGAATACCTGATTTATCATTTTTCAGACGACTTGTTAGGACATTATCAGCAGCGTGGGTCGGATTCTTGAATCCGACATTTCGGCTCTTTTCAGACGACCTATCAGATAACAGTCAGAACAGTACACAAAAAGCCGTCATTCCCGCGCAGGCGGGAATCCAGTCTCTGATATTGCAGGAATGTTTTAAAATTGTAGCGACATCAAATCTCTGGATTCCCACCTACGCGGGAATGACGGCGGGTGGGTTTCTATTTGCACCAAGAGCTTTGTTTGAAAAAATAACGGATAAACCATCCGCAAGAACGCGTCGTGGTTATAGTGGCGTAGGTCGGATTCTTGAATCCGACATTTCGGTTAAACGGGGCTGTCGGATACGAGTATCCGACCTTGTATATCGGAACTCCCGTATCATAGCAACAAACCGCCCTGCCGCCACCCGCATCTGACCAAGGCAGTAGCTACTTTTTTCAGACGACCTATCAGATAACAGTCGGAACAATACACCAAAAGCAGTCATTCCCGCGTAGGCAGGAATCCAGAGGTTTAATGTTGCTGCAATTTAAAACATTCCTGCAGTATCTACGACTGGATTCCCGCCTGCGCGGGAATGACGGCGGGTGGTAACCGTGGGTCAGACTCCGGCATCCGACTTTACGGCATAGCTGAACAAACTGTCGGATACAAATATCCTGATAACTGATTTTTCAGACGGCCTATCATTTCCAAACCATCCCCATCAACCAACACCCCAAACCATGATTAAAACCGACAAAATCCGCAAACCGCAGCCTGCGGTGTTTTACATCATCGACTACCTTTGGAGCGGCTTTGCCGGTCTGAGCGTGGCGATGGTTGTGGTGGCGTTGTGGGCGTGGGGCAGTGCCGTGTTCGGCGGGTTTATGCTGCCCGCGCCGGTGGAGGTGTTTCAAAAGTCTTTGGATTTATTGAAACATTTTCAGGAAAACGAAATCGGGATTTCGCTGTGGCGGTCGGTAGTGGGTATTTCGGTTGCGCTGACGGCGGGATTGGCGGCGGGGCTGGTAGCGGGCAGTTTTAAGACGGCGATGGCGTTGCTTAAGCCTGTGATTACGGTTTTGTTGGCGATGCCGCCGATTATTTGGGTGGTAATGGCTCTGTTTTGGTTCGGTTTCGGCAATCCGAGCGTGTTGTTTACCATCATTGTGTTGGTTGCACCGCTGACGTTTGCGAGTGCGGCAGTCGGGATGGCGAGCGTGAACAGGCAGCATGAGGAGTTGTTTGACGCTTACAAATTAGGCCGTCTGAAAAAAATCCGTTATCTGTATATCCCGCATCTGACGGGCTATGTGATTTCCAGCATCGGCGTGGCGGTGGCGATGGGGGTAAAGGTGGTGATTATGGCGGAACTCTTGGGCGCGAGCGAAGGCGTGGGTGCGCGGATTGCGGACGCGAGGGCGATGCTGGAGACTTCGACGGTGATGGCTTATGTGGTGTTGGTCATCGTGTTTGTGTCACTGTTTGAATACCTGATTACCAAGCCTTTGGAAATTTTGTTTATGCCGTGGAGAAGATGATGCTCTGTCTTGAAAACGTGCGTTTTGAAATTCTCCGCGACCCCATCGTGCGCGATTTCAGTTTGAACCTGCAACATGGCGAAGTGAAAGCCTTGTTCGGGCCGAGCGGCTGCGGCAAGACGACGGTTTTGCGGCTGATTGCGGGCTTGGAAACGCCAAAATCGGGCACGATACGCAATACTTTCCGCAAAACGGGTTTTCTGTTTCAGGAAAACCGCCTGCCGGAAAACTTGACCGCGATGCAGAATATCGCCATTTTTATGGACAAACCCGATGAAGGCAAAATCGTCGCGCTGGCGGCGAAAGTCGGGCTGACTGCGGGCGATTTGAACAAATATCCGACCGAATTGTCCGGCGGTATGGCGAAACGGGTGGCGTTTTTGCGCCTGCTGCTGTGCGGCTGCGACCTTGCTTTACTGGACGAGCCGTTTGTCGGTTTGGACCGCGATTTGCGCGATATTTTGGTTGCCATGCTGGTGGAGAAAATCGAGCGGCAGGGCATGGCTTGTATGCTGGTAACGCACGACCGCTTCGAAGCCGCGCGCCTGAGCCGCGAGATTATGTTGCTCTCCCCGAAAGGCATGAACGTGCAAAACGTGATAACCCTGCCCACGCCGCTGTCCGAACGCGATTCGGCTTTTGAAGAAGGCGTGGTGGCAAGGGAGTTTCGGGGGATTCATTATTATGAGTGATGGGATTTGAGTATCTGACGAACCTTGCGGTTCGTTACCCTCTCCCTAACCCTCTCCCACAGGGAGAGGGAATCAGGTTGCTGAAAATCAGAGGGCGCGTAGGATTGGGAATCAGATGGCAGGTAAACCGGAGAATGTTCGGGCTCGACAGCCTAATTTCCTCTCCCCGTGGGAGAGGGCTAGGGAGAGGGCAGGCAAACCGCAGGCTTGCCTCTTTAGCGAAAGATACGAATCTGTTATCCGAACGCGATTCGGTTTTTGAAAAAGCCGTGGTGCCAAGGGGGCAGGGGATTCATTATGAGGTGCTTTATGTTTTCGACTGTGATTACTGCTGCTGTTTTATATATTGCTACAGCAGTAGATTTGTTGGTAATACTATTAATATTTTTTGCTAGAGCAAATACTAGAAAAGAATATCGAGATATTTATATCGGACAATATTTAGGTTCTGTAATTTTAATATTAGTTAGTTTATTTCTAGCTTTTGTTTTGAATTATGTTCCGGAAAAATGGGTGTTGGGTTTATTAGGTTTAATACCGATTTACTTAGGTATTAAAGTTGCTATTTACGACGATTGTGAGGGCGAAAAAAGAGCTAAAAAAGAATTGGATGAAAAAGGGTTGTCAAAATTAGTCGGTATTGTTGCTTTGGTTACAGTTGCTAGTTGTGGTGCAGATAATATTGGACTTTTTGTTCCTTACTTTGTGACTTTAGATCTTGTCGACTTATTAGTTACTCTTCTTGTATTTTTAATATTGATTTTTGTTTTAGTATATACAGCACAAAGATTGGCTAATATTTCAGGTGTTGGTGAACTCGTAGAGAAGTTTAGTCGTTGGATAATGGCTGTTATTTATATTGGTTTAGGGTTATTTATTATTATTGAAAATAATACAATTCGAACAATAATATCAATAATATGAATGATACGGGCATTTGAGTATCTGACGAACCTTGCGGTTCGTTGCCCTCTCCCTAACTCTCTCCCACAGGGAGAGGGGAGCAGGTTGCTGAAAATCAGAGGGTGCAGGATTGGGAATCAGATGGAAGGTAAACCTGAAAATGTTCGGGCTCGACAGCCCGATTCCCTCTCCCCGTGGGAGAGGGTTAGGGAGAGGGCAAGCAAACCGCAGGCTTGCCTCTTCAACAAAAGATACAGTCCTGTCCGCCCAATAAATCCATACCCGAAAGCATCTTCATACAGAATCAAGCCAAGCCATGAATAAATTTTTTACCCACCCCATGCGGCCGTTTTTCGTCGGCGCGGCGGTGCTTGCCGTACTCGGCGCGTTGGTGTTTTTCATCAGCCCTGCCGCCGTTGTCCTGCACCGCCAAATTTTCTTGGAACTTATGCTGCCGGCGGCATACGGAGGTTTTTTGACTGCGGCTTTGTTGGACTGGACGGGTTTTTCGGGCAACCTGAAACCTGCCGCTACTTTGATGGCGGTGTTGTTGCTTGTTGCGGCTGTTTTATTGCCGTTTTTACCGCAACTTGCCGCATTCTTTGTAGCGGCTTATTGGCTGGTTTTATTGCTGTTCTGCGCTTGGTTGATTTGGCTGGCCCGCAACACCGACAACTTCGCCCTGCTGATGCTGCTTGCCGCGTTCACAGTTTTTCAGACGGCCTATGCCGTCAGCGGCGATTTGAACCTGTTGCGTGCACAAGTACATCTGAATATGGCGGCGGTGATGTTTGTTTCCATACGCGTGAGTGTTTTGCTGGGTGCAGAAGCTCTCAAAGAATGCCGTCTGAAAGACCCCGTATTCATCCCTAACGTCGTCTATAAAAACATCGCCATCACCTTCCTGCTGCTGCACGCCGCCGCCGAACTTTGGTTGCCCGCGCAGACCGCCGGTTTTACCGCGCTTGCCGTCGGCTTCATCCTGCTCGCTAAGCTGCGCGAACTGCATCATCACGAACTCCTGCGCAAACACTACGTCCGCACTTATTACCTGCTCCAACTCTTTGCCGCCGCAGGCTATTTGTGGACAGGCGCGGCGAAACTGCAAAACCTGCCCGCCTCCGCGCCCCTGCACCTGATTACCCTCGGCGGCATAATGGGCGGCGTGATGATGGTGTGGCTGACTGCCGGACTGTGGCACAGCGGCTTTACCAAGCTCGACTACCCGAAACTCTGCCGCATTGCCGTCCCCATCCTTTTCGCCGCCGCCGTTTCGCGCGCTGTTTTAATGAACGTGAACCCGATATTCTTCATCACCGTCCCCGCGATTCTGACCGTCGCCGTGTTTGTGCTTTATCTCTTTACGTTCGTACCGATCTTTCGGGCGAATGCGTTTACGGGCGACCCAGAATAAAAATGCCGTCTGAAACGGTTTTCAGACGGCATCAGATTGCCAATAATCAAGCCTCCTGCGGATCGACATCCACCGACCATCGGATTTTGCCGTCCCTGTTTTGCTGCAACACCTGCACCCACAAACTCACGGCGCGGTGCAAATCCTGTCGGGATGTTGATTCGAGGAAGATTTGCGCGCGTTCGCGTTCGGCGAGGCGCACCATCAGCATCGGGGCGGCGCCGAACTGTGAAACGCTTTCGGGCAAAAGCGGGGCGAGGGTTTCTTTGGCGGCGTTGAGAAATTCCATCGCATCGGCAACACGCGGCGCGTCCGCGCGGACGGCCGTCTGAAAACCGAAGGGCGGCATGGCGAACATTTGCCGCTCGTTCAATTCGTTTTCGGCAAACACGGCGTAGTCCTGCGCTTTGACGGCGGCGAAGACGGGATGTTCGGGCAGCTGGGTCTGTATCAGCACCTTGCCGGGCTTGTCGGCGCGCCCAGCCCTGCCTGACACTTGCATCAGCTCGGCAAACAGCCTTTCCGGCGCGCGAAAGTCCGCGCTGTACAGGCTGCCGTCGGCGTTCAACACGATAACGAGGTTGAGCCGCGCGAAATCATGGCCTTTGGCGAGCATCTGCGTGCCGACCAGAATGTCGATTTCGTTGTCGGCAATGCGGCGGTACAAATCCGCCCAGTCGTTTTTGTGCGCCGTGCTGTCCCTGTCGACGCGGACGACGGCAGCCTTGGGCAGGAAGGCGCGCAGGGTTTCTTCGACGCGCTGCGTGCCGTGTCCGACGGCGGTCAGGTCTTGATTGCCACAGTCGGGGCATTTGAACGGGACGGGTTCGCGGTGGTCGCAGTGGTGGCAGCGCAATTGGCGGGCGCGTTGGTGCAGCACCATTTTGGCGGAGCAGTTCGGGCAGCCGAAGGTATGGCCGCAGTCGCCGCAAAACAGCGCGGGCGCGAAGCCGCGCCGGTTGAGGTACACCAGCGACATGCCGCCCGCTTCAAAATTCTGTTTCAAAAGCTGCAAGGCTTGCGGTGAGAAGCCGTTGTCGAGTTTCAGACGGCCTACGTTGAGGATGTCCACTTGAGGCAGTTGCGCGGCGGTATGGGCGCGTTCGGTCAGTTGCAGCAGGCGGTACGCGCCGCTTTGCGCCTTGTGCCAGCTTTCCAAACTCGGGGTCGCGCTGCCCAACACGACGGGGCAGCCGCTCTGCTTCGCCCGCCACACCGCCAAATCGCGGGCGTGGTAGCGCAATTCGTTGTCTTGTTTGAACGAGCCGTCGTGTTCCTCATCAACCACAATCAGCCCGACATCATCCATCGGCGTGAACACCGCCAGCCGCGTACCGATGACCAATTTCGCCTGCCCCAACATCGCGCGCAAATAATCCTGCGTGCGCTTGCCTGCCGCCATCTGGCTGTGCAACACGGCGGTCGGTACGTCGGCAAAACGGTTTTCCACCCGTTTCAAAAGCTGCGGCGTGAGGTTGATTTCAGGCAACAAAAACAACACTTGCCGCCCCTGCGCCAACACTTTCGCCATCGCATCGAAATACACCTCGGTCTTGCCGCTGCCGGTAATGCCGTACAGCAGAAACGGCTGAAAGCTGCCGAAGGCCGTCTGAATTTCATCGGAAGCTTGTTGCTGGTTGGCGTTGAGCTGAAATTCAGACGGCCTTAAGATAGGCTTCTCCGCTTCCGTCGTTTCAATCCAACCCTGTTCCGCCCAATCCTCAATTAATTTCGCCGCCTGCGCGTTCACCTGCTTCAACGCCGCCATCGTCATCCCGTCCGACAGCAGCGCGTCCCACAAAGCCGCTTTTTTATTGAACCGCGCCGGCGGCGGCGTTTGCGCCCTGCCCGCTTCGTTCAGCGCGTAAAACAACGGCGGCTGCGGCATTTCCACCGCGCGCGTTTCCTTCAAACCCTGCGGCAGTGCGGCAAACACCGCCTGCCCCGTCGGATAGTGGTAATAACGCGACGTAAACGCCAACAAATCACGCCAGCTTTGAGGCAACGGCGGTTCATCCGAAAAGGCCGTCTGAACACTCAAAATCCGCGCCGCATCCATATCCGGCGCAATATCCGTTTCCCACACAATCCCGACCACGGTTTTATTGCGGAAAGGCACAAGCACCCGCGTTCCCTGCGGCAACGGCTCGGAATGGGAATAAGTCAAAAGGCCGTCTGAAAGCGGCACGTTTACGGCGATACGGTGGTAGATCATGGTGTGTAAAAAATGTTTGGGCCCGTCTGAAAAACGGAAGCTATTTGCACAAATACAAACAGTCTTTACCTAAAGTAAAGCCGTAACCCTGTTTCCACAAATCGAAATAAGGACGGAGAAAATCGCTGTCAGGCTTGTTGCGGTAAAGCGGATATTGCAGATAGGCGGACAGGTAATAATCACAACTTACGGAATAATAGGCTTCTGCCAACACTTGTTCGGGGCTGTTGTCATCTGTATTGCCCATCTGCCATTCGCCAAATACCTCTCCCAACAAGTCCCGAGTATCGTCAAACTCTTCCGCAGGCTCGCCCAAACGTATCTGTTTAATCGCTGCCAAGGCTGCAATCAGCTCTTCGTCTTCAACAAAGCGGGCAAATTCGCGCAACCCTTCCAACAAACGCTCACCCGTCTCTCTCACTTCTGCCTCATCTTGCACAGGCGGGCAGAAATAGCCGGGAATATAGCCGCCGTCGAGGATTTCTTGGTGGTGTTCGGCAGTGTTTTGATACACAGGCATAATGCGCGCCAGCAATTCCTGTCCCTTTTCCAAAGGTTCAAACACCGCAGCCACGCCTTCTCCGTCGGGCATAAAACCTTGAAACAAACCGTAGAAATAATCTTCCCAGCCATTATATTTATCTGCTGCCTGCGGCTCTTCGCCCAGCAGCTTAAACAGATATTCAGCGTATTCTTGTTGGTTCATCATTTTTCTCAAAGTGTCGGTAAAATCTTTCAGTTGCCCGCAGCAAATCTTTCAGACGACCTCAAGCGGCACTAAAGTCCGCTCAGCCATCTGTTTACGGCGATGCGGTGGTAGATCATACAGGCAGGCAAATCATTTTTTGCGTATTTTAACAGCCGGAAGCTATTTTCAGACGATAAATTGAGCCTCGGCGCAATGCAGGCGCAACAGAGGTTTGATACAATGCCCTCTTTTCCAACACGCGCAATCATCTTTATATGAAAACCAAGTTAATCAAAATCTTAACCCCCTTTACCGTCCTCCCGCTGCTGGCGTGCGGGCAAACGCCCGTTTCCAACGCCAACGCCGAACCCGCCGTCAAAGCCGAGTCCGCCGCCCCCGTACAAGGAAAAGTCGGCGAAGCCTTGAAAGCACGCCTCGAAAAAATTTACGAATCCCAAGACCTGAAAGTCATCAGCGTCAGCGAAACACCGGTCAGAGGCATTTACGAAGTCGTCATCAGCGGAAGGCAGATTATCTACACCGATGCAAACGCCGATTATCTATTTTCCGGCGAACTTCTTGACATCAACAACCGGAAAAACCTCACCGAACAGCGTATGGCAGATTTGAACAAAATCGACTTCGCCTCCCTGCCTTTGGACAAAGCCATCAAAGAAGTACGCGGCAACGGCAAGCTGAAAGTCGCCGTCTTCTCCGACCCGGATTGTCCGTTCTGCAAACGCTTGGAACACGAGTTTGAAAAAATGACCGACGTGACGGTTTACAGCTTTATGATGCCCATTGCCGGCCTGCACCCCGATGCCGCACGCAAAGCGCAAATCTTATGGTGCCAGCACGACCGCGCCAAAGCGTGGACGGAATGGATGCGTAAAGGCAAATTCCCGGCCGGCGGCAGCATCTGCGACAACCCCGTCGCGGAAACCACTTCCTTGGGCGAACAGTTCGGATTCAACGGCACACCGACCCTCGTCTTCCCCAACGGGCGCACCCAAAGCGGCTACAGCCCGATGCCCCAACTGGAGGAAATCATCCGCAAAAATCAATAATCCATCCGCAAAACAAAAGGCTTGGAACCGTGTTCCAAGCCTTTTTCAAATGCCGTCTGAAGCCTGCCCGGCAGCTTCAGACGGCATCTTTGTGCCAACCTCAATCCTGCGCCAATGCGTCTATCGGATTGAGTTTGGCTGCTTTATTGGCGGGCATAAAGCCGAACGCGATGCCGATTCCGGTCGAACAGGCGACCGCGCCGATGACGGACATGGCGGAAATGTCCATCGGGAAGTCGGTTACAAAATGATTGAACACGAGGCTGACGGCGGCGGACAAACCTACGCCGACCAAGCCTCCGATGATGCAGATTAACACTGCTTCAATCAAAAACTGCTGCAAAATATTGCCACGCCGCGCGCCGATTGCCATCCGTATGCCGATTTCTTTGGTGCGCTCGGTAACGGACACCAGCATAATGTTCATCACGCCGATGCCGCCGACTACCAATGAAATCAGGGCGATAGAAGAAATCAGCAGCTTCATCGTACCGGTGGTGCTTTCGACCATCTGCCTGATGCTGTCGCTGTTGTTCATAAAGAAATCTTCCGTGCCGTGCCGCGCTTTGAGCAGCTCGGTCAACCCTTTTTCGGCAACCTGGGTATTGGCATTGTCTTTGATTTTCACGGTAATGGAATTGGTATGGCTCTCTCCGGTAATTTGATGCATCACCGTCGTATAGGGCGACCAAAGCATCAGCACATCGGAATTTCCGAAAGCGTTTTCGTCTTTTTTCATCACGCCGATGACGGTCAAGGGGCGTTTCCTGAACAAAATGGTTTTACCCAACGGATCCGAATCCGCAAAGAGTTTGTCTTTGACATTTTGGTCGATGACGACGACTTGCGCGTCTTCTTTCACATCGTTCTCATCAAACAGCCGCCCCGTTTCCAGCTTCAGCCCGCGCACGTCGAAATATTGTTCGCCCACGCCGTAAAGCGAGGCGGTCAGGTCGGTGTTGCGGTAGGTCAGCGTGCCGCCGCTCGAAGTCATCGGCGTGGCGGAAGCAACGTAGCTTTGTTTGGCGATGATTTTTGCGTCGTCTATGGTCAGGGTTTTGATTTTGCCGCTGCGCCTGTCGCCGAAGCCGCGCCCGGGGAAGATGCTGATGGTGTTCGTCCCCATCGAACTGATGTCTTCAAGGATTTTTTTCTGCGAACCGTTTCCCAATGCAACGACGGAGACAACCGAAGCGATACCGATAATGATGCCCAGCATCGTCAGCAGCGAACGCATTTTGTGCGCCAATACTGCTTGCACCGACATTCTGAAGGCTTCGACAAACTGGTCGTAATAAAACGACCACGAGGCTTTTTCCTGAATCCTCCCGACCTTGCTTGTGGGGATTTCGGGATTTTTCGAGGTGTCGGAAATGATTTCGCCGTCCCGGATTTCGATGACGCGGTTGGCGTTGGCAGCGATGCCGGGGTCGTGCGTTACCATAATGACGGTATGCCCAGCTTCGTGCAGCCTGCGGATGATTTCCATCACGTTTTTGCCGCTGGCAGTATCGAGTGCGCCGGTCGGCTCGTCGGCGAAAATGATTTCGCCGCCGTTCATCAGGGCGCGGGCGATGGAGACGCGCTGCTGCTGTCCGCCCGAGAGTTCGCCGGGCTTGTTGCCCTCTTTGCTTGCCAAACCCAAATCCTGCAAGAGTTTGTCCGCCCGCGCGGAACGCTCTTTGCCGCCCATACCCATATACACGGCTGGCAGCGCGACGTTGTCCCTTGCGGTCAGCGAGCTTAAGAGGTTGTAGCGTTGGAAGATGAAACCGAAGCGTTCGCGGCGCAATGCCGCCAGTTCGTCAGGCTGCATTTTGGCAGTTTCGATGCCGTCGATTCGGTACGAACCGGAACCGGCGGTATCCAAACAACCGAGTATGTTCATCAGCGTGGACTTGCCCGAACCGGACTGCCCGATGATGGCGACAAAATCGCCCTTCTCTATCGACAGGCTGATGTCTTTCAAAATATGGACGCGGTTCTCGCCGCTGCCGAAATAGCGGTTGATGTTTTTACATTCGATCAAGCTCATAATATTCCGTAAATCAATAACAAATGCCGTCTGAAACCGTTTCCGTGTTCAGACGGCATATTCGTTTATCGGCGCGGCGGGCCGCCTAGGGCGCGTTCGCTGCTTTCCTGTTGCTCGGCGGCGGTCATTTCGGAGATGACCACTTTGTCCCCCTCTTTCAAACCGCTTTTCACTTCGATATTCATACTGTCTTTCATACCGGTTCGGATTTCGCGTTCCACTGCTTTGCCGTCTGCACCCAACACGCGCACAAACGCCTTGCCGCCGCGATTTTTCACCGTCAGCGACGGAATAAGCAGCACATTTTTCACACCGTCGATTTCAATCGTATTCTGCGTCGTCATCCCCGTGGCGAGTTTGCCGTCCGGATTCGGCACAAACGAACGGGCATAATAATAGACCGCATTGGAAGCCGTATCCGTACTGCTGTTGTAGCCGCCCGACGACATCGTGGTCAGCCCGGGGTCGACGCTGTCGAGCTTCGCCTTAATCGGCGTATCCGGTTCGGACAAAATCGTAAACGAAATATCCTGCCCCGCCTTCACCTTGGTAATATCGCCCTCGGCAATCTGCATTTTGTTCAACATCATATCCAGATTCGCCAATTGGACAATCGTCGGCGTAGACTGCGCCGCGTTCACGGTTTGCCCTTCTTCCACGGGAATCGCCACCACCGTGCCGTCCATCGTTGCGGTAATGCGCGTGTAGCCCAATTCCGACTCGGCGGTATTGATGGAAATTTTGCTCTGTCTGATTAGAGCCTTCAGCTCGGCAACATTGGCTTTGGCGGCGGCAAGCGCATCCTGCGCGCTTTCCAAATCTTCTTTAGAGGTTGCATCATCTTTCCACAACGCCGCCTGGCGTTTGTATTTCTTCTCCGCGCTGCCCAATGCAATCTGTGCCGACACCAGCTTCGCCTGATACGTTTCCAATTTGGATTTTTCCGTATTGAGCGTATTGGTCTGCGTGGTCGAATTGATTTCCGCAATCAAATCGCCCTTTTTGACCTGTTGCCCGAGTTTGACATAAAGCTTCTTAATCTGCCCCGAAGCCTGCGCGCCGACCGATACCAGATTCGACGGCGAAATCTCACCTGTTGCAGAAACCGTCCGGCTGATGTCGCCGCGCCTGACCGTTTCCGTAATATAAGAAGCCTGCGGCTCGGGCTTCAGATAAGACCATCCGCCCCAAACCGCTGCTGCCGCGACTGCCGCAACAGCCGCCCATTTCATCATTTTTGCCATATTTTCAATTCTCTGTATGCGCCAATCCCATAAACCGGAAGCGGATTCTACCGCAAGTCCCTGCCCCATCCAAGGCGGCAAACCGCCGACAATAAAAATAACCATTTGTTTTAAATGGCTTATACTATCTGCTTTCCCGAAAATTTCAATCCGTTTACATATTCCGCCATTTCCGATACGGCGTTATAATGCCGCCCACAAACAACCAAATGGAAACACATTGCTATGAAAAACGTTCAAAAAGGCTTCACGCTGACCGAGCTGCTGATTGCCGTCGCCATCCTCAGCATCCTGACGCTCATCGCCTACCCTTCCTATAAAACCTACACCCGCCGCATCCGCCTGTCGGAAGTCAAATCCACCCTGCTGATGAACGCGCAAAACTTGGAGCGTTACTACCGCCAAAAAGGGACGTTTGACAACTACAACAAAACCAAACTGAAACAAAACAAATATTTCGACATTACCTTAAGCAAAGTCAGCCCCGACCACTTTACCCTTCAGGCCGCCCCCAATCCGGCGACCAACGAAGGCGAAACCTGCATCGTTACGCTCAACGACGGCGGCACACTTTCCGCCGCCGGCAGCGGGCAGGACTGCCCGGACTTCGACTGATCCTCCGCCGAAGTCCCCAAACCCGTAAAAATGCCGTCCGGACACAGCTTCAGACGGCATTTTTACGGGTTTGCCCATCCGTTTTTTTCAAACTTGAAACCTGCCGCCCCGCATCCGGCAACCGCCACGATGCCGCGCCTCCCTAACTGTTATAATATAACATATAACCCATATTTTTCAACAACATACCGTTTGACCCGCAAGATGCGGAAGCGTATGCTTACCCTTATATCGGACAACATTCCGTTTACAGGTTTTTTACCGTAACTAAGGAGCGCAATCATGAAAATGCAGGCAGTTGTTGTGAATAAAAATGTAGCGGGCGATGTGGAAGTAATCGAACGCGAGGTTCGCCCGTTGGAATACGGCGAGGCATTGGTCGAAGTCGAATATTGCGGCGTGTGCCACACCGACCTGCACGTTGCGGCAGGCGACTACGGCGAAAAACCGGGCCGCGTGTTGGGACACGAGGGCATCGGTTTGGTTAAAGAAGTTGCCGACGGTGTGAAAAATCTGAAAGTCGGCGACCGCGTCAGCATCGCCTGGCTGTTCCAAAGCTGCGGCTCGTGCGAATACTGCAATACCGGTCGCGAAACCCTGTGCCGTTCCGTATTGAACGCGGGCTACACCGCCGACGGCGGTATGGCGACCCACTGCATCGTCAATGCGGATTATGCGGTCAAAGTCCCCGACGGTCTCGACCCCGCCCAAGCGTCCAGCATCACTTGCGCCGGCGTTACCTGTTACAAAGCCGTGAAAGTGTCCGGCGTGCGTCCGGGACAGTGGATTGCCATCTACGGCGCGGGCGGTTTGGGCAACTTGGGTGTCCAATACGCGAAAAAAGTATTCGGCGCGCACGTTGTCGCCATCGACATCAACGATGAAAAACTGGCGTTTGCCAAAGAAACCGGCGCGGATTTGGTTGTCAACGCCGCCAAAGAAGACGCTGCCAAAGTGATTCAGGAAAAAACCGGCGGCGCACACGCTGCGGTCGTAACCGCCGTATCTGCTGCCGCATTCAACTCTGCCGTGGATTGCGTCCGCGCGGGCGGACGTGTGGTTGCCGTCGGGCTGCCGCCGGAATCGATGGATTTGTCCATCCCGCGTTTGGTTTTGGACGGCATCGAAGTGGTCGGCTCTTTGGTCGGCACGCGCAAAGATTTGGAAGAAGCCTTCCAATTCGGCGCGGAAGGTTTGGTTGTTCCGAAAGTCCAACTGCGTGCTTTGGATGAAGCACCCGCCATTTTCCAAGAAATGCGCGAAGGCAAAATCACCGGCCGTATGGTGATCGATATGAAAAAAGAATGCGGCTGCGGTCATCACCACTGATTTGACGTGGCAGTACACATCGAAATGCCGTCTGAACGCTGTTCAGACGGCATTTTTTATGGATTTGGATTTGATTTTAATCTGTTCTGTTTGAAATATAGTAAATTAACAAAAATCAGGACAAGGCGGCGAGCCGCAGACAGTACAAATAGTACGAAACCGATTCACTTGGTGCTTCAGCACCTTAGAGAATCGTTCTCTTTGAGCTAAGGCGAGCCAACGCTGTACCGGTTTAAATTTAATTCACTATACCGTCTGAAAACCCGTATCGCAACACGTCATTAAAAACGGCAAGATTCAGCCGTTCTGCAACCCGTTCAAACGGCTTCCGCCATTTCCAACGCCTGTTTGATGTCCACAGCAACAACGCGTGATACGCCTTTTTCCTGCATGGTTACGCCGACGAGCTGCTCTGCCATTTCCATGGTCAGGCGGTTGTGGGAGATGTAGAGAAACTGGGTTTGCGCCGACATTTCTTTGACCAGCTTGCAGAAACGCGAGGTGTTGGCGTCGTCCAGCGGGGCGTCGACTTCGTCCAAAAGGCAGAACGGAGCGGGGTTGAGGCTGAACAGGGCGAACACGAGACTCATGGCGGTGAGGGCTTTTTCGCCGCCGGAGAGAAGGTGGATGGTGCTGTTTTTCTTGCCAGGCGGGCGCGCCATGATGGACACACCGGCGGTCAGTAGGTCGTCGCCTATCATTTTGAGGGTGGCTTCGCCGCCGCCGAACAGGGTCGGGAAGAAGGTTTGGACTTTGCCGTTGACGGCGTCGAAGGTTTCTTTGAACCGCGCTTTGGTTTTGTCGTCGATTTGGGCGATGGCTTCTTCCAAAAGTGCGATGGCGGCCTGCACGTCTTCGCTTTGGCTGCGGTAGTAGCCGTCGCGTTCGCGCGCTTCTTCGAGTTCTTGCAGGGCGGCGAGGTTGACGGCGCCGAGGGCTTCGATTTGTTGCGAGAGGATGCCTATGCTGCTGTTCAATACTTTTGGCGATTCTTTCGCCAAGGCTTCGAGCGCGTCCAAATCGGCGGCACGTTCGGTCAGGTTTTGATGGTAGCGTTTGGCGTTAATCAAGGCTTCCTGCTGCTGCAACAGGGCGGTTTGGGTGGCTGCCTGAAGCTGCGGCAGCTTGGTTTGCAGGGTTTGTACGCGGGTGTATTGCTCCCTGCCCTGCTCCTGAATCTGCGCGAGTTTTTCCTGCGCGGCGATGTATTCTTCGTCCAGCGTGTGCACGGCTTCGGTCAATTCGTCGAGCTTGATGTGCTGCTCGTCGTTTTGGAACTCGGTTTCATAGGCAAGGGCAAGCTCTTGCTGGCGTTCCTGCCAATCGAGGGTTTGCTGTTCGAGCCGGGCGATTTGCTGCCGGTAGTTTTGTTTTTGCTGGTTGAGTTTGTGGACGGCGACTTCGGCAAGCCCGTATTGGCGGTTGGCTTCCAACAGGGCAAGCTGCGCCTGTTTCAGACGGCCTTGCTGCTCTTGGCGGCTGTGTGCGGTGGTTTGCTGCTGGTGTTCGAGTTCGGCGGCGGCTTCCTGCAAAGTGGCGATGTCGTCTGAAAGCCCATCGGACGTGTGTTGCAACACGGTCTGTTCTTCCGCCAACTGCGCCAGTTCGCGCTCGATGTGTTCGCGGCGGATTTGTCCTTGGTTGGTGCGCGCCAAGAGTTCGGCGGCGCGTTGCTGCGCCTGGCTGTATTGGCGCGTGTGCTGCTGTTGCTGCTGCATCAGGTTTTTATGTTGCACTTCGGACGAGCGCGCGGCAACCTCCGCCTGTTTGAACGCGGCTTCGGCGGCGGAGAGTTCGGGGGCGAGGTTTTCCAGTTTGGACGCAATGCCGTCAAGGCGCGCTTTTTGGGCAATCAGGCTTTCCTGCGCGGGCTTGGCATAGAGTAGGACGCTGACTTTATCGACCTGATGACCTTCGGGCGTGAGCCAGATTTGGTGTGCGCCCAAATCGCTTTGATGCGCGAGGGCGTAGCTCAAATCGGGCGCGCACAATACGCCGTCGAGCCAGTGGTGCAATGCCGTCTGAAACGGCGGCTGCGCTTGGATTTGGTTCAGCAATGCCTGTACGGGCAGCGATTTTTTGATGCCGCCGGAGAGGTCGTCTGAAAGCCATGCTGCCTGCCCCTGCGGCAACGGCACGGGGGGAACGAAGCCGTTCGATACGGCGCGGGCGTGCAGGCGTTCGGCCAGGATGACGGACAAGGCGTGCTGCCACTCGGCGGGGGCGGTGATGCGTTGCCACAGTTGCGGCGCGGCGGCGTGGTCGGTTGCCTGCCAGAAGTCGGCGGCTTCCTGCTGTTGCGACAGGATTTGCGACAACGCCTGCTGCTGCGCCTGCAAGGTAATGTGTTGCTGCTTCAGGCTTTGGAAGCGGTTTGAGGCCGTCTGAAACGCCTCGCGGGCGGTGTGTAAGGCTTCTTCGGCGGCAATGATTTGTTCTTCGTAATGCTCTTGCTGGCTTTGCAACAAGGCAGCTGCTTCCTGCGCGGCGGCGGTTTCGGCTTCGTCAGGCAGGTTCAGGGCTTGGTTTTCCTGTTTCAGACGACCTTTGCGCTCTTCGTGCTTGGCAACGGTTTGTTCGGCATGGGCAAGCTGCTGCTGCTTCAACGCCAGTTCGCGGCGGATGCGGTTTGCCTCGTCCTGCTGGGTTTGGAAGGCGGCGTTGAGCGTGGCTTGGGCTTCTTCCAATTCGGGCAGACGCTCTTCGTGTTCAGCAACCTGCATCGCCCACTCTGCCAGCTCGGTTTGCTTTTCTTCGGCCTGCAACTCGTTTTCTTCAAGCTGCACGCGGATTTGCTGCTGCTCTTGATGAATGCGTTGCATCTGCGCCTGCGCTGCCTGCTTGTCGCGTTCGATGCGTTGATGCAGGTTTTGCCGGTGGCGGATTTGTTCTTCCAAACGGGCAATCTGCTCGCGCAACACGCCGCGTTTGTTGCCCAATTCGTGTACTGCCTGCTGCTGCGACTGTTCGGCGGTCTGCAAGGCGTGTACTTCGTCATTTAACGCCTGAACCTGCGCGGCGGTTTCATCCTGCTGCGCCTGCAAAGACTGATGCTGCGCGGTCGCCTTGTCGGCGGCGGCAAGCGATTGCTGCCATTGGGCGTAATCGAGCAAATCCTGCTGGCGGTTCAACTGCGCAGTCAGGAATTTGTAGCGTTCGGCAGTTTCCGCCTGTTTCTCCAGCTTTTCCACCTGACGCGCCAATTCGTTCTGCAAATCGCCCAAACGCTGCAAATGCTCGCGCGTGTCTTTCAGACGGCCTTCCGTCTCCTTGCGGCGTTCCTTATATTTGGACACGCCCGCCGCCTCCTCAATATAGGCGCGCAACTCCTCCGGCCGCGCTTCGATGATGCGCGAAATCATCCCCTGTTCGATAACGGCATAACCGCGCGCGCCCACGCCCGTACCCAGAAACAAATCAGTAATGTCACGGCGGCGCACGGTCTGATTGTTGATGAAATAAGTCGATTCGCCCTGACGCGTCAGCTGCCGCTTGATGCTCACCTCGGCATACTGTCCCCACGCCCCCTGCAAACCGTGGTCGCTGTTGTCAAACACCAGCTCCACCGAAGCCCTCGGCGCAGGACGGCGCGTCGCCGCACCGTTAAAAATCACGTCCTGCATACTCTCGCCGCGAAGCTGCTTCGCCGAAGCCTCGCCCAACACCCAGCGCACCGCGTCAATCACATTCGACTTGCCGCAGCCGTTCGGCCCGATAACCGCAACAAGCTGCCCCGGCACATGAATCGTGGTCGGGTCGGTAAAAGATTTGAAGCCGGAGAGTTTGATGTGGGTCAGGCGCATAATGGTCGGGAAAAATAAAAAAGAAGCGTATTTTAACGGAAATCTCGCCGCCACACCCCATATCTTTCCGGCAAAACCTTACCGCATCCCGCCCCCGCGATGCCGTCTGAAGCCTTCAGACGGCATTTTTAACGCGCTCGAACCCCAGTTCCGCCAATGCCCGATGCTTGGCGCGGCATTTGCCGTATTGCCCCGCCGCCGGGCGCGTTATAATCCGCCACGACATCCGCCCGATTGGAAACCTGCCTATGCGACCCTCCTATTTCATTTCCGACCTGCATTTGAGCGAAAAGCATCCCGAACTGACCGCGCTGTTGCTGCTTTTTTTACGTTCTTCCGCCGCCGGACAGGCGCGGGCGGTTTATATTTTGGGCGATTTGTTTGATTTTTGGGTGGGCGATGACGAAGTTTCCGAGTTGAATACTTCGGTTGCGCGTGAAATCAGGAAATTGTCCGACAAAGGCGTTGCCGTGTTCTTTGTCAGGGGTAACCGCGACTTCCTAATCGGTCAGGATTTTTGCCGGCGTGCGGGCATGACGCTACTGCCGGATTACTCGGTTTTGGACTTGTTCGGCTGCAAAACCCTCATCTGCCACGGCGACACTCTGTGTACGGATGACAGGGCATACCAACGTTTCCGCAAAATCGTGCATCGGAAGCGGCTGCAAAAACTGTTCCTAATGCTGCCTCTGAAGTGGCGCACACGCCTTGCCGCCAAAATCAGGCGTGTCAGCAAAATGGAAAAACAGGTCAAGCCCGCCGATATTATGGATGTCAATGCCGCCTTTACCGCGCGGCAGGTTCGCGCCTTTAACGCGGAAAGGCTGATACACGGACACACCCACCGCGAGCATATCCATCACGAAAACGGCTTTACCCGCATCGTTTTGGGCGACTGGCATAACGACTATGCTTCAATCCTCCGCGTGGACGGGGACGGCGCGGTATTCGTGCCGCTGGAAAAATGCTGAAAATGCCGTCTGAAGCCTTTCGGGCGGCTTTTTTTACACGCCCCTTTCCCACACTCCCTCCGCCGCATCATCACCATCCTTAACCCGCATTAAGGGGCGTTATCGATAAAATGCTTGACCGATTACATAAGATTACGTAAAGTGTGCAAACGCATAATAATTGGTCTTACCAATTTATCTTTTAACCAAAATATCGGGTGTGCGGGATTTGAACGTCTTTCCAAACCTCAACGCGCCTTATGATGCAAATGCCTAAAAAGGATTCGTTATGGCACTTTTCCTCAGCATATTCCCCATCGTCCTGCTGATTTGGCTGATGGTGAAAAAAAACAGTATGCCTTCCTACGTCGCGCTGCCGATTACCGCAGTGCTGATTTACGCCATCAAACTTTTCTACTTCGGCGATGCGGGAATGCTGCTCAACGCCACCGCCGCTTCCGGCCTCGTCAAAACGCTCACGCCGATTACCGTGATTTTCGGCGCGATTATGTTCAACCGTATGATGGAAACCACGGGCTGCATCGATGTCATCCGCAAATGGCTGGCGACCATCAGCCCGAACCCCGTAGCGCAACTGATGATTATCGGCTGGTCGTTTGCCTTTATGATTGAAGGCGCGTCCGGCTTCGGTACGCCTGCCGCGATTGCCGCGCCGATTCTGATGAGCTTGGGCTTCAACCCGTTGAAAGTGGCGATTTTCACTTTGGTGATGAACTCCGTGCCGGTATCATTCGGCGCGGTCGGTACGCCGACCTGGTTCGGTTTCGCACCGCTGAACCTGAGTGCCGAAGACATCCTCGCCATCGGCAGACAGACCGGCGTGATGCACTTCTTCGCGGGTTTCATCATCCCCGTCATCGGCTTGAGTTTTATCGTGCCTTGGTCTGAAATCCGCAAAAACTTGGGCTTCGTCGCCATTGCCGTTTTCTCCTGTACCCTTCCCTATGTCGCATTGGCAATGGTCAACGAAGAATTTCCTTCTTTGGTTGCCGGCGCAATCGGCCTGATGTTTTCCGTATTTGCAGCTAATAAAGGCTGGGGCTTGAGCAAAGACCACGCCAAAGACCCGAATGCCGAAAAAGTGCCGTTCGCCCAAGTCGCCAAAGCACTCGCCCCTTTGGGTATGCTGATCGGTATGCTGGTGGTTACGCGCATCAAACAACTTGGCATCAAAGGCATTTTGACCAGCAAAGAAGAATGGTTCAGCTTCCAACTGCCGTTTGATTTGTCCAAAATCACCGTCAGCGACTCCCTGACAATTACCTTCGGCAATATTTTCGGACAAGATGTCAGCGCGTCTTACCAAACGCTGTACGTCCCGGCTTGGATTCCGTTTGTCTTTACCGTTTGGATCTGCATCCTGCTGTATAAGACCAAATTCAAAGATGCTTGGACAATTTATGCCGTAACCTTCAATCAAACCAAAAAACCGCTGCTTGCCCTGATGGGCGCGCTGATTATGGTTCAGCTGATGCTGGTCGGCGGCGACAATTCGATGGTGAAAATCATCGGTAAGGAATTTGCCGCAATGGCGGGCGAACACTGGGTTTACTTCTCGCCGTATTTGGGCGCAATCGGTGCGTTCTTCTCCGGCTCCAACACCGTGTCCAACCTGACCTTCGGCCCGATTCAGCAGCAAATCGCCTTGGATACCGGCCTGTCCGTTACCCTGATTCTGGCGTTGCAGTCCGTCGGCGGCGCGATGGGCAATATGGTGTGCCTCAACAACATCATCGCCGTATGTACCGTATTGGACGTGAAAAATTCCGAAGGTGCGATTATCAAGAAAACCGTTATCCCGATGGCGATTTACGGCGTGATTGCCGTCGTCGTGGCAATGATTTTCTTCCTCTAGGCGAAACGCCGCCATCCATAGCAGCAGCACGCGGAGAACGGAAACCTCCTCTCCCCGTCCGGGCGGCGCGTCGGGCAGAATACCCGTGCCGGAACAGCCCGCCCCGCCAAACAAATGCCGTCTGAAACCGGAAAAGGCTTCAGACGGCATTTTTCCGCCGTTTGCATTCAGGCGTAATGATGATGCGGCATCTTTCCGTCAAGGCGGTAGCGCGTGCCGCAATACGGGCAGGCAACGCTGCCCAACTCTCCTTCGCCCAAAGGCAAAAACACCCTCGGATGTCCGTTCCACTGCTCGTTGTCCGGTCCCGAGCAATACAGCGGCAGATTTTCCGGCAACACGGAAATTTCCTGCGGATTCAGATTGTCCATTCGATTTTCCTTCACGTGGTTGGTGTACGCCTATTTTACGCCATCGGCAAGATAAAGGATATTTCCGACCCGAAGGTGCAATCCGCTATAATCCCCACTTTTCAGACGGCATACCATGACTGCGCTTACCCTTCCGGAAGACATCCGCCAACAAGAACCATCCGTTCTGCTCTATACCCTCGTTTCCGCCTACCTCGAACACACCGCCCAAACCAGCGACGAATCCCTCTCCTGCCTGTCCAACGACCAACACACGCTGACCGCATTCTGCTACCTCGACAGCCAAGTCGAAGAAGGCGGCTTCGTACAGCTTATCGCCTCTGGCTACGGCGAATACATTTTCCGCAACCCGCTTGCCGACAGCCTGCGCCGCTGGAAAATCAAAGCCGTGCCGAAAGTCTTGGACAAAGCCAAAGCCCTCTACGAACAACACGGGGAAACCATCGAAACGCTCGCCGACGGAGGCGCAGACATCGAATCCCTGCGCAAACAGTTCCCCGACTTTGAAGAATGGGACGGCGCATACTACGAAGCCGCCGAACAAGACCTGCCCCTGCTTGCAGAACACATACGGTCAAACTGGGAAACCTTCGCCCATATCGGGCAGGCGTGATTACGTCTGTTTCCAGCCCGTGTAAAACAGCGTAAAATCGGCAAACCCGAATTATCTTCCGTCCCCATCAAGGAGCAAGCCATGTTCTTCAAGCACATCGAAGCCGCCCCCGCCGATCCGATTCTCGGTTTGGGCGAAGCGTTCAAAGCCGAAACCCGCCCCGAAAAAGTCAACCTCGGCATCGGCGTTTATAAAGACGCATCCGGCGCGACACCCATTGTCAAAGCCGTCAAAGAAGCCGAAAAACGCCTGTTGGAAAGTGAAACAACCAAAAACTACCTGACCATCGACGGCGTTGCCGACTACAACGCGCAAACCCAAATCCTGCTGTTCGGCAAAGACCACGAAATCATCGCCAGCCGCCGCGCCAAAACAGCGCAAAGCCTTGGCGGTACAGGCGCATTGCGTATTGCGACCGAGTTTGCCAAACGTCAGTTGAACGCGCAAACCATCTGGATTTCCAATCCGACCTGGCCAAACCACAACGCCATCGCCAAAGCGGTCGGTATCCAAGACAAACCTTATCGCTACTATGATGCCGCCAAACACGGTTTGGATTGGGACGGCATGATTGAAGACTTGAGCCAAGCGCAAAAAGGCGACATCGTCCTGCTGCACGGCTGCTGCCACAACCCTACCGGCATCGACCCTACGCCCGAACAATGGGAAACTCTGGCAAAACTTTCTGCCGAAAAAGGCTGGCTGCCGCTGTTTGACTTTGCCTACCAAGGCTTCGGCAACGGTCTGGAAGAAGATGCCTACGGCTTGCGCGTGTTCTTGAAACACAATACAGAATTGCTGATTGCCAGCTCTTATTCCAAAAACTTCGGCATGTACAACGAGCGCGTCGGCGCGTTCACTTTGGTGGCCGAAGACGAAGCAACCGCCGCCCGCGCCCACAGCCAAGTCAAAACCATCATCCGTACCTTGTATTCCAATCCGGCTTCACACGGCGCGAACACCATTGCGCTGGTGTTAAAAAATGATGATTTGAAAGCCCAATGGATTGCCGAACTCGATGAAATGCGCGACCGCATCAAAGCCATGCGCCAAAAATTTGTCGAGTTGCTCAAAGCCAAAGGTGCAACCCAAGACTTTGATTTCATTATTGAACAAAACGGCATGTTCTCTTTCAGCGGCTTGACTCCCGAACAAGTCGACCGCCTGAAAAACGAGTTTGCCATTTATGCCGTCCGTTCCGGCCGTATCAACGTCGCCGGCATTACCGACGACAACATCGATTATCTGTGCGAAAGCATCGTGAAAGTACTGTAAAAGCACAGCCATATGAAAATGCCGTCTGAACCTTAACCAGTTCAGACGGCATCTGTTTTTTGTTAAAAAACAATAAACTATAACAATTTCAAACAAGCTAAAAACATCTACAAAATCAACCCAATATGATGAACTCAAATAAAAAATACGAATATCATCATTCTCAAATTCAAAATTTGAACGCCACAGTATAGTGGATTAACTTTAAACCAGTACGGCGTTGTCTCGCCTTGTCGTACTATCTGTACTGTCTGCGGCTTCGTCGCCTTGTCCTGATTTTTGTTAATCCACTATATTATCCGAAGCCACAAAAACCTTTCCGCCGTCATTCCCGCGCAGGCGGGAATCCAGGAACCCAATGCTGCAAGAATTGATTAGAAACAACTGAAACCGAGCAAACTGGATTCCCGCCTGCGCGGGAATGACGAAATAAGGCGAGTAAAACTGATGAAATAAATTAATTAAAAACAATAACTTATATTATTTTCTTTATAGTGGATTAACAAAAATCAGGACAAGGCGACGAAGCCGCAGACAGTACAGATAATAGTACGACAAGGCGAGGCAACGCCGTACTGATTTTTGTTAATCCACTATAAATTTTCGATAAAATCAATTTTCCGTATTCAATACTGCTCCAATCAATTCCTGCGCACCGTCGTCCGCCAGTTTTTTGGCAACTGCGCGTCCGAGCGCGTCGGCGTATTCGGCAGGTGCTTGCGCGTCCGCCTGCAACACAACCGAACCGTCGGGGTGTCCGACCAGTCCGCGCAAGGTCAGCAAGCCGTTTTCTTCCGTGCAATATGCGGCCAGCGGCACTTGGCAGCTTCCGCCCAAAGCGCGCGCCAACGCGCGTTCGGCCGTCACGCAGGCATGTGTGGTATCGTGATTCAAAGGCTTCAAGACTTCGTACAAATCTTCGCGATGCGCGGCAATTTCAATACCCAATGCGCCTTGTCCGGCTGCAGGCAGGCTGTCGGATTCCGACAAAATCATGCGGATGCGTTCATCCAATTCCAGACGCTGCAAACCGGCGGCAGCCAAGATAATTGCGTCGTATTCGCCATTATCGAGTTTGGACAAACGGGTTTGCACATTGCCGCGCAGAGGTTTGATAAGCAAATGCGGATAGCGCGCGCGCAACTGGGCTTCGCGGCGCAGGCTGGATGTGCCTACGACGGCACCTTTGGGCATTTCTTCCAAACGCGCGTATTGGTTGGACACAAACGCGTCAAACGGATTGGCGCGTTCGCCGATGGCCGCAAGCGCGAAACCTTCAGGCAAATCCATCGGTACGTCTTTAATCGAATGCACGGCCAAATCAGCGCGCCCGTCATATAAAGCCTGTTCCAACTCTTTGACAAACAAGCCTTTACCTCCGACTTTTGACAAAGTTCTGTCCAAAATCTGGTCGCCGCGCGTGGTCATACCCAAAATCTCGACTTCGCAATCGGGATACAGGGCTTTCAGACGGCCTTGGATATGCTTTGCCTGCCACATGGCAAGCAAGCTTTCGCGACTGGCGATAACGAGTTTTTTCGGGTTCATAATGGTTGCCTGAAAGATGGAAAACGGCATGAAGTCTATCATATTTTGGGCGTTTTTTCAGACGGCATGAGGGTGAATATGTTATATTTACGCCTAAAAACCAAATTTTCCGGACAACATGAAACGCGCCAAACAATATCCTTTTTTATCCTTACAGCGGCAACGTTTTCATCTGAACTTTGAAAACGCTTCTTCCGCCGCCAACCTTCCGAGCAAACGCGATTTCTACCGCTGGGCGTGGTCGGCCTTAAAAAACGAATACCGCCGCGCCGACATCAGCCTGATTCTTCTGGACGAAGAAGAAGCCCGCGCCTACAACCGTGACTATCGAGGCAAAGATTACGCCACCAATGTATTGAGTTTCGCGCTCAACGAAGGCGAAATCCTGCCCGACCAGTTTTCAGACGGCCTGTATGGTGATTTGGTGATTTGTCCGCAAGTGGTTTTGAAAGAAGCCGCCGAACAAGGCAAAACACCCGAGCAGCATTTTGCCCACCTGACCATACACGGTACTTTACACCTGATGGGCTACGACCACATCGAAGACGATGAAGCCGAAATAATGGAAGCCGAAGAAATCCGCCTGATGCTGGCGGCGGGCTTCCCCAACCCCTACCAAGAGGACGAATATTAAAATGGACGGTACGCAGTCGAAACCCAAGTTTTTCGAACGCCTAATCTCCCGACTTGCCGGCGAGCCCGACTCCGCCGAAGACGTATTGACCCTGCTGCGCCAAGCACACGAGCAGGAAGTTTTTGATGCCGACACACTGACCCGACTGGAAAAAGTATTGGACTTTGCCGAGCTGGAAGTGCGCGACGCGATGATTACGCGCAGCCGTATGAACGTTTTAAAAGAAAACGACAGCATCGAACGCATCACCGCCTACATCATCGATACCGCCCATTCGCGCTTCCCCGTCATCGGCGAAGACAAAGACGAAGTTTTGGGCATTTTGCACGCCAAAGACCTGCTCAAATATATGTTCAACCCCGAGCAGTTCCACCTCAAATCCGTCTTGCGCCCCGCCGTCTTCGTCCCCGAAGGCAAATCGCTGAACGCACTGCTCAAAGAGTTCCGCGAACAGCGCAACCATATGGCGATTGTCATCGACGAATACGGCGGCACGTCGGGTTTAGTCACTTTTGAAGACATCATCGAGCAAATCGTCGGCGACATCGAAGACGAGTTTGACGAAGACGAAAGCGCCGACAACATCCACGCCGTTTCCGCCGAACGCTGGCGTATCCACGCGGCTACCGAAATCGAAGACATCAACGCCTTTTTCGGCACGGAATACAGCAGCGAAGAAGCCGACACCATCGGCGGTCTGGTCATTCAGGAATTGGGACACCTGCCCGTACGCGGCGAAAAAGTCATCATCGGCAACCTGCAATTTACCGTCGCACGCGCCGACAACCGCCGCCTGCACACGCTGATGGCGACCCGCGTGAAGTAAGCAGAGCCTGCCCGCACCGCCGTTTCTGTACAGTTTAGGATGACTGTACGGGTGTTTTCTGTTTCAATCCGCCCCATCCGACAAACATAGTAGGGATTTTTTGAATTATTTTATTGAAGAAACAAAATGGAACTATGGAAAGCTATTTGGCACACTGTCTTTGATTTTTTTAGTGAACTTTTTGATGAAAAACCGTGGCAAGAGAAAGATACAAAAAGTAAATTAAAAATACTAGGTGCATTATTGCTAGGTGCTATATTAACTTTTGGTGGTGTGGTGAACAGCAAGGGTTACAAAGTTCTGGACAGCCATATTGGTGCGATTTATGGCGACAGCATTACATATCAACGTATGATGGAAATCTTTGAACGTTTGGAACGTAAAAGTTTTGCTTCATCAAACGTGGTGTTTGGTATCGGCAGTTATACTTACCAATATGTTACCCGAGATGTACTTGGCTTTGCTGTGAAATGCACTGCGGTTACGATTGGTGGTGATGAGCACATCGTGTTTAAAGCACCGAAAACCGACAGTAAAAAGAAAAGCCAGCGCGGACGTGTGAAAGTGGTAAACAATGGCGATAGCTATATGGATAACCTGTATTCGGACAGTGATTACTCTGATGACGTGATGCAGACTATCTTTAAGGATGGCAAATTGTTGGTGGAAGACAATTTCCAAACACTGCGTGAACGTGCAGTTGAGGATATTCAAGAACACTAATTGATTTGGTACGGAAAGGAGACCTATGATGGGTCTCCTTTTAAATTGAATTGAAATGAAAGCAAAAACCGCCTTTAATAGGCGGTTTAAAATTAGTGTTTAAAAAATCGGTCAAGTTCTCTGATGCGTTGGCGCATCAGATTGTTTTTAACCGGCGACGCAATGTAAGGCTCACCGTTCGGTTGATAACCACTTGCTACTGTTTGTTCGGACACACAACCAATACCTTTTGTGCAGTAGACCCATTTTCCATCTTGTCGGGTTACATAATTGTTTGCCCTGTCAATCCACAAGTGGAACTCTTTGTATTGTGGTTCTGCTTGTCTTGGATGATTGGATTTGGCAAAGACAGGAGATGCAGCCAACACACAAACAGCAAGAACGAAAACTTTCTTCAACATGATTTTCCCCAAAATTCATTTCCAATGAGATTATTATACCTAGTTTTTCATGTATCTTTTATATTTTATAAAAGCCCCCGCTAACAAGCAGGGGCTTTAAATTTGAGTAAGTGCAACCTTGGGTAAACTTAGTTCCAACGCCAAAATGCCGTCTGAAACCGGAAAACAGGTTCAGACGGCATTTCGCTTATCCGCTTATTTTTTGCTCAAGGTCAGCCCCGTCCAGCCGAACAGAAGCGTCAAAGCCAAACTCAAATAGCAGAAAAAGGCATAAGGCAGATATTCCCAAACGGGTACGCCGAGGGCGTGGCTGATAAATACGCCGCACACGCTCCACGGAACAAGCGGGTTAATCACCGTCCCCGCATCTTCGAGCGTGCGCGACAGGTTGCGCGAATGGAGGCCGAGCTTATCGTAAACAGGTTTGAACGTTTCACCCGACAACAAAATACTCAAATATTGCTCTCCAATCAGGAAATTAACCCCGACCGAAGTCATGGCAACGCTGAACGTCGCGCGTCCGGCATTCGTCAAAAAGCTGCGGACGGCATCCAGCAGGGAAGGAATTACACCGAGCGCAAACAGCAGCCCGCCAAGGCTCATACCGAGAATCACGATGGTCTGCGTGAAAAACATACTTTCCAAACCGCCGCGCGAAATGAGTTTGGCGATGTCTTTAAACGCTTCGCCTTCGAGTTTGTAGCCGCCGTAAAACCACGCGCCGAGCTGACGCAGATCGGGCGTGCTGTGCAGATACGTTACAGCAACGGCAACCATGACGGTAAAGAGCATGGCAACGACGGCGTTGACGCGCATCAGCGCAAGAACGACCAACAGCGCAAACGGAATCAGCGAATAGCCGTGCACCAATCCCGTGGCTTCAAGCTGGCTGCGGAAGGATTCGACGCTGTTCAAATCCTGCGCGGCAACGCTGGGAAGAAGCCAAAGCATCAGTGCCGCGCTGATGAGCCACGCGGGGATGGTGGTGTACATCATGTTTTTGATGTGTTCAAACAGGTCGATACCGACGATAGAGGCGGAAATGCCCGTGGTGTCGGAAAGCGGGGACATTTTATCGCCGAAAAACGCACCGGAAACAATCGCGCCCGCCGTCATCGCCATATCAGCCTGAAACGCCGCCGCCATACCCATAAAGGCAACGCCGACCGTAGCGCAGGTGGTCAGGCTGCTGCCGATGGACACGCCGATGACGGAACACAGCGCGAAGGCGGAAAAGTAGAAATAAGTCGGGGAAATCAGTCCGAAACCGTAATACATCAGCGTCGGAATCGCGCCGCTCATCATCAGCGCGCTGACCATCAGCCCGATGAAGAAAAACAGGTAAATCGCGCCCATACCCTGATTCAACGCGCCAACCATCCCCGCCTGCATATCGTTGTATTTCAAACCGCGCGCCAAGCCGTACAAAATCAGCACGACGATAGCGGCAATAATGGACATATGCGGCAGCCACTCCAATGAAATGATGGTATAGCCCATCGCGGCAATCAGAGCGACGACGACGGCAAGTGCCTCACCGCGCGGCATATCGAGTAAGGATTTGAAAGCAAACATGATTCTTTGCCCGATTTGATATAAAGTTAACGGATTCTAACACACCATACCGAATCCGCCCGACGTCTTCAGACGGCATTTTAGCGTTTTACAAAAGCCGGACAGAAACAAAACGGCAATTTTCTCGATTTAAATTAATTTTTTTGAAATATAATTTTTTATTTTTTTGTTTGTTGGCATATAAGACTTTTATGGATTGAAGTATTAAAACCTCGGCACACACGCCGCAAACACCGGTACGCAAAAATGCCGTCTGAAAGATGTTCAGACGGCATTTCTCAAGAAAAAGATTATTCGTCCGCCCGATACCCGTACACCGCAAAAAACACGATATACAGGTAACAGATTACGGAAACGACAAACGAAGACATCAGGGTATAAGTATCTGCCGCCCAGCCCTGTACGACAGGAACGACCGCACCGCCGACAATCGCGGTACACAGCACACCGGAAGCCGCGTTGGTGAATTTGCCCAACCCTTTGGTTGCCAAAGAGAAAATCGTCGGGAACATAATCGAGTTGAAAAAACCGATGGCAAGCAGCGACCACATCGCCACATCCGCATTGCCGCTGCCCGTCGCCATCGCGACGGCAAGCAGCACGACCGCAGCCGATGCGTTAAACGCCAAATAACGGTTGGGCGCGAATTTCGCCATCACCGCCGAACCGAGGAAACGTCCGACCATCGCGCCGCCCCAATAAAACGACAGGTAATGCGCGGCAGAAGCATGATCCAGCCCTTTCAGATAACCCAACACATTGACCATCAGCGAACCGATGGAGACTTCCGCACCGACGTAGCAGAAAATGCCTGCCGCACCGAACACGAGATGTTTGTACTGCCACACGCCGGTTTTGCCGTCGTGGTTGTGCGCGCTTTCCTCGGCGGCAATTTTTTGCGCGTCGGGCAGACGGATCAGTTTGACAAATACGGCAAGGATAATCAGCAGCCCCGCCAGCCCCAAATAGGGAATCTGTACGGAAGAA
Source organism: Neisseria blantyrii (assembly GCF_962747855.1). NCBI lineage: Bacteria > Pseudomonadati > Pseudomonadota > Betaproteobacteria > Neisseriales > Neisseriaceae > Neisseria > Neisseria blantyrii. Next base: position 67,935 of record NZ_CAUIZY010000005.1, read on the forward strand.
ATCTGTTCCGCCTTGCTGACGGTTTGGGTTGCGTCCGCCAAAATCAGGAATGCGCCGATTTGCGGCGCAATGGTCGTACCCAAAGAATTGAACGCCTGAACCAGCGTCAGCGTTGCCGATTCCTTGCCGGGTTTCGCCAGCAGGGTTACATAAGGATTACCGGCAACCTGAAGCAGCGTTACGCCGGAAGCCAAAATAAACAACGCGCCCAAAAATACCGCGTAAGAATGGCTGCCCGCAGCAGGATAAAACAGCAGGCATCCGACCGCCGTCAGCAGAAAGCCGCCGATAACGCCGTTTTTGTAGCCGACTTTGCCGACAAAAGCCCCCATCGGGATGGACATCACCGCATAGGCGGTAAAAAAGCAAAATTGAACCAGCATCGCCTGAACATAAGTCAGGTCGAAAATTTCTTTCAAATGAGGGATAAGGATGTCGTTCATGCAGGTAATAAAACCCATCATGAAGAACAGCGTAGTCAAGACGACCAACGGGGATGTATGGTTGTTTTGTGATTGCGCAGACATGATTTGCCTTTCATTTTATTGGAATACATTGCACGGTTCGGACGGCAAAAATTGACATTCTTCAAGGGCGGCGTGAATCATACTGACATTTCACAAATTTGCAAGCCGCCGGCATATCCTCGCCGGACAATATCCGTTATTATCCCGACAAGCACGCCGACGCTGTATTTTTTCAATCCTCATTTTGATTTACCACAAACCGTACATGACCGTCTTTTACGCCTACGCCGCACTCGCCTTTTCCGCCTTCACTTCCGCCACCCTCCTGCCCGGCACATCGGAAGCCGCCTTTGCCCTATTCGTCCACCGCTTTTCCGAACATGCATACGGCGCGTTGCTGTGCGCCGGCCTTGCCAACGGATTGGGCAGTATGGTTTCCTATTGGATGGGGCGTTTGCTGCCTTCCCGAAAAATGCCGTCTGAAAAAACAATCAGGATAATGAAGCGTTACGGCGTATGGCTGCTTGCGTTTGCCTGGCTGCCCGTCATCGGCGACGCACTGCCGCTTGCCGCTGGCTGGCTGCGGTTGAATCCGTGGACAAGCGGGCTGATGCTGGTTATCGGCAAAACGGCGCGTTACGCCTTCATTCTGTGGGGAATGCAATATTACGCCGCCTGAACCATACGTTATAATGCCGAACACACAAACCCACCGTATAAAAAAATGAACAGACACATCCGCCAAGAAATTTTCGAACGCTTCCGCGCCGCCAACCCCCATCCGACCACCGAGCTGAATTTCAACTCCCCTTTCGAGCTTTTAATCGCCGTTCTGCTTTCGGCGCAGGCGACCGACGTCGGCGTGAACAAGGCGACGGCGAAACTGTTTCCGGTTGCCGATACGCCGCAGGCGATGCTGGATTTGGGCTTGGACGGCGTGATGGAATACACGAAAACCATCGGGTTATATAAAACCAAGTCCAAGCACATCATGCAGACCTGCCGCATCCTGCTGGAAAAATACAACGGCGAAGTGCCGGAAGACCGCGAGGCTTTGGAATCGTTGCCGGGCGTGGGGCGCAAAACGGCAAACGTGGTATTGAACACGGCGTTCGGCCATCCCGTTATGGCGGTCGATACGCATATTTTCCGCGTGTCCAACCGAACCAAAATCGCCCCCGGGAAAGATGTGCGCGAAGTCGAAGACAAACTGATGCGCTTCATTCCTAAAGAGTTCCTGATGGACGCGCACCACTGGCTGATTTTGCACGGACGCTACACCTGCAAGGCACTCAAACCGCAATGCCAAACCTGCATCATCAACGACCTGTGCGAATATCCCGCCAAAGCCTGACGGGTCTCCCCTTTAATAATGAAATGCTTGAAAATTCAGACAACCGTTGTAAAATTTCACTCTATGCCGTCTGAAGCCGACAAAATGCGCTTCAGACGGCATTGAAGTCAATATCGGCACAACACAAAGGACGAAACGTGTTCAAAAAATACCAATACCTCGCTTTGGCAGCACTGTGTGCCGCCTCGCTGGCAGGCTGCGACAAGGCAGGCAGCTTTTTCGGTGCGGACAAAAAAGAAGCATCCTTCGTAGAACGCATCGAACACACCAAAGACGACGGCAGCGTCAGTATGCTGCTGCCCGACTTTGCCCAACTGGTGCAAAGCGAAGGTCCGGCAGTCGTCAATATTCAGGCAGCCCCCGCCCCGCGCACCCAAAACGGCAGCGGCAATGCCGAAACCGATTCCGACCCGCTTGCCGACAGCGACCCGTTCTACGAATTTTTCAAACGCCTCGTCCCGAATATGCCCGAAATCCCCCAAGAAGAAGCAGACGACGGCGGATTGAACTTCGGTTCGGGCTTCATCATCAGCAAAGACGGCTACATCCTGACCAATACCCACGTCGTTGCCGGTATGGGCAGCATCAAAGTCCTGCTCAACGACAAGCGCGAATATACCGCCAAACTCGTCGGCTCGGATGTCCAATCCGATGTCGCCCTTCTGAAAATCGACGCAACGGAAGAGCTGCCCGTCGTCAAAATCGGCAATCCCAAAGATTTGAAACCGGGCGAATGGGTCGCCGCCATCGGCGCACCCTTCGGTTTCGACAACAGTGTTACCTCCGGCATCGTCTCCGCCAAAGGCAGAAGCCTGCCCAACGAAAGCTACACACCCTTCATCCAAACCGACGTTGCCATCAATCCGGGCAACTCCGGCGGCCCGCTGTTCAACCTGAAAGGACAGGTCGTCGGCATCAATTCGCAAATATACAGCCGCAGCGGCGGATTTATGGGCATTTCCTTCGCCATCCCGATTGACGTTGCCATGAATGTTGCCGAACAACTGAAAAACACCGGCAAAGTCCAACGCGGGCAACTGGGTGTCATCATTCAGGAAGTATCCTACGGTTTGGCACAGTCGTTCGGTCTGGATAAAGCCAGCGGCGCATTGATTACCAAAGTCCTGCCCGGCAGCCCCGCAGAACGTGCCGGCCTGCAGGCGGGCGACATCGTCCTCAGCCTCGACGGTGGAGAAATACGTTCTTCCGGAGACCTTCCCGTTATGGTCGGTGCCATTACACCGGGAAAAGAAGTCAGCCTCGGCGTATGGCGCAAAGGCGAAGAAATCACAATCAAAATCAAGCTGGGCAACGCCGCCGAGCATACCGGCGCATCATCCAAAACAGATGAAGCCCCCTACACCGAACAGCAATCCGGTACGTTCTCGGTCGAATCCGCAGGCATTACCCTTCAGACACATACCGACAGCAGCGGCGGACACCTCGTCGTCGTACGGGTTTCCGACGCGGCAGAACGCGCAGGCTTGAGGCGCGGCGACGAAATTCTTGCCGTCGGGCAAGTCCCCGTCAATGACGAAGACGGTTTCCGCAAAGCTATGGACAAGGCGGGCAAAAACGTCCCCTTGCTGGTCATGCGCCGTGGCAACACGCTGTTTATCGCATTAAACCTGCAATAACACACATAATTTAACCAAAATATTTTTTAAATGATAAAATGCCCATCAATATCGATTAATGGGCATTTTAAAAAATCGGTTGTTTGATTTTAAACAAATATTTTTTACGACAAAAATATTTCCGCCCATTTTGCCAACAAAACCCAAACCGGAGGCGGACAGATACCCTCCCATCCGGACGCTTAACACCCCCATAAACCATGCAGCTGATCGACTATTCACATTCATTTTTCTCGGTTGTGCCACCCTTTTTGGCACTGGCACTTGCCGTCATTACCCGCCGCGTACTGCTGTCTTTAGGCATCGGTATTTTGGTCGGCGTTGCTTTTTTGGTCGGCGGCAACCCCGTCGACGGTCTGACACACCTGAAAGACATGGTCGTCGGCTTGGCTTGGGCAGACGGCGATTGGTCGCTGGGCAAACCAAAAATCTTGGTTTTCCTGATACTTTTGGGCATTTTCACTTCCCTGCTGACCTACTCCGGCAGCAATCAGGCGTTTGCCGACTGGGCAAAACGGCACATTAAAAACCGGCGCGGCGCGAAAATGCTGACCGCCTGCCTTGTGTTCGTAACCTTTATCGACGACTATTTCCACAGCCTCGCCGTCGGTGCGATTGCCCGTCCCGTTACCGACAAGTTTAAAGTTTCCCGCGCCAAACTCGCCTACATTCTCGACTCCACTGCCGCGCCCATGTGCGTGCTGATGCCCGTTTCAAGCTGGGGCGCGTCGATTATCGCCACGCTTGCCGGATTGCTCGTTACCTACAAAATCACCGAATACACGCCGATGGGGACGTTTGTCGCCATGAGCCTGATGAACTATTACGCGCTGTTTGCCCTGATTATGGTATTCGTCGTCGCATGGTTTTCCTTCGACATCGGCTCGATGGCGCGTTTCGAACAGGCGGCGTTGAACGAAGCCCACGATGAAACTGCCGCTTCAGACGCTACCAAAGGTCGTGTTTACGCACTGATTATTCCCGTTTTGGCCTTAATCGCCTCAACGGTTTCCGCCATGATCTACACCGGCACGCAGGCAAGCGAAACCTTCAGCATTTTGGGGGCATTTGAAAATACCGATGTAAACACTTCGCTGGTATTCGGCGGCACTTGCGGCGTGCTTGCCGTCATCCTCTGCACGCTCGGCACGATTAAAACCGCCGATTATCCCAAAGCCGTTTGGCAGGGTGCGAAATCTATGTTCGGCGCAATCGCCATTTTAATCCTCGCCTGGCTCATCAGTACGGTTGTCGGCGAAATGCACACGGGCGACTACCTCTCCACGCTGGTTGCGGGCAACATCCATCCCGGCTTCCTGCCCGTCATCCTCTTCCTGCTCGCCAGCGTGATGGCGTTTGCCACCGGCACAAGCTGGGGGACGTTCGGCATTATGCTGCCGATTGCCGCCGCCATGGCGGTCAAAGTCGATCCCTCACTGATTATCCCGTGTATGTCCGCCGTGATGGCGGGGGCGGTATGCGGCGACCACTGTTCGCCCATCTCCGATACGACCATCCTGTCTTCCACCGGCGCGCGCTGCAACCATATCGACCACGTTACCTCGCAACTGCCCTATGCCCTGACGGTTGCAGCCGCAGCCGCAGCCGGTTACCTTGCCTTGGGCATGACCAAGTCCGCGCTGCTCGGCTTCGGCACGACCGGCATTGTATTGGCGGTGCTGATTTTTCTGTTGAAAGATAAAAAACGCGCCAACGCCTGACCCCTTTCCCTGTTCAGACGGCATATGCCGTCTGAAGCTTTTTGGAGCAAACCGCAATGACCGTCCCCCATATTCCGCGCGGCCCCGTCATGGCAGACATTGCCGCCTTCCGCCTGACCGAAGAGGAAAAGCAACGCCTTCTCGATCCCGCCGTCGGCGGAGTCATCCTGTTCCGCCGCAACTTCCAAAACATCGAACAGCTCAAAGAACTTACCGCCGAAATCAAAGCCCTGCGCACACCCGAACTCATTATCGCCGTCGATCACGAAGGCGGCAGGGTTCAACGGTTTATCGAAGGATTTACCCGCTTGCCCGCAATGAACGTCTTAGGGCAAATTTGGGACAGTGAAAGCGCGTCCGCCGCCGAAACCGCAGCACTGCAGATAGGCTGGGTTTTGGCAACCGAGCTTTCCGCCTGCGGCATCGACTTGTCCTTCACTCCCGTCTTGGATTTGGACTGGGGAAACTGCCCCGTCATCGGCAACCGCAGTTTCCACCGTAACCCCGAAGCCGTAACCCGCCTTGCCCTCGCCCTTCAAAAAGGTTTGGAAAAAGGCGGCATGAAATCATGCGGCAAACATTTTCCCGGACACGGATTTGTCGAAGGAGACAGCCATCTGGTCTTGCCGGAAGACAGGCGCAGCCTGTCCGAACTCGAAACCGCCGACCTTATCCCCTTCCGCGGCATGAGCCGCGAAGGTATGGCGGCGGTCATGCCCGCCCACGTCGTTTATCCACAAGTGGACACAAAGCCCGCAGGGTTTTCCGAAATCTGGCTCAAACAAATTTTGCGCCGCGATATCGGATTCAAAGGCGTGATTTTCTCGGACGATTTGACCATGGAAGGCGCGTGCGGGGCAGGCGGTATCAAAGAACGCGCCCGACTGTCGTTTGAAGCAGGTTGCGACATCATATTGGTCTGCAACCGTCCCGACTTGGTCGATGAATTGCGCGACGGCTTCACCATTCCCGACAACCCGGATTTGGCCGGACGTTGGCAATACATGGAAAACTCGCTCGGTCATGAGGCAGCACAAGCCGTTATGCAGACAACGGATTTCCAAGCGGCACAAGCCTTGACCTCCCGTTTGACTTCGCCGCAAGACACGGCGGGCGGCGTGAAAGTCGGGGAAGCCTTTTAAATTCGTCCGATACGCGGCAAACAGGCAAAACGGTATAGGCATGCCGCTCTTTTTACGTTATAATCCCGTTCCAGTTAATTCGGAATGTAGCGCAGCCCGGTAGCGCACTTCGTTCGGGACGAAGGGGTCGGAGGTTCGAATCCTCTCATTCCGACCAAATCCAAACCGCCTCAGCATCGATTGCCGGGGCGGTTTTTCCTTTTGGCGGCAACAAAAAAATGCCGTCTGAAACAGAATGCTGTTTCAGACGGCATTTCGTTTTCCCTACCCCTACCATTTGCGCGCACTGGCACAGGGTATCGGCAACGTTCAAAAGACCATCGGAATTTAGGAAGCCGGGCGTGTACCCAACAGCGGCATCTTATTCAGTAAGGCTCCGCCCCAATCAGGCAGCGGAAATGCCGGCAGTTTCACGCGGAAGCGGTACACTTCCCGTATGTCGAACATCGGCAAAACGGTACGCCGACCCTTTGAGTTACACTACTTAAACTACTCTATCCCCGCCCATTTATGCGTCTGCACGCTCAACTGCCAATGGACGGACGCGTCAGGGCGGCTGTTTAAGAGACCGATTTGGCGGATGGTGTCGTAGATGTTCATTGCGCCGTTTTGTTCGCAGGGCGAAAGGTAGTAATGATGCGCGCGGATTTTGCGTTCCATATTTTCGCAGAACCCGACGACATCGCCGTCGGCAACAATCCGCACTTCGTCGGCGGTTTCGATACAGCTTTTTTCGTATTTGGCGGCATAGCAGGCTTTGGGGCTGGTGGCGGTGTAGTCGATTTGCGGCGGCGCGGGCTTGAGGCCGTTGGTTTCGATACAGAGGAAATAACCTTCGGCTTTGAGCGCGTTCAAGAGGGTGTCGAGATGCGGCTGGATGGTCGGTTCGCCGCCGGTGATGATGATGTTGCGCGCGGTGTAGGTTTTCAGACGGCCTAAAATATCAGACAGGCTCATCATACCGAATGTCAAATAATCGGTATCACACCAGCCGCACGCCAGATTGCATTTGCCCAAGCGGACGAAAACGGCAGGCATGCCCGTGTGCCAGCCCTCGCCTTGCAGGCTTTCAAAGATTTCAACGATGCGGTATTGCGGATTTTCGGGGGCGACGCTGATTTTTTTCATACCGCCAATACCGCCGCCGCTGCCAAAAATGCGGGCAACCCCTGTTTGACGAGTATGCCTTTGTTGCCTGTGGTAAACGCGCCCCACGCGGCGGCAATCAGGACGAAGCCGAGAAACAGTATCGTCGCGCCGTAAACGGCATTGTCCGGCACGGCAAACCGCGACCACACCAGCCCGATGCCGAGAAAGCCGTTATACAGCCCTTGATTGCCAAACAGGGTCTGCACGCGCTTTTGTTCCATAAATTCATAAGGCAGCTTGAACGTTTCCGCCGCCTTTTCGCTGGGAATCTGCGTCATTTCAAGCCAGGCGATGTAGAAATGTTCGGCGGCGACGAGGAGAACGAGAATGGTGGAGAGGAGTTTCATGGGTGTTCCTTTTAATGGGTACGTTTGAGATGGAATGCCGTTTGAAAAGACGGGGAATCCGTGCAGGAGAAAAAACCGTTTTACAGCAGATTCAAATAAGGACGCCCCACACTGTCATTCCCGCGCAGGCGGGAATCCAGAGATTTGGAATTGCTGCAATTTTTAAATATTCCTGATAAATCAAGGTCTGGATTCCCGCCTGCGCGGGAATGACGCGGTTGGGCATGTCTTATTTGAATTTACTATATCGATACGTTCAAACTATCCCCTACCCCCCTTCATATTCCGCGCACGATGTCGGCGTTTCCCACAATTTGACGCGGCACACGTTCAGCCCCGCGTTTTTCAGACGGCAGTACATTTCGACCGCCATATTTTCGGCAGTGGTGCGGCAGGGCAGGCGCAGGGTTTTCATATTCCAGCCTTCCAAAAGCGCGGCGATTTGAGATTCGCGCCCGTTGTCGCCGTGGTAGATGAAGGCGTGGTCGAAGGGGTCGGTAATATGTTGTTTCACAATGGCTTTCAAGTCGGTAAAGTCCATTACCATACCGTCTTTCGCGCCGCCTTTGATGATGCCGTCTGAAACGGTGATTTCGAGTTTGTAGGTATGCCCATGCAGGTTTTGGCATTTGCCGTCATGCCCGTCGAGCATATGCGAAGAGTCGAAGGTGAAGATTTTGGTGATTTTCATGGGTTCTCAAATGGGCAAATAGCCTTGAAAGCCGATTTCGGCGGGTTTGCCGTGCGGATTCGGGGTCAGGCGGATATGGAAATTGCCGATGCGGTCGAGCGCAAGCAGGTTGTCCACGTCTTTCAAGTTGTCTTTATGCTGCTGAACATAGTCGGTCAGCAGGGTTCGTAGGGCTTTTTGTTTGGCTTCGGCAGGCGTGGCGGCGGCGAACAGTCCGAAAGCATGCGCTTCTACAAGCTGACCCGCGCGATAACCGCCGACATTGGCGAAATACAGGCGCGGGGCGTGTTCAGACGGCATTTCCGTTTTGGGCGTTTCGGATACGGCGATGTCGTAACCGTCCGCCCATTCGACAACCTGCCAACCGTCGATGTGGATTTTGTCCGCATCGCCGAACCATGCGGCTTTGAGCGCGGGGACGGCTTCGCGGTAATCGTCGCACACGGCAAATTGGATGTCGTGCACTTCGATATTGGAGCGGCCGGCATTGCCGCCGAGGTAAAACATATGAAGCTTGGGCATATCGTATTCCTTATGGTTTGCGCGCGTTCAGACGGCCTTTTTACTTTCCAAATATTCCGCCAATCCGCGCTCGCGCAACACGCAGCTCGGGCATTCGTGGCAGCCGCCGACGATGCCGTTGTAGCAAGTGTGGGTCTGCTCGCGGATGTAGTCCAGCGTGTCCATTTCATCCGCCAACGCCCAAGTTTGCGCCTTGGTCAGGTACATCAGCGGCGTATGGATTTGGAAATCATAGTCCATCGCCAGATTAAGGGTAACGTTCATCGATTTGACAAACACGTCGCGGCAGTCGGGATAGCCGGAAAAATCGGTTTCGCACACGCCTGCGATGATATGCCGTATCCCCTGCCCTTTGGCGTAAATCGCGGCGTAGAGCAGGAAAAGCGCGTTGCGGCCGTCTACAAAGGTATTCGGAACGCCGTTTTCGGCAGTTTCGATGGCGGCGGCTTCGTCCATCAGGGCGTTGTGCGTAATCTGCCGCATCAGGCTCAAATCGAGTACGGTTTGACTGACACACAAATCCTGCGCGATCCACTCTGCGCGTTCCAGCTCGACGGCGTGGCGTTGCCCGTATCGGAAGGTGATGGCTTGGACGTTTTCGCGCCCGTAGGTTTGGATTGCCTGAATCAGGCAGGTGGTCGAATCCTGACCGCCCGAGAAGATGACCAAGGCTTTTTGGTTTGACATATCGAATCCTAGTTTTGGTAACGCGGGAGGTTTGCGAACCGCGAAGTTGGACAGTAAAGACGCGGATTATACAGGCAAACGCGTTCAGACGGCATCTGAGTCCGAACACGCGGCTTATGCCGACTTGACGGCGAGTTCCGCCAAGCGTCTGCCTTGTGCGAAGGCGGTGTCGTTTTCTTCGGCGGTCGGGACGGAGCCGCTGTCGGGAATATCTTTTTCGACGGCTTCGCAGACGGAGGACACTTGGGAACAGTAAGCAATACGGCTTCGCAACCTTCAACGCTGTCGATGCCGCGAGCGATTCGGCGGGCGGGATTGCGGGTGCTGCTGTTTTGGGAACAGTAGAGGACGAGGATTTTGAGGGGGATTTGGGTTCATAGGCGGATTCCGTTAAAATGGTTCGGTCTTCAGACGGCATGACGGTTGTCCCGATGCCGTCTGAAACAGCCGCAGTTCAGGCATTTGTTCCTGACGGCAAAACTGGCTATAACATCGGGCATCAACGCCCAACCTACTGACCGGGCAAGGAATTATGACCTTTTTACAACGTTTGCAAGGTTTGGCGGACAATAAAATCTGTGCGTTTGCATGGTTCGTCGTCCGCCGCTTTGATGAAGAACGCGTACCGCAGGCGGCGGCAAGCATGACGTTTACGACGCTGCTGGCACTCGTCCCCGTGCTGACCGTGATGGTGGCGGTCGCTTCGATTTTCCCCGTGTTCGACCGCTGGTCGGATTCGTTCGTCTCCTTCGTCAACCAGACCATTGTGCCGCAGGGCGCGGACATGGTGTTCGACTATATCAATGCGTTCCGCGAGCAGGCGAACCGGCTGACGGCAATCGGCAGCGTGATGCTGGTCGTTACCTCGCTGATGCTGATTCGGACGATAGACAATACGTTCAACCGCATCTGGCGGGTCAATTCCCAGCGTCCGTGGATGATGCAGTTCCTCGTTTATTGGGCTTTACTGACGTTCGGGCCGCTGTCTTTGGGCGTGGGCATTTCCTTTATGGTCGGCTCGGTACAGGATGCCGCGCTTGCCTCAGGTGCGCCGCAGTGGTCGGGCGCGTTGCGGACGGCGGCGACGCTGACCTTCATGACGCTTTTGCTGTGGGGGCTGTACCGCTTCGTGCCAAACCGCTTCGTTCCCGCGCGGCAGGCGTTTGTCGGGGCTTTGATTACAGCATTCTGCCTAGAGACGGCACGTTTCCTCTTCACTTGGTATATGGGCAATTTCGACGGCTACCGCTCGATTTACGGCGCATTTGCCGCCGTGCCGTTTTTCCTGTTGTGGCTGAACCTGCTGTGGACGCTGGTCTTAGGCGGCGCGGTGCTGACTTCGTCGCTGTCTTATTGGCAGGGCGAGGCCTTCCGCAGGGGTTTCGACTCGCGCGGACGGTTTGACGACGTGTTGAAAATCCTGCTGCTTCTGGATGCGGCGCAAAAAGAAGGTCGAACCCTGTCCGTTCAAGAGTTCAGAAGGCATATCAATATGGGCTACGACGAATTGGGCGAGCTTCTGGAAAAGCTGGCGCGGTACGGCTATATCTATTCCGGCAGACAGGGTTGGGTGTTAAAAACCGGCGCAGATTCCATCGCACTGGACGAACTCTTCAAACTCTTCGTGTACCGCCCCGCCGCCCAAAACAAAGACAAAGCCAACCGAACCGTCGATGCCGTCATGCAGCCCTGTCTGCAGACGCTCAACATGACACTGGCGGAATTTGACGCGCAAACCGGGCAAACCGTTTCCCCCGATTCCCCCGCAACATCCGGAGGATAAACCATGTTACGCAAAACCTTCCTCATCCTTTCCGTAACCCTCGCCTTCGCGCACGCACACGCCGATGTGCCCGACGGCATTTTCGCCGTCAATTTCCAATCCCCCAGCGGCAACATCGTCTGCGGCGGCGACACCGGACCGCCGGAAGACGAAGAACCGTGGCACGGCGTATCCTGCTTCATCCGCGAAACCGACAATACCAAACCCGCCATGCCGAAACCCAAAGGATGCGGATTCGACTGGGGCAATGTGTTCAACATCGACAACAAAGGGAAAGCCTACATGAGCTGTTACAGCGACTATCCGTACAGCCCCGAACCGCCCGTCCTCACCTACGGACACACCGCCAAAGGCAAAGGCTGGCAGTGCGGCAGCCTTGAAAACGGCGTACTCTGCACCAACTCGGCAGGACACGGCTTCCTGCTCAACCGCAAATGGCAGCGTATGTTTTAAAACAGAATGCCGTCCGAACCGCAGTTTTGCAGCGTTCGGACGGCATACCCGCCAACCACACAAAGGAAAAACCATGAGCAAAAAAATCAAAGCCGGCATTGTCGGCGCGACGGGCTACACGGGCGTGGAACTGCTGCGCCTGCTTGCCGCCCATCCCGATGTCGAAGTTGCCGCCGTAACCAGCCGCAGCGAAGCGGGGACCGCAGTTGCCGATTACTTTCCGAGTCTGCGCGGCGTGTACGGCCTCGCCTTTCAAACGCCCGACGAGGCAGGTTTGGAACAATGCGACATCGTCTTCTTCGCCACGCCCAACGGCATCGCCATGAAAGACGCGCCGCGCCTTTTGGAACAGGGCGTGCGCGTCATCGACCTCTCCGCCGACTTCCGCATACGCGACATTCCGACTTGGGAACACTGGTACGGCATGACCCACGCCGCCCCCGGCCTCGTTCCCCAAGCCGTGTACGGATTGAGCGAACTCAACCGCGAAGCCGTCGCACAGGCACGCCTCGTCGCCAACCCCGGCTGCTACCCGACCTGCGTTTCCCTGCCGCTCGTGCCGCTGTTGCGGCAATGCCGTCTGAAAGCCGGTATGCCGCTGATTGCCGACTGCAAATCCGGCGTGTCCGGCGCGGGCAGGAAAGGCAATGTCGGTTCGCTGCTGTGCGAAGCCGGCGACAACTTCAAAGCCTACGGCATAGCCGGACACCGCCACCTGCCCGAAATCAGGCAGACCATCGCCGGGCTTCAGGACGGCATCGCCGAAGGATTCGTGTTCACGCCGCACCTCGCGCCGATGATACGCGGCATGCACGCCACCGTTTACCTCCACCTTTCAGACGGCAGCGACCCCGAAACCGTCCTGCGCGACTACTACCGCGACAGCCCGTTCGTGGACATCCTGCCTGCCGGTTCGACACCCGAAACCCGCAGCGTGCGCGGAAGCAACATCTGCCGCATCAGCATCCGTCAGGCGGCGCAATCCGATGTGTGGGTCGTCCTTTCCGTCATCGACAACCTCGTCAAAGGCGCGGCGGGTCAGGCGGTGCAAAATATGAACATTATGTTCGGACTGGAGGAAACACACGGCTTGGGCGGCATCCCCCTGCTCCCCTGAAGCGCAAACGGCAAACCGCAGGCATCGTGCCTGCGGTTCTTGATGCCGTCTGAAAGCGACGGTTTTTTTGGGTCCGGACGGCTTTCGGCTCATCATTCCGCGAAAACAACAATCTGAAATCCCGTCATTCCCGCAAAAGCGGGAATCTATAGTGGATTAAATTTAAACCAGTACAGCGTTGCCTCGCCTTGCCGTACTATCTGTACTGTCTGCGGCTTCGTCGCCTTGTCCTGATTTAAATTTAATCCACTATAGTTTATCCGGTTTCAGCAATTTCCGACACATTTCCACACGCTTCGATTCCGTCATTTCTCCGGTTTCAATCATTTCCGATAACACCGTGGTTTTTCATTTCTAGATTCCCGCCTGTGCGGGAATGATAGCGGAGGGCTTGCCGTTTTCCCGATAAGTCTCTGCGGCTTCCCATTGCCGGATTTCCACCCATTTGGGAATAACGGGATTTAAAATCATGAAAATGTGTCAAAAATAATATAGTGGATTAACAAAAACCGGTACGGCGTTACCTCGCCTTAGCTCAAAGAGAACGATTCTCTAAGGTGCTGAAGCACCAAGTGAATCGGTTCCGTACTATTTGTACTGTCTGCGGCTTCGTCGCCTTGTCCTGATTTTTGTTAATCCACTATAAAAAATCAGATTTCTGTTACACTTTTTTCTAATATTTCAGACGGCATTTTGCTTCACACGCCCAAATACCCTTCCCTGCCGGAAAGCCACCGCGCCAGATGCGCTTCGACGATTTCGGGGTTTTGCTCAATCAACATGGGGGCGATTTCGCGCGCCTGTTCCAAGAGGTGCAGGTCTTCTTCGAGCTTGGCGAAGCGCAGCATGGGGACGCCGCTTTGGCGCGCGCCGAGAAATTCGCCGGGGCCACGGATGTTGAGGTCTTGGCGGGCGATTTCGAATCCGTCGGTGTGTTCGTAGATGACTTTCAGCCGCGCTTTGGCGAGTTCGCTCAAGGGTTCGGCAAACAGGAGGACGCACACGCTTTCCGCCGCGCCGCGCCCGACCCGACCGCGCAATTGGTGCAGCTGCGCCAAGCCCATGCGCTCGGCGTGTTCGATCACCATCAGGGCGGCGTTGGACACATCTACGCCAACTTCGATGACAGTGGTGGCAACCAAGACGTTCAGACGGCCTGCGGCAAATTCCGCCATGACTTCGGCTTTTTCGGCGGCCTTCATGCGTCCGTGTACCAAGCCGATGTTGAGTTCGGGCAGGGCTGCCTGAAGCTGCTCGAGGGTTTCGGTGGCGGTTTGCAGTTGCAGGGTTTCGCTTTCTTCAATCAGCGGGCAGACCCAGTATGCCTGCTGCCCTTTGCGGCAGATGTTGAGGACGAAGCCTTCGACTTCGGCGCGGCGGACGTTGTTGACGAGGCGGGTTTTAATCGGGGTGCGCCCGGGCGGCAATTCGTCGATGACGGACACATCCAAGTCGGCGAAAAAACTCATGGCGAGCGTGCGCGGGATGGGGGTGGCGGACATCATTAGCTGGTGGACGTCGCGTCCTTTGTTTTTGAGGGCGAGGCGTTGGGCGACGCCGAAGCGGTGTTGTTCGTCCACAATCACCAAGCCGAGATTTTGGAACTCGACGTCGTCTGAAAACAGGGCGTGCGTGCCGACGGCGATTTTGACGGTACCGTCGGCCAGTTTGGCTTTGGCTTCGTCTTTGGCTTTTTTGCGCTGGCTGCCGGAAAGCCAGACGACTTCGAGACCCAACGGCTCAAGCCATTGTTTGAACTTGATGAAATGCTGTTCGGCAAGGATTTCGGTCGGCGCCATTACAGCCACCTGCGCACCGGATTCAATGGCGGTCAACGCGGACAGGGCGGCGACGATGGTTTTGCCGCTGCCGACATCGCCTTGCAGCAGGCGGTGCATGGGGTGAGTTTGTGCCATATCGCGGCGGATTTCGGACACGGCTTTTTCTTGTGCATCGGTCAGGGCAAACGGCAGGGCTTGGCGCAGAGCTTGGGTCAGCGTACCGTCGCCGCCTAATGCCGCCGCCGTACCGCTGACACGCTTCTGCCGCGCCAGCCGCATGGAAAGCTGTTGCGCCAAAAGTTCGTCGAATTTGAGCCGCTGCCATGCGGGCAGCGCGCCGTCGGAAAGCTGGTGGATGGTAAAACTCGGCGGCGGCGAATGCAAAAGGCGCAGGCTTTCAGCAAGGTGCGGCAGTTTCAGACGGCCTAATAAAGCATCAGGCAAAGTATCGTGTAACGGCGTAACGTCCAACGCCGTCTGAATAATACGGCGCAAAGTGGGCTGATTCAAACCGTTTACAGTCGGATAGACAGGCGTGAGGCTTTCCGCCAAACCACTGCTCTCGGCATCGCGGATTTTGGGATGAATCATCTCGTCGCCGTAAAACCCGTGTTTGATTTCGCCCACGGCGCGGATGCGTTTGCCGACCGCCGTCTGTTTCTGATGGCTGGCGTAAAAGTGGATGAAGCGCAGGAAAAGGACGCTGCCGGAACCGTCGGCGATTTGGACAATCAGCTGCTTGCGCGGTTTGAACGTTACTTCCTGATGGATGACTTCGCCCTCGACCTGACACGGCACGCCGATCGGCGCATCCTTAATCGGCATGATGTGCGTCTCGTCTTCGTAACGCAGCGGCAGGTGCAACACCAAATCCCACGCGGTATGGAGGTTGAGTTTGTCGAGCTTCTTGGCGGAAACGTCGGTGATTTTCAGCTGTTTTCGGGTTTCGGGCGACATCATAGGCAGATTCCTTTGGACGCGCCTATTTTATCCGAAAACAAAAATGCCGTCTGAAACGGATTCAGACGGCATCGGACAGGCAGGAATCAAGCCCCGGCGGCTTCGGCTTCCTGCTGTTGTTGGTAAATCGCCTCAAAATTAATCGGCGCAAGCAGGACGGGCGGGAAGCCGGCGCGCGTTACCGTACTGGAAACGGCTTCGCGCGCGTAAGGGAAGAGGATGTTCGGACACGCCACGCCAAGCAGCAGGTCGGCATCTTCTTCGGGGATGTTTTCCAGACGGAAAATACCGCTTTGGGTTACTTCGTTCAAAAACATCGTACGCTCGTTATCCAATTTGGCGGTAACGGTTACGGTAACGTCCACGTTGTAGTAGCCGTCTTCCAGCTTTTGGCTGCCGGTGGAAACGCGCATATCCACTTCAGGCTCGCCCTGTTCCAAAAAGATTTGCGGCGCGTGCGGCACTTCCAAAGACAAGTCTTTGACATACAGTCGCTCGATGCTGAATACGGGTTGCAGTTCTTCGCTCATTTTGTTTTCCTAGTTGGGGGTTAAGGGTTCAGCAGCCCGTCCAGCCCGCCTTCCTGCTGGAGGCGGTAGAGGTCGGTAAATCCGCCGACGTGCGTTTCGCCGATGAAAATCTGCGGCACGCTGCGCTGTCCCGAAAGCTGCTGCATTTCGGCAAAGGCTTCGGGGCTTGCATCGACACGGATTTCGTCGATATGTCCGACACCTGCCGCGTGCAGCAGCCTTTTCGCCATCGTGCAGTAGGGACAAAACGGACCTGTGTACATGGTAACGGTCTGCATATTGGGTTTCCGAAAGTTTTGCAATGATAATCAATATAGGGGCATTTCCCCCGTTTGGCAAGTGCGGAACAGATGCACGTTCAGACGGCATGTGCGGAATGTGTCAAAGTTTCTTTTTTAAAGTATGATAGGAATTGTGAAAAATATTTTTGCACCCGCGCTGCGCGGCGGAACGGGTGCAAAAATATTTTTATTACATTTTCAGGAAAAACCATGTTGTCAGGACTCCCTATCCCCAAAGACATCGCGCGCCCGCCCGAAACGATATTGGTCAACATCACGCCGCAGGAAACGCGCGTGGCGGTGTTGGAGGAAAACAATATCTGCGAGCTGCACATCGAGCGCAACAGCGGGCACAGCCTGGTCGGCAATATCTATCTGGGCGTGGTGCGCCGCGTGCTGCCCGGCATGCAGAGCGCGTTTATCGACATCGGTTTGGAACGCGCGGCATTTTTACACATCGTCGATGTCCTCGAACAACGCCGCAACCCCGAAGAAACCCAACGCATCGAACATATGCTGTTTGAAGGGCAGTCGGTTTTGGTGCAGGTCATCAAAGACCCGATCAACACCAAAGGGGCACGCCTTTCCACACAAATCTCGCTGGCAGGGCGTTTCCTCGTCCACCTTCCGCAGGAAGAACATATCGGCGTATCCCAGCGTATCGAAGACGATACGGAACGAAGCAACCTGCGCGAGCGTCTCAACAAGCTCCTGCCGGAAAAGGCATGCCACGGCTACATCATCCGCACCAACGCCGAAAACGCCACCGACGAACAGCTACAATCCGACATCGACTACCTGACCAAAGTGTGGGAACACATCCAAGAACAGGCAAAAATCCAACCGCCGGAAACCCTGCTTTATCAGGACTTGCCTTTAAGCCTGCGCGTGTTGCGCGATATGGTCGGCTGCGACACGCAAAAAATCCTCGTCGATTCCACCGTAAACCACGGGCGCATGACGCGTTTTGCCGAACAATACGTCCACGGCGCATTGGGCAGGATAGAGCTATTCAAAGGCGAACGCCCGCTGTTTGAAACCCACAACGTCGAACAGGAAATTGGCCGCGCCCTGCAACCGCGCGTCAACCTCAACTTCGGCAGCTACCTGATTATCGAGTCCACCGAAGCGATGACCACGATAGACGTGAACACCGGCGGCTTTGTCGGCGCGCGCAACTTCGACGAAACCATCTTCCGCACCAACCTCGAAGCCTGCCACACCATCGCCCGCGAATTGAGGCTGCGCAACCTCGGCGGCATCATCATCATCGACTTCATCGATATGGCGCAGGAAAGCCACCGCGAAGCCGTGTTGCAAGAGCTTGCCAAAGCCCTCGCCTTCGACCGCACGCGCATCACCCTGCACGGCTTTACCCATTTGGGACTGGTCGAGCTGACGCGCAAACGTTCGCGCGAAAACTTAAACCAAGTCCTCTGCGAACCCTGCCCTTCCTGCCAAGGCAGAGGCCGTCTGAAAACGCCGCAAACCGTGTGTTATGAGATCCAGCGCGAAATCGTCCGCGAAGCGCGCCGTTACGATGCCGAAAGTTTCCGCATCCTCGCCGCCCCCAACGTCATAGACCTGTTTTTGGACGAAGAATCGCAATCCTTGGCAATGCTGATAGATTTCATCGGCAAACCGATTTCTTTGGCGGTCGAAACCGCTTACACGCAGGAACAATACGATATAGTGCTGATGTAAAAAAAATGCCGTCTGAAGCCTTCAGACGGCATCTGTCTATTTCAGGGTTTCCTTGTCCAACAAGGCGCGTATCAGCAGGCCGTGTCCGAACCTGCGGCTGTCGGACAATTCCAAATGTCCGCCGTATTTTGTGGCAAGCGTGTCGGCGATGGACAGACCCAGCCCCGTCCCCTGCTGCTCCGTTCCCAAAATACGGTAAAACGGATCGAGGACACGGGCGCGTTCGGATTCGGGAATGCCGTTCCCGTTATCTTCCACCCACACGGCGAGATATTTCCCTTCATCCGTGAAACCCAAATCTATCCTGCCCCCGTTCGGCGTGTAACGTACCGCGTTGTCGGCAAAGGTTTTAATCAGCGTATAGATTTCCGTTTCGTCGGCAGACACTTCGACATCGCCTTCGACCGCCACACCGATGTCCTGACGTTTTTCCAAAGCCAGCGGCATCAGTTCCTGCAACACTTGGCGGAAACGGCTTTGCAGACCGAATGTTGTTTTCGTCAGAGGGGTTTCGTCCGACTGCGAACGCGCCAGTGCCAAAAGCTGTTCGAGCAGGTGTTTGTTGCGCCTGATGCTCTGCTGCAAAACGGCAGACTGCCGCGCCGCTTCGGGCGGGAGCGGCATATTGTTGAGCCGTTCCGCCTGAAGGGAAAGGGCGGTCATCGGCGTACGCAATTCGTGTGCCGCGTCGGCGACAAACCGCTGACGGTGGCGGATGTCTTCATCCGCACGCTTCAAAAGCAGGTTGATGGCAGTTACGAAACCTCTGATTTCACTGGGAATATTGTCCACGCTCAAGGCAGACAGGTCATTGATTCGGCGTTGTTCGAGACTTTGCGACAATTTGCGGACGGGGCGCATGGCTTTGTGCGTAATCCACACGGTCAGCAGTATCATCAGCGGCAGTGCCGCCAGCAGGGGCAACACGCTTTGCCGTGCCGCATCCGCCGCCAAATCTTCACGGTATTCGTTTTCCTGCATGACTGCAATCCGTCCCTGTTCGGTCGTGCGGATATAGACGCGGTAATAATCATCGTCATCGTCCGCCTGAAGCGTGTGCAGACCGTCCGCCAGATGCGCGGGCAGGCTGACAACAGGGTCTTCCTGCTGCGGCATCTGCACGAAAATGCGCGTATCGCCGTCGCCCTCGGGCAAAGTTTCGGGTTTGGAATCGGGGGCGACATACAATGCTGCCTGACGGAGCAGGTCGTCCTGCAACTCTTCCGTTTCGTGGAAGGTTTCGTAGTAGGAAAACATACCTGCAAGCATTGCCAGCGGAACAAACATCCAAATCAGGGCAAGGCTGATTCTGACCTGAAGCGAATGTTTTAAAATTTTAAAAAAACGGTCCGGCATCTTCGTTCCTGTTCAGACGGCATCTTGACGCGGCATCAGCCAGCCGACACCGCGCACATTTTGTATGCTTTCCTTACCCAGTTTCTTACGCAGCGCGTGAATCAGAAAATCCACCGCATTGCTTTCGACTTCCTCGCCCCAACCGTAAACCTTGTCCTCCAAATCCGAGCGCGACAGAATGACACCCGGCCTCGCCAACAAAGCCTGCAATACCGAAAACTCCTTATTGCTCAACGCGACCTGCCGCCCTTCGGCAACAATTTCCGCCTGATACGTTGCCGGATTCAGCGAAATCACGCCATTGGACAGGCAAACCTGTCCCTGACCGCCGCCGCGCCGCAACACTGCCCGCATCCGCGCCTTAAGCTCCGCCATATCGAACGGCTTGACGATATAGTCGTCCGCACCGCCGTCCAAACCGTTCAGCCGGCTGTACAAATCATCACGCGCCGTAACGATCAGCACGGGGACGGCGCAGCCTGCCGCGCGTATTTCCGACAAAACATCCAAACCATCGCGCCCCGGCAAACCCAAATCCAGCAGCATCAGGTCATAAGGCTGGGCAGCGGCCGCCGCTGCAACCTGCGCGCCGTTTTTGACCCAATCCACCGCATAGCCGCCGTCTTTCAAATTTGCCGACACCGCTTCCGCAATCATCGCATCGTCTTCCACCAGCAAAACACGCATCAACTTTCCCTTCAAAATAAACCGTGCCTATTCTAACACCCTAAAATTAGCCGCAATTTAGCGGCAGCAAAAAACCGCAGAACCAAGATTCTGCGGTTTCTGTCCTTGTTCAAACTACTTGGCGTGTTTTTCCACCAAAGCGGCAAACTGGTCGATATAGCCTTGGACAAACGCCCTTGCCGAGTCAATCAATTTGCCTTTTTCATCAAACAGCGTCGGCGAATTGCCCAAAAACACCTCAGGCTGCCCTGTCAGCGGCATATCGAAATAAGACAAAGCAAGACGCAGGTTTTTTTGAGAACTGTAGCCCCCCATCTTGCCGACGGAATGGCTGATGATGCCGGCAGGTTTGTTTTTCCACGCCACGTCGGCATTCGGTTTAGAACCGATGTCCACCGCATTTTTCAAACAGGCGGGAACGGTGCGGTTGTTTTCGGACGTAACGAACAAAATGCCGTCTGAAGCCTTAATCGTTTCGCGGAAAGCCGTGTAGCTTTCGGGCAGCGGCACATCTTCCACCGCAGGGTCGTCATAATCGAAATTGTAAAGCGGCAGATGTCCGATTTCGACGATTTCCGCCTGCCAGCCTTCGGGGAACATCTCCGCCGCATTCAATGCCACTTTGCGCGCAAACGAAGCACGGCGCAGGCTGCCCACCAAAATACTGATTTTCTTAGCCACAATCATTCCTCCTGAATATTAAGTTTGTGCGTTTCAATCATTTCATAATGATAACGATTATTATATATATGATTTCCCCTGCAAACAAGCCAGTCCGCCGCCCCGGCGTTCCCACTTATCCGGCTTTGCCTTATAATTGCTTTTTTTATGTAACAGATTCACCTATGAATTTCCCCAAAACAGCGGCCTCCCTGCTGCTGCTTCTCGCCTCCCTCGCCACACACGCGCTCAATATCGGCCGCATTCCGCAAAACAAAATCGCCGTATATGTCCAAGAACTCGGCAGCGGCAGGGTCGTCATCGACCATCGCGCGGATGTCCCCGTCAATCCCGCGTCCACGATGAAACTCGTTACCGCGTTTGCCGCCTTCAAAACCTTCGGCAGCAATTACCGCTGGGCGACCGAGTTTAAAAGCAACGGCAAAGTGAGTAACGGCACGCTGGATGGCGATTTGTATTGGGCAGGCAGCGGCGACCCCGTTTTCAATCAGGAAAACCTGCTTGATGTTCAAAAACAGTTGCGCGACAAAGGCATACGCAATATCACGGGGCACCTGATGCTCGACCACAAGCTGTGGGGCGAAGTCGGCAGTCCCGACGATTTCGAAGCCGACAGCGGTTCGCCGTTTATGACGCCCCCCAATCCGACTATGCTGTCTGCCGGTATGGTTATGGTGCGCGCCGAACGCAATGCCGCCGGCAGTACCGACATCCTCACCGATCCGCCTTTGCCGCATATTTTCGCCCAAAACAACTTGAAAATTACCGCCTCCCAAGCTGCCTGCCCTTCGGTCAAAAAACTGATGCGTGCATCTTTTTCGGACAATACGCTGAAATTGCGCGGCAATATTCCCGAAAGCTGTTTGGGCAAGCCTGTCGGTGTCCGGATGTTCGTACTTGACGAACTGATCCGGCAAAGTTTTACCAACCACTGGCTGCTCGGCGGCGGACGGATTTCAGACGGCATCGGCATAGCCGACACACCGGAAGGCGCGCAGACGCTTGCCGTTGCACACTCCAAACCGATGAAGGAAATTTTGACGGACATGAACAAGCGTTCGGACAATCTGATTGCGCGTTCCGTCTTCCTCAAACTCGGCGGCAACGGCAAACTGCCCGCCATTTCCGAACAGGCGGCGTCTGCCGTCCGGCGTGAACTTGCCGTGTCGGGCATCGATGTTGCGGATTTGGTTTTGGAAAACGGTTCAGGTCTGTCCAGAAAAGAAAGGGTAACGGCGAGAATGATGGCGCAAATGTTGGAAACGGCTTATTTCAGCCCGTTTGCACAAGATTTCATCGACACGCTACCCATCGCCGGCACAGACGGAACTTTACGCAACCGCTTCAAACAAAGCGGCGGGCTGTTGCGCTTAAAAACCGGCACGCTCAACAATGTCCGCGCCCTTGCAGGTTATTGGCTGGGCGACAAACCGATGGTGGTGGTCGTCATCATCAACAGCGGCCGCGCCGTTTCCCTGCTGCCCGACTTGGACAACTTCGTTGCCAACAACATCATCTCCGGCGGCGATGGCTGGCTGGATGCGAAACTGATGTGCAAAGAACGCCAAGCCTGAACGGACAAAATATAGTGAATTAACAGGTTACCGCATTGCCGTACAGTTTGCAGTTTCACCGCCTTGTTCCGATTTCTGCCGACCCACGATAAAATGCCGTCTGAACTTGCACTGCCCCAACTTATAGGGTGCAATCAAGTCCAGACGGCATTTTTATTTCCCCATCAAATCATAGCTCCAATCCAACAGCATCAATATAGTGGATTAAATTTAAATCAGGACAAGGCGACGAAGCCGCAGACAGTACAAATAGTACGGCAAGGCGAGGCAACGCTGTACTGGTTTAAATTTAATCCACTATATTTCATCCGTTTCCGCACCATAATCCAACACGATACCGACCCAATGCTGCTTGTTCATATGGTATGCAGGTAAAAAATTTTCTCACCACCTCAAAACGGAAACCATATCAGGATTACTCTTCACATTAATGGATGTTACCCCCCATCCCCTGCAAACCCAAACGGCTTTTGGCGATCCTCCCGATTAGGGCATACCATTTCCCCCTATTCCCACCATGCCTCAACACGGCAGAATCGGGATATTTTATCCACAAATACTTAAGAACCGTGCCGCATTGCTTCTCTACGTATTCTAAAATCCGCCTTGATTGGGTAACAACTTTCCCTCCATAAAAGGATGCCGTACCGGATTCTCTGACAAAAACAAAACCCTCTAAGAAAATACTTAGAGGGTTTTGGAATTTGGCTCCCCGACCTGGGCTCGAACCAGGGACCTGCGGATTAACAGTCCGTCGCTCTACCGACTGAGCTATCGGGGAATAGCTTTAAATATTAATTCAAAATGCAGACTATGTCAACATATATTTACAACTGATTGTACTCCGCCTTTGAATGTACAACCCTTATATACTTTCTGCAATATGCCTTGCCGCCCGTTTGGCATCCAATAGGATTAAACCAAGTTTGCCGGTTTCTTTTGCCATCAGCACCAACACGGCATCCTTACCCGCCTGACTTAAAAGGATATAGCCTGATTTTCCTTTAATCATCACTTGTTCCAATTCCCCGCAGGCGAGTTCTTGCACCGAGCGGCTGCCTAAAGCAAGCAAAGTGGCAGAAATCGCCCCTACCCTGTCTGAATTCAAATGTGAAGGAAGCATTGTCGCCATCGGCAATCCGTCGGTTGAGATAACGGCAGATGCGACAATATCCGGAGATGTGTTGTTCAAGTCTTCCAAAACCGAAATTAATAATTGCTGCATAAACCCTCCTATCCC
This sequence comes from Neisseria blantyrii, assembly GCF_962747855.1. Taxonomy (NCBI): domain Bacteria; kingdom Pseudomonadati; phylum Pseudomonadota; class Betaproteobacteria; order Neisseriales; family Neisseriaceae; genus Neisseria; species Neisseria blantyrii. The sequence continues at coordinate 91,799 of NZ_CAUIZY010000005.1, forward strand.
AAGTTTTACACACGGTTACTGTAACGGCGGTATAAAATCCTGACCAAAGTAACAAATGCCTCTTTGCCCAAATCGGGTATGCCGCCGATGACCAAAATAAATTTGGTTGAACCGATATACAATGGGAAAAATGTCAATTCGCTCTGACCGGAAGGGTCGCAAACGCCCCAAGCGTTATTGTTGATATACAGGTTGTTCTTAATCAGCAGCCGGTGTTTCTTTTCCATCTGTGCAACTTCTGCCGCCAACAACCCCAACTCTTCCGCCGCCTCATGATGGAAATTGGCATTGGCAAGATACAGACCATTCCGATCGACCAATAATGCCTTACCGCTGCCGGACAACTGCTCCATCAACAGCGGCAATTGCTCGTCCGACAGATTGATGCCGTCTGAATGACCGTTTTCATCGCCATAGAGGAATTCGAGTTTTTGCAAACGGTACAACAGGTTCAAAGCGGTATCGATGTCGGCGGTGTCCGCCCAGGCGAGCAGCTTCTCACTGCTGACCACTTCGTCTGCATCCGCTTTCAACAGGCTGTGCAATAAGGTTTTACCGGCACTGGGGGTATCGCTGGATACGGCATAAAATGCACCGGCAGGAGTCAGGCGGGGATATAAATTTGCTTGTAGTGAAAGTGTTGATTCCATATTAAACCTCCAGTCCCGGATCAATAGAAAATAACATTGCGCTAACCAATTGCTTTACGTCATCTTCCTTACGGGCGTCAATTTCAAAAACCGGAACATTAAGATTATGTTTTGCAAGATATTTGTGATACACGTCGATACCGGGCTGAGAGCGTATATCCATCTTGGTAATACCGACAACGACGGGTGCCTTCTCCAGCAGCCCTCGAAACGAATGCAAAAAGAATTCCAAATCTTTCAATGGGTTGGTTCGGGCATTATCTAAAAGCAAGACCAAACCCATACTGCCTTGGCTTAAGATTTCCCACATAAAGTTGAACCGTTCCTGACCGGGCGTACCATATAAATGGACTTTGGTATCCTCATCCAAGCTGATGACCCCGTAGTCCATCGCCACTGTCGTATTCCTTTTCCTATCCAAAGTCATATCGGATGCGGAAGCATCGGTCTGGACGGGTGCTTCATCCGAAATAGCCGCAATGGCAGTGGTTTTCCCTACGCCGACAGGTCCTGTGAAAATAATTTTATTTTCTCTCATCTCTCCACCTCTTAGCTGCCCAACAGTTTTTTCATCAGCCTTTGCAGAAGGCCGCGCGGCTGGGATTGGGATGGTGTCGTGATTTTTTCCGCTTTTTTCACCATTTCACTATCAGAGGCAGAATCGGCCCCGATATTTATTTTATCCGCCATATCGGAGTATGCCTGTTGTGAAACCGTTTTTAAATCTACCGACAAAAACCCGGTTGTATAGGTTGCCGCAAGATAATTCAGAATATCATTGAGGTTTAAAGGCATCACTTTATACAACACGTTAAGGTTGACGGATGCCTTGGTCAGAAATGCCGACAAGCGTATCGATCCCGGCACATTTGCCAACCGGGTCAGGTTTGGCCAAGATTTCAACGTAAACGGAGTATCGGGAGAAATCGGATAAATCAACCTGCCTTGCGCCGTCCAAATGGAAAATTGCCACATACAGGACATAATGCCTACTTTAGCCTTTTCGCGCCATTGCGGGTTATCGGGAACAGTCTTGCAACTGACCTGCAAATTTTCGTCTTTGCACAACGCTTCGAGTTTTTGCACACTTTCTGTCAGCAAAACCCGTTGTATCGAGGGGAAAACAATAAGAACCGGCTTATTTCCATGCAAGATAGCGATGTCCCGCCTGTTCTTTTCCGCAAACCGCAACGCCCCCAATAATCCTTTATTCGGGTTAAACCGGCGTATCGTAACCGTACGCTGTACGTTCCCGTTGTTTTTCGCCGACCGATCTGCGGGTGCAATAAACGATTTCCCATAAACATTCTCGCCCTGCAACAACTTGCGGAGCATAGGAAACAATGTTTCAAACCGAATCGGTTTGGGCAGGTAGGGAACTTCAGAATCGGGAACTTTCTCCGAGCAGACGGCGACAGGTATATCCTTATAACGCTCGGCAAGCTCTTTCCAAAGCTCAAAACCACCCTCGGCATCGGTATCCGCCAAAACCAAATCGGGCACGGCACTGCCGTCTGAAGGGGATACCGTTTCATAACGGGTGGTATTGTGCATTTTGAATGCCATTTTGAAAACGGATTCCTGCTGCGCCGTCATCCCCGCCAACATTACGCGTACTGTTTTAATTTTCGGCAGTTGAACTTCCATTTTTATTTTCCGTACCGTTTTATTTTTTTATATTTTGATTCATACGCTGCAGCAGCCGGCTCATCAGCATAACGACTTCTTCAGGAAGCCTGTCCGCACGTTCCCTCAATACCCTTAAAAACTGCCCCAACCTATCCCAATCTTCAGTACGTTCATAAATATCGATCAACGTAATATAAAGCTGGGACTCGTCGGGATATTTCAATACCGCCTGCTCCAACACATCCATTGCCGCCTCAATCTGACCATACATCAGCAACGACTCTACTTCCTTAACCGCATCGTCTGCCGGAGACGAACCGGTGTTAATCAACGAAGAATCTTGAAGCACCAAATCCCGATGTTGCGCTTTGAATTTCTGTATATTTTTCGGCAGATATCCGTGCCCCATACCGATGTCTTTGATTTGCTGGTCGTTCGGCCCCTTTTCCAAATCATCGAAAACTTCATGGTAACCCAAGCTGTACCCCCACCCCAGCATCCGCTCTTTAACCTGCCTGCCGTAGTTGCCCAACGTTTGGTAAAGTTTCCACAAATGTCCGGCAAAACGGTCTATGTCCGCGTGTTGGTAATCGAGTTTCAATGCATCGATAATCAGGTTTGCAGGTTTTTCGGAAGTTTGGATGGCACGGTCGTATTGTTTCGATGCCGTTTCGTAGCTGACTTTGTCTTTAAGGATTTTCGCACCTTGATCGGCACGAACCAGACCGGCAATCGCACCGATTTCCTCTTGGCTGATTCCGGACACGTCTTTTTTGCCCCGCACAATCGGGATGCGCTTGATTTCTTCGGCTCCATAAGCCTTACCGCCGGCATCCGGCGGGGGCGATGCGGAAGCTGCCGTCGCAGAACCGCCTTCCGCACGTTTTTCAATCTCCTGAATGCCCCATCCCAAACCTTCTTCCGCCAAGACGCGGATACGCAAATGGTTTGAATCGCGCTGTAATGCCTGTTCGATATATTTTGCCAAAAGTTCGGAAGGAATCAGTTTGCCGTATTTTTGCAGATTGTCTGCCAAAACATCGACATCCCCCACTTCGAGATTGATATCGAGCAGCTCGCGGATAAGGTTTTCAGGTTTCGCTTCACCATCCGGAATACCGTCCAGATAGGCAGCCAAAGACTCGGCAGCCTTGCCCTGATAACCGAACTGCTTATAAACCTGATATTCCGTCAGCGGATCGACTTCTTGCGCGGATACTGCCGCAGATGCGTTTTCGGCACTCTCATTCCAAGAAAATCCCGTCTGCGTGCCGTCTGAAACCGATTGGTCAACCTGATCAACCCAGTCCGAATCATTGCTTCCAGGCGGCTGCCCCTGCGTATTGCCGACACCTTGGGATTTGCGCTTCGGTGTTTTCTTACCCTGCTTCGCACGCATAACCAAAAGCACCAGCAATACCGCCAGTGCCAGACCGATAATTAATGAGTTTTCCAAAGGATACTCCCGATACCGTAACGAGCGGATAGCTGACTGCCTGCAACGGCAATTGTCCGCTTTTATTATTAACGATTTACTGAAATAGACTTGTAAGTTTCAAATCATACCATAATTTAACGTTTGACAATATGCCTTCTGCACAAGCCTTGCCATATGACCTTTCTTGGATTTGTTGTTCATATTTACGAGCTTTTGAAGTTGCTTTACCACAATCCAATCCAAATGGGTCAATTTCTGTATTGGGGTCGAAAACATATCCGTATAGCGTAGGATTAGCCCCTGCCAATCTTATTGGGTCTTGAGAAATATAGGTACCCGTCTCGGGCAAGTAGTATCTGTACCTGTTGTAGTACAGTCCCGTTTCCCCATCCTCGTATTGACCTTGGAAACGGAAAGGTATGAAGTCTCGCTCTCCTCTCAGTCTGAACACTTCTCCGTAGATGTCGAGGACACAGTCCTATACTACCTCGCCCTTGCTGTCTAGAGCTTGTATGGGCGTACCCAGATAGTCCTGCACGATGGTGTAGCTGTCCTCCTCGGCAAGCCTTGCCACTGGGGTGTAGCTACCACCGTCATACACCCACGTTCCGAGGTTTTGCACTAGCTCTGCTTGTCAAAAGATACTTCGCCTAACTTATTAACAACTCGGCGTGGGGCGTTTTCTTTTTCATATTCCCATTCGTGTAAAAGAACGTTGCCGTCCCAATATTATTAATTTTTCTTTTTCCAATTTTCATAGCGAATTTGTAAATTTTCTCGCCATTCTTCACTTGGACATTTATCTATAAGTTTTTGATATTCTTCCTCTGATGCACTTAAAATACAAGTTTCAAAAAGATGCAATAATCCCCAATGCATATCATAGAAAAAACCATCTGGAAAAAGAGATACTAATACCTCTGCTTCTTCAAGTGTAATAGGTTTTTCTATACTTGATATAAGCTCATTATATTGTTCTATCAATTCATCTATTTTTTCATCATTGTCATCTGCATCTGATTCTGTTGGCATTCTACCAATTGCTTTCAACTTCAAAATTTGTTCTCTCATTATTTACAAGCTTCTTTAATTTTACTTAGTGTCAATTCTCCCTTTTTAAGCATTCCTAAATCTTCATATTCCTTGATAATTTGCTTAATAGGATTATCATATTTACTTCCTCTTATGTTTTATACGTTTAAATGTATTTGTCGGGCACTATCTGTTTGCACCCCTTCCTTAATTATTCTTTGCCTTTGATTTTCAAAAAGTTATTTTCCTGTTTGCGGCAACAAATCGAATACGGCGACAGACTCGGTATGAGATGTCTGGGCAAACATATTCATTATCCCTGCCTGGCTGAGTATATAGCCTTTTTCAACCAACACGCCCGCATCCCGTGCTAAAGTGGAAGGGTTGCAGGATACATAAACGATTTTTTGCGGAAGGTAGGGTGTATGCAGCGATTTGACGACTTCATACGCACCGCTTCTGGGAGGGTCTATCAGCATTTTGTCAAACCTTCCCCAAGAGGCGACTGTCTTTTCGGTGCAATCAAAGAGGTTGGCGGCAATAAAGTCTGTCTGTCCGTCGCAACCGTTCAACCGGGCATTTTGCCGGGCGCGCCTGACCAGGTTTTCCGCACCTTCGATGCCGACGACATCCGCCCCGCTTTTTGCCATCGGCAGACTGAAATTGCCCAAACCGCAAAACAGGTCGGCAATCCTTTCGCCCTGCCGTATGTTGAGCATTTTCACGACGCGTGAAACCATCAGCCGGTTGGTATCGGTATTGATTTGTGTAAAATCTCCCGGACGGAATGGCATTTCGATGCCGAATTCAGGTAATGTATATTTTAATGTTTTGTCTGTTTTGGGATAAAACGGTTGCGATACGCCCCCTTCGATTTGCAGCCAAACCTGCCAGCCGTCCGACAATTCCGAATCAAACCACTGCCGAATCCGGTTTTCTTCGTTCTGCCGAAGTTTGCTTTTGAACGCGATGTTCAATACGGTGATTTCACTGCCGCGATAAAACTCGGCAAAACGGGCAACACTTCCCTCTTCCGCCAAATCCTGCAAAAGCCCCCTGATGGCGGACAGTTTGTCCGAAACCGGCTTCGGAAGAAGCATACATGACGAAATACCCACCACATCATTCGTTTTCTTTGCCTGAAACCCCAGTTTCAGACGGCATGATTTGTCTAATGACACACTGAACCGCGCCCTGTCCCGATAATGCCATACATGTCCGTAAATCGGCGGCAATATCTGCTGCGGCCTGACCTTGCCGATACGCTCGAGCTGCTCTTCCATCATCCTTTGTTTGAACGCCACCTGCGCCGCCGGGGAAATATGTTGCAGGGAACAACCGCCGCAGCGTTCAAAATAACGGCACTGCGGGACGGTACGCTCATCTGAAACTTTGAATATCGCCACCGCCTCCGCTTCGTCAAACTGCTTTTTCTGTCTGACAATCCGAAAACCAACCCTTTCAGACGGCAATGCCCCTTTAATAAAAACCGTTTTGCCGCCAACCTTTGCCACACCCCTGCCTTCATAATCCAAGGCGGAAATTTCCGCGACATTTACTTCCGTCTCCACTCCCAAATCCGTCCGTACTGTACCGAAACGCATATTTTCGCACAAAACCGCACGGTTTCAGGTATGATTTGCCAAAACACCATCGAACGCACACTACATTTTGATATGAATAAAACAATCTGCCTCACCGCCGTACTGTCTATAACCAGTTTTTCATACGCGCATACAGTTATTCCCGATGTTTCCCCTATTGCGCAAGGTCAACATGTCTTCATCAACATCCCTCAACAACGCCTGTTTCTCTACACCGACGGCAAACTGACCAAGGTTTATCCCGTTGCAGTAGGTCGGGCGATGACGCAAACCAATCTAGGCGAACATAAAATCGGTGCAAAAGCCTACAACCCCGTTTGGCACATCCCCAAATCCATACAAAAAGAACGCGGCGACGGCGTGAAAACCATAGCCGCCGGCCCGGACAACCCTTTGGGGCCGGTTTTTGTCCGCTTAGGCGACCCGAAACTCGGTTTGGGCATACACGGAACCAATGCGCCGGCCAGCGTCCCCGGGGTTCGGAGTCACGGCTGCGTCCGCATGAAATCGCCCGACGCGCTCGAGTTTGCCAAAACCATCGCCAGCGGCTCGCCCGCCTCCGTCATCTATCAAATGGCCGGTCTTAACGAAGACGCAGGAAACAACCTTTGGCTTGCAGCCTTCCACGACCCTTACGGTAAGAACAACCTTGACATCGCTTCTCTGAAAAAAAGTATTGCACAATGGGCAAAAACACAGGGTAAAACCATCGCATCCGGTAAAATCGATGCCGTACTTAAAGCACGTACCGGCGCGCCCGTCTGCCTGACCTGCGGAAAAAACGGCAAGCTAAAGATGCCGCTCAAATCGCTGGCGTGGATACAGGGTTCTTCCTCATACAGCCAAGCTGAAGCACCTAAGCCGAAAATTACCCGGGTTAACCCTGTCGAACAGCCGGTTCCCCAAGCTGCCGAACAACCTCCGGTTCAAATCGTCCACCCCATTCCCGCCCTGCCGCCGGCCGATGTCGAACCGGTTACCGAATCCGTACCTCAGGCAGAAACTGAAACTTTTAAAAACACTGCTTCCGAACCGTTTGATTCGCTGTTCTAAACCTGTCTCCCCGCCGGAAAACAAAATGCCGTCTGAACGCTTCAGACGGCATTTTGGTTCATCTTTCCATCAAAGGAATCAGCGATCGAGCTGCTCTTTGATGATTTTCAGGTCGGGGTAAGACAACACGATGTCGTATTCGCGGCCGTCTTTATAGGCTTCCACTTCCAAAACAGGTTTGCCCAAGTGGTCGTCGGCATCGACATCGTGAACCTGATAACCGCGCTGTTCCAACATTTTCACGGCTTTCGTGCGGTTTTGTTCAAAATGGGGATCGCCGTAAATCTGACGCTCGGCAGAGTCGCCGGAAAATGCGGTTGTGGCACTCAGGGAAACAACGGCAGCCAATAACAGTTTTTTCATTTTCAGTCCTTTCTTAATCGACTTATTGAACAAGGGGTGTTTTTCAATGCCGCCATTAAAACACAGTAAAATTAGGTTTGAATTAGAGGGAAGTTAAGAAGCGTAAATGCCGTCTGAAAGAAACAGAGCCGTCAAACGGCTCTGTTTTCCTTATGCTTCTTTCGTTTCGGCCGCCTTCTGGCGCAAACGCAAACTCAATTCACGCAACTGCTTGTCGTCCACGCTGTTGGGCGCGTTGGTCAGCAGGCATTGGGCACGTTGTGTTTTCGGGAAGGCAATCACGTCGCGGATAGATTCGGCACCGGTCATCAGCGTTACCAGACGGTCGAGGCCGAATGCCAAACCGCCGTGAGGAGGCGCACCGAATTTCAGGTTGTCCAAGAGGAAGCCGAATTTCTCTTGTTGCTCTTCAGGGCTGATTTTCAGCGCGGCAAACACTTTCTCTTGTACGTCTGCACGGTGGATACGGATAGAGCCGCCGCCGATTTCCCAGCCGTTCAATACCATATCGTAGGCGCGCGCCAAACAATTTGCCGGGTCGGAAACCATCAGGTCTTCATGACCTTCTTTAGGCGCGGTAAACGGATGGTGTACGGCTACGTAGCGGTCGGCTTCTTCGTCGTATTCAAACATTGGGAAATCGACAACCCACAAAGGTTTCCATTCGTCTGTGAAGTAGCCGTTGTCTTTGCCGTGTTCCAAGCCGACTTTAATACGCAATGCGCCGATGGCTTCGTTCACGACTTTGGTTTTGTCTGCGCCGAAGAAGATGATGTCGCCGTTTTGCGCGCCGGTACGCTCGATGATTTCTTTCAGGGCGTTTTCGGACAGGAATTTCACGATTGGAGATTGCAGGCCGCTGTCTTCGCCGTTTGAGAGGTTGCTGACATCGTTCACTTTGATGTACGCCAAACCTTTTGCGCCGTAGATGCCGACAAATTTGGTGTATTCGTCGATTTCTTTGCGGCTGAATTTCGCGCCGTTCGGTACGTGCAGAGCGACTACGCGGCCGCCTTTCATGTCGGCTGCGCCACGGAAGACTTTGAATTCTTCCGTTTTCATCAGGTCGGTCAACTCGGTGAATTTCAGGCTGATGCGCATATCGGGTTTGTCGGAGCCGTAGTAGAACATGGCTTCAGAGTAAGGCATACGCGGGAAATCGCCCAAGTCCACGCCCAGCGCATCTTTGAAGACTTGTTTGGCCATGCCTTCGGTGATGTCCATGATTTCATCCTCGTTCAAGAACGAGGTTTCCAAGTCGATTTGAGTGAATTCAGGTTGACGGTCGGCACGCAAGTCTTCGTCACGGAAACATTTGGTGATTTGGTAGTAACGGTCGAAACCCGCCACCATCAACAGTTGTTTGAACAATTGCGGAGATTGCGGCAGAGCGAAGAATTCGCCCGGATGAACGCGGCTCGGCACGAGGTAGTCGCGCGCGCCTTCCGGAGTGGAGCGGGTCAGCATCGGCGTTTCAATGTCGATGAAGCCTTGCGCATCCAGATAACGGCGAACGCCCATAGCGACTTGATAACGCAGGCGCAGGTTGCGCTGCATCACAGGGCGGCGCAGGTCGATAACGCGGTTGGTCAGGCGCACGTTTTCGCTGATGTTTTCATCGTCGATTTGGAACGGAGGCGTAGCGGCAGCGTTCAAGACTTCGATTTCTTTGGCGAGGATTTCGATTTTGCCGGAAATCATTTTGTCGTTGGTTGTACCTTCAGGACGGTTGCGTACGCGACCGGTAATGCTCAAAACGTATTCGTTGCGGGAGGAATCGGCAGCGGCAAACGCTTCCGGAGTGTCGGGGTCAATCACGATTTGGACGATGCCTTCGCGGTCGCGCAGGTCGATAAAAATCACACCGCCGTGGTCGCGCCGGCGGTGTACCCAGCCTTTGACGGTAACGGTTTGGTCTAAGTATTGCTCGCTGATCAGGCCGCAATAGTTGGTACGCATAAAATCACCTTTTATTGATTTAAACTGAAAACAGAAAATGCCGTCTGAACGGCGGCTTTATTGTTGTTCGGGCAACTCCGCCTTTTCAGGCGGCATAGGTCTTGCCAATATCTTGACGGGCAGGTCGTCAGGGATGACCATACCCAGCGAAATCACATATTTCAACGCTTCGTCCACGCTCATATCGAGTTCGCGCACATCACTTTTCTTAACCATAATATAGTAACCGCCGGTCGGGTTGGGCGTGGTCGGGACATACACGGAAAGATAATCGCCATCCTGCGGCAATGCGGCCTTAACCGCATTCGACACCTGACCGGACACGAAAGCAATCGTCCAAATACCGGGCTGGGGAAACGGTACGAGTACCGGTGTTTTAAACGAACGGCTGCTGTCGGACAGCAGCGATTCGGATACTTTTTTCACACTCGAATAGATGGATTTGACAACCGGAATCCGCCCCAACAGGCTGTCCCACGCGGCGAGTATCTGCCGGCCCAATACGTTGGCGGCAAACAATCCGGTTACGAACAATACGGCAATGGCAACGATAACGCCCAGCCCCGGGATATTGAAGCCCAAAACATATTGCGGCCGCCATTGCTTCGGCAGCAGGTTGACGAGCTGGTCGGACGCGGAAACGATATAGGAAATCACCCAAACCGTTACCGCAATCGGCAGCCAGACCAAAATGCCCGTAATCAGATATTTTTTTAACGCCTTGGCAGCTTTGCCGCCTTCGGCCGCAGGTTCCGTCATCTTGCTTGATTCCGACAAAGTCCGTACAAACCGCACATTATACGCGTTTGCCCGGATTCAAACGAGCTTTTTATCTCATACTCCGTAAAGCCCCCGATGGCTTCAGACGGCACGGCAACTTGATAGGCCGTCTGAAACAGCATTCAGATGCCGTCCCAGTCGTTGAACATCAACCCAATACCGATACCGTTTTGCTTGTGGTTGTAATCGATCAGGCTTTCCCCGTAGCCGTGGAATCCGCGTACCACGCCTTTGAGTTTGCCCTTAATCGGAAACGTGTAGGCGGCTTCAATCGCGCCGTAGCCCGTTTTGGGGTTGTAACGCAGCACTGAATACACATTCTTCCTGTCATTCAAACGGTACTGAACCTTCACATCGCCATAACCCATATAGTCGGCAATATCCGGGTTGTCGTTTTGATCGCCTCCTTGATCAAATACGCGCATCCACACACGCGGCACCACGGTCAACTTTCCCCATTCCATCCCCGCCACAGCATAAATCCTATTCCACGAACGAGACTCCGGACGGCTTTGCCCGTTGGACTGGTGAACAAAACCTGTACCAAGCATACGCAGCCTGCCGCCCCAAGGCAAGTCAGCCTTCACAGGCTGGGTCAGGAAGATTTCAGGCTTATAATCCGTATTTCGGAACGGTGCGGATTTCCTGCCCTGATTGAAAATCTGCCAGTCTGATTTCTGCGTATAACCGAACCACAAATCCGCACGGCTTTTGAACAAATCCTCAGCGATTTTGCTTTTAAACGAAATCTGAAGTTTGGTTTCCGCACGCTTTTGCTGCCCGAATCTCTCTTGTTCGGTTATGCCGCGCGTTGGTGAACTCGGAGAATAGTTTGGCGAACTGTTGTACCAAAACGGCATAAGGTACATTGGATTATGCTCGCGTACACTCAGAAGCCCTCGCGTATCGTTTCTATCTAAATCATACATCAGGCTCAACGGCGTATATGTAGCTTCTGTAGCTCCTGCTTGATCGCCGGACGGCACATCTTCGTCAACCACGATGACAGCCTCTTTCTTATCTAAGCTGCTTCGTACGGTTTCAGTAAGATTAAGTACAGGTTTTGCCTCATGCTGCCCGGATTTTCCCGGCATATCCAGAAACCGTACCGCAAATATTCTGTCATAACACGCCAAGCGTAAAGCATCGTCTTCCAAATTATGACATTGCACCGCAGTCTCGGCGAAGGCAGACGCAACCGGTAGCAAACCTATCAAAAAAATATAACGCATATTCTGTTTATTCATCTCCATCCCCATTGCCGACACATTGTTTTAAGACGGTATTTTATAGCGTGTTCAAATAAAAAACCGTACATTTTCCGATATTTTAAGCTTTGGCCTTCCCAATACGAAAAACCCCGAAACCGTCAGGCCTCAGGGTTTTTTGCTTATTACATATAAAAAACCGCCTTGGCGGTTCTGCAAAAATCAAGCCAGGGCTTTTACTTTTGCAGACAAACGGCTTTTGTGACGTGCCGCTTTGTTTTTATGGAATACGCCTTTATCGGCGATACGGTCGATAATTTTAACAGACTCTTTGTAAACCGCTTGTGCAGCTGCCTTATCGCCTGCTTCGACTGCTTTCAATACTTTTTTCACTGCGGTGCGGAATGCGGTACGCAGGCTAGCGTTGTGGGCGCGTTGTTTGACGGACTGGCGGGCACGTTTGCGTGCTTGTGCGCTGTTTGCCATATTGGAATCTCCTGAAAGAAAAATAAATTCTGTAAACGCGCAATTTTAAAGGGGGTTTACATTATATGCAAGCCTTTTCTCTCTATCCGCCCGTCGGACACCCTGACAGCGCAAAAAAACGGCAAAATCGGGCGGACGTTTTTCTCCCCTTTTGGAAACAGGATAATTTTTTAGGAAAATCAGTCCAATATCGCTTTGAGTTTGCACAAATTTACTTTACAATGCCCAAACCTTGCGCCGGGGTGTTTATGGGGCGCGGGGTTTTCTTTTTTTCCAACCTCTTTCATCAGGAATCTGCCCGTATGAAAAAATCCGTATTAGCCGTTTTGGCCGCGCTGTCTCTGGCAGCCTGCGGCGGCAGCGAAAAAAACGCCGTGCAACCTCAAGCAGACGCTGCGTCTGCTGCCAATGCCGAAGCCGCTGCCACCGATACTCTGAACATCTACAACTGGTCGAACTATGTTGACGAGAGTACGGTCGAAGACTTTAAAAAAGCCAACAATCTGAAGCTGACTTACGACTTGTACGAAAACAATGAAACGCTGGAAGCCAAAATGCTGACCGGCAAATCCGGTTACGATTTGGTTGTGCCGGGCATCGCCTTCCTACCGCGCCAAATCGAAGCAGGCGCGTATCAAAAAGTCAACAAAGACCTGATTCCCAACTATAAGAACATCGATCCCGAACTCTTGAAAATGCTGGAAACCGCCGACCCGGGCAACCAATACGCCGTCCCCTATTTCTCCGGCGTGAACACGATTGCGATTACGGCGAAGGGCAAAAAACTTTTGGGCGGCAAGCTGCCCGAAAACGGCTGGGATTTGCTGTTCAAACCCGAATACACCCACAAGCTGAAATCCTGCGGCATCGCCCTGTGGGACACCCCGAGCGAAATGTTCCCGATTTTGCTGAACTACTTGGGCAAAGACCCCAAAGGCTCGAATCCTGAAGATTTGAAGGCGGCGGCGGAAGTGTTGAAGTCTATCCGTCCTGATGTCAAACGTTTCAGCCCGTCCATCATCGACGAGCTGGCGCGCGGCGACATCTGCTTGGCGGCAGGTAACGGCGGCGACTTGAACTTGGCGAAAGCACGTTCCGAAGAAGTGAAAAACAACGTCGGCATCGAAGTGCTGACACCGAAAGGTATGGGCTTTTGGATTGAGTCTTGGCTGATTCCCGCCGATGCGAAAAACGTCGCCAATGCCCACAAATACATCAACTACACGCTCGACCCCGAAATCGCGGCGAAAAACGGCATCGCCGTAACCTTCGCCCCCGCCAGCAAACCGGCGCGCGAAAAAATGCCTGCCGAACTGGTGAACACCCGTTCCATCTTCCCGAACGAGCAGGATATGAAAGACGGTTTCGTGATGCCGCAAATGAGCGCGGATGCGAAAAAACTGTCAGTCAGCCTGTGGCAGAAAATCAAAGTCGGCACCAACTGATTTGAAGCATTAAAAATGCCGTCCGAACATCGTTCGGACGGCATTTTATATTGGATTCAAATAGAAAATATTTATACCGTTATGCCGGCGACCAGAATTTCAGGTTGCGGACAGTTGTCAGGAAAAACAAAAAACCTTCCGCCGCCGCGCAGGCGAAAATCCGGTTCGTTGAAATTCGGTTGTTTTAAATAAATCCTCGCAGCTTTGATTTTCTGTTTTTCCGATAACGCCGTAACTTTGAAACGCGAAAGCGGGAATCCGGTCCGTTGGGATTTTGCAACTTCAAATCAATCCGCAAACTGAAATCCCGTCATTCCCACGAAAGTGGGAATCTAGAACACGTCCGCACAGAAACCTACATCCCGTCATTCCCGCGCAGGCGGGAATCTAGAACGTAAAATCTAAAGAAACCGTTTTATCCGATAAGTTTCCGCACCGACAAACTTAGATTCCCGCCTGCGCGGGAATGACGAAATTTCAGCGAGGCGTAGGGTGGGCTGTAGGGTGGGCTTCAGCCCACCAACCCCACCAATTTCACCGCATCAAAGGTTTTTGGGGAATAGGCGTGATTCGGCGGTTTCGGTTTTCGGTGGGATTGGGCAAGATGGATAACATTGACGGAGTTGGAGGGATAGGTGGAAACGGTGGGATTGGTGGGCTGAAGCCCACCCTACAGCCAGCCCTACACCTGCCTTGCAGCCTGCCCTATGCCCACGCTGCACATCCTACGCCCGCCTTTTTCGCAGGAATGACGGGTTTCAGGATTACGGTGTATCGGGGATGATGGGAAACGGTAGGAATTGTGTAAAAAATGCCGTCTGAAGCCTTTCAGACGGCATTTGCGGCGTTTGGACGTTTAAAACTTCATTTCCAAGCTAAATGTGTAGTTGCGACCGGGGGCGGCATATCGGTTGTAAACGCCGACATTTTTGTGTTGATTGACTGCGCCGCCGGCAGTTTGCCGCACATTTTCCCAAGTAACATAGCGGTGGTTGAGGAGGTTGTACACGCCCGCACGAAGGGTAAAGTGTTTTTTAATCGTGTAATAACCGGACACGTCCACAATATACCAAGGGCGGGTACGGCGCGCGGTGGCTTTTGTATTGCGGCTGTTGCCGTTGAGCAAAGCCCGGCTACCCAACAACTCTGTGATTTCCTTGGCTTTGGAATAAGTCAGCATACCGTTCACACCCCATTTGCCTTCCGGTTGGTCATAGCCCAAGCCGACGACATAGCGCGAAGGTTGGATGGCATCAAACAGATGTGATTGAATATCGGTGCGGTCTGCGCGTTTTTTGATGTCGCGGACACGGACACGATTATAGGCAAATGTAGAATACCAACCTTCGGGCAATTTATCCCATACGCCGTTCCAATCGATTTTGCCCAAAACATTGATGCCGGTAATCCGCGCGCTTTGGGCATTGAGGTAAGCCGGGTCACCTTTGGCTTCTTCTTTGCCGTTTTTAATTTGCGCTTCATAACCCCGGACAATCAAATCGCGGTAGGCATTGTTGAACCAACTTGCCTCCAAGTTGCCGAAATCGCCTTTAAACACGATGCCGACTTCTTTGTTGAACGATTTTTCCGGATCGATTTTGACGGCTTTTATTTTATCGCCCGACCGCCAGCCGTACATTTCCGCAAACGAAGGCAGGCGGAAGCCGGTTGAAGTGCGGTAAGTCAAATCCAGCCAGTCGGCAGGTTTGAGGACGATGCCGGCGTTCCAGGACAGGGTGCGGTGCGTGCCGGTGGAAACGCTGCCGTCGTCCGAATGCGTGCTGCGGTAGTCGTAGCGCAAGCCCGCGCCAACATCCGCCCACCTGCCCAAACGGACATTGTCCCGAACTGCCGCGTAATAGCTTTTGCCGTTGATGCTGCGCGGCGTGCAGTCCGCATAATTATTGCTGCTCGAGAGGCAGAGTTCCTTCTTTTTGACATTTCCCCCGCCTATGCTGACCCAATAGGGTTTGTCTTGGCTGCCGTTGAGGCTGATTTTTGGATTGTCGGGATGGGTCGTTTTCGGCAAATAGGCGCGGTCGGCACTTTGAGAATAATAATCCTGATGGCGGAGATTAGAGCCAAAGCGGTCAAAACCGAGATTCACGCTCAGGTTGTGGCGGATTTTGGCGGTATCAAAGGATTTTTTGAATGCCGCCTGCAAGAGCTTATGGCTTTCCCCATAAATCACGCGGTCGGATTTGTAGTAGGAAGACGGCTTGTCGGCACTCGGGCGGCAATATTTGTCCGAACCGTCGGCAGAACAGTGCGTCTGCTGAAAATGGTTGTCCAAACCGATGTCCTGCCGGTCGTAAGAGAGGCGGGCATAATCCGCCCAAGTGTCTTTATCGGCATTGGTATAGACATATTCCAAACCGTAGCGGCTTTTGGTGTGCGTCTCGTCGTAAAACACGCCCGTACCGTATTCCGCGCCCACCTCCGCATCGTTTTCAACTTTGGTAAACAGTCCGCCGTATTTGTGGTTGCCCGCGTATTTGCCGTAGCCGGGTAAAGGATTTTTATTTGCATCAAAAACCTCCTTGGTCAGGAATGCCGGAACCGTCATATCGCGCGTGTCGAAAGTTTGTTGCGTGCGTTCGAGTATGCCGCCGATGTAGTGCCGCTTATTCTCAAAACGAAAACCCGGGCGGAACAGCCACGACCGGCTTTCGTATGAAAGCGGATCGGCGAGAAAGCGGTTGGGGCCTGTGTAGTCTCGGGTAGAAACCGTTTGGCGTTCGTCTTTGCCGACAACATCTTTTTTCGGATTCGCTTTACACGTTTCGTAATTTCTGCTTTCGCATTCTTCTTCGACCACGAAATGAGCGTATTGGTTGTCATCTTCAACCGGCACCAGCCTGTTAAAGCTCTGAACGCCGCGTCCGGCGGCTTCGTGGGCGCGGATTTCCCCCGCGCGCCGGCCGGTGTGGATCAGCAAAGCCTCCGCACCGCCGATGCGCCCCGCCAGCGCGATGGATTGGGTAAGCCCCCGGTTTTTGCCGGAATAGGCGGTTTTACTCTGAATGCCCCACTGCCTGCCTTCCCCGATAACATCGTCGGCGGTTTTGGTTTGAAATGCGACCGAACCCGCCAATGCGCCGCTGCCTTGTTCGACCGAGTTTGAGCCTTTGCTGATTTCGACAGCTTTGACGTTTTCATACTCAATTTCATTGATTGCGCCGCTGCTGCCCGCCGTCCTCGTCCCGCCCAATGCCGCCTGCGCGGTGTAGGACTGTATTTGCGCCAAGCCGTCTACCGTCAAGGAAACGCGGTTTTTGTCCATACCGCGTATCGAGTAACCCGAGCTTGCGCCGCGCCCCTGTTCGACGACGGCGATGCCGGGGTCGTAACGCGTCAGGTCGCGGATATCGAGTACCTGTTCCTTGCTGAGGGTGTCGGCGGTTTTGACCAATTTGCCCAAACCGGTTACTTCGTTATCGCGGCGGGTTTTCTGTTTTTTGGCTTTTACCTGTATGGTATCCAACTGTTTTTCCTGTGCTTGTCCGGCTTGCACATTTTCTGCATAAACGGGCAGCGCAGTCATTAAAGACAGGCATAAAATATTTAATCGGAACAAATGTTGCTGTTGCATAGTGTTTCCCTACTCTTCGCTTTCAGACGGCATCGGAAGGAGCGATGCCGTCTGAAGCCTTATTCTCGATTGTTCGGCAGCCGTGCTTATTGCACAAGCTGTTGGCGTTTCGCACCGAATACCACGGTCGCGCTGTTGGCGGCTGATGCGCCCGACCCCGAAGCGGACGGCTGCGCCTGCTTGTCGCCCGGATAGGCAAACCATCCGCCCAACTCTTCGGCTTTAGGCCCGTAAAAACCGCCCTGCACCTTGGCGTTTGTGATATATGCCTTAGGCGTGCGGGTGGTATTGCTTTGATCGAGATCAAAACCTAAGTCAGCAGTTTTCGCCGTACCTTCAAAGCCGTTGTCCTTAATATCGCCCTCAATGGTAAAGGTTGCCGCCTGCCTGTTTTCAGCGGTTAACGTGCCGGTAATTTTTTTCTCGCCAAAATTCACGGTAAAGTCCGCCCTGTTGCCACTCGTTGCATTGGAAGCATTGCCGCTCCAGCTTGTGCCGTTGGCAATATGTCCGTACCAAGACCCCCGATAAACGACGTTTTGCTCGTTTGGAATCTCTTTTTCATCGGTGCGCTCGCCTTGAAGGAACATACTCTGCGCGCCCGTTTGGGCGGCGGTTGGGCTGCCGTTGCCGCCTTCCCCCGTATTGCCGGCAGTTTTGCGCGTCAGCAACCCGTATTTCAGATAATTGAGGTTGGAACAGCAGACTTCGACTTCATAGGTTTTTGTTCCTGCCTGCCCGCCGTTAACGTCCGCCTTACCCAAATCGGTTTGTGCGCCGCTAGAGCCTGCCGCACCTGTTTGGGCTTTGGTATCTTTGTCATCGTTTTTCGGCGTGTAGGTCGTTTTATAGATAAAGGCTGTTCCGCCGTTTTTACCTTTATCTGCCTGATTGTTCCCGCTTTCGGAATCCTTGGGCAGGAGCGGAATCATAATGCCGTCGACAACCAGTTGGGCGGCATTGCTGAAGTTGTCGAGATTTTTGATTGCTGTGCCGCCGTGCGTCAGCTCGACCGCATCCAAAACCGTGGTCAGCTTACCGTTTTCAGACGGCATATCTGCCACACCGCCCGATGCTGCCGCACCTGTGCCGCCTGAAGCCGCCTCAGTATTGCCATTTGCGTCTTTGTCTTTGGTTTTCGCGCTGCCGACAACGGCAACTTTTTTATCGTCGCTCAAAAAGCGGAAACCCAATTCCTCACCCTTCGGGCCGAAAAAGCCGCCGCTCAAAGAAGACGAGTCGGAAACAAAGGGATGTTCCTTGGTTTCGCCGTTTTTGGGTTTGTCGGTTGCTTCCGCTTTTCCGCTAAAGCGGTTTCCCTTAAGCGTCGCATCAAGGCTGTAGTATTGGGTGGTATGTTTGTCATTATTAGTATTATTTTGGTTCGCATTATTGCGTATTAATTTACCTGTCAATTTCTTATTGTCGAAATCCACTTGTAAATTCGAGGTAAAACCATAACCCTCTTGACCATCTTTCAGCGTGGATTCGTTTTTGTTGGAATATTCTTCGCCGTCATCACCCGAAAATCCGCTATACCTGTCGCCTTGATTTTTTGAAGGTTGGATAATTTCACGAAATTTTTGACCCTTTTTTGTATCGGTCGCAAAATGCCACACACCTTTATAGGTAACTGTTCCAGAAGCGGGAAGTTGTCGGGAAGGTTCTTGACCGTGATAAAAGATATAGCCGTCGTCGCCGCTCTTTGCCTTAATTGAGCCGTTTTCTCTTATGATTTCGCTTTTAGCGTGTTTGTAAAACCAACCGGAATAAACATATTTGAAATTTTTGTAATCTGTTGCTTCGTTTTTTGGTTGGTTTGCACCGCCATTAGTGTTGCCGTTTTGATGGTTTGATGGCGCGAGATAGGGGGAAGAATAAATATTGCTGTCGTCGTCTGTTTCTACTTTTTCAATAACCGATTTTTGCCGTTTAGGGAGTTCCTTGGGTGCTGTCGGCAATCCTGTCGCCTCCCAATCACTCTCGTTCAGTTTAACCTCGTTTACTTTTGCCGACGGATACCAATTCCTCCGTTTCAACCTCATCGCAAAACCGTATCCGCCTTGGTCTTTTTGGGCTTGCGGTTTTTCGGAAGAAATATCTTGATACTTTGGCGCGGGACGCGGGGCTTCGGTATCGACAGAATCAAGATCGAAACTGCCGCCGCCTCCGCCCAGACAAGCACTCAACAAAAACACCGGCAGCACCATAGCAGCCTGATTCACCAATGGATTGTTCATATAAACCTAATTCAATTAAAGAATGATAAAGATTATTATTTTATTTATTTTTAACAAATTTGCAAATGCTTTTTTATTTTTTTTAGGGAATACACCAAAATCCCGTCATTCCCGCGCAGTCGTGAATCCGAACGCGTCCGCACGGAAACCTATATCCCGTCATTCCCACGTATATCCCGTCATTCCCACGTATATCCCGTCATTCCCGCGCAGGCGGGAATCCAGTGCGTTGAGTTTCAGCTATTTAGAATAAATTTTGAAACTCTAATCGCGTCATTCCCACGAAAGTGGGAATCCAAGACGCAAAATCTCAAGAAACCGTTTTACCCGATAAGTTTCCGCACCGACAGACCTAGATTCCCACCTGCGCGGGAATGACGGCGGAGCGGTTTCTGTTTTTTCCGGTAAATACCCACAAGCTAAAATCCTGTTATTTTCACAAAAACAGAAAACCAAAAACAGCAACCTGAAATTCGTCATTCCCGCTCAGGCGGGAATCCAGTGCGTTGAGTTTCAGTCATTTCCGATAAATTGCCTTAGCATTGAATGTCTAGATTCCCGCCTGCGCGGGAATGACGGGATTTGAGATTACAGTGTATCGGGAAGGATGGGAAACGGTGGGAATTATGTAAAAAATGCCGTCTGAAGCCTTTCAGACGGCATTTGCGGCGACGGGGCGTTTAATACGGCAGGGCGTTGCGGGTGCGTATGCGGATGGCGCGGATGGGGACGGTTTCCGTCCGTACCTGCCGCTAACCCAAAGACACCATTTCAATCTGCTCCATCGTCCTGCCCAGAAAACGCTCGCCGATGGTTCTGAATTTCAAAGGAATATCGCTGACGTAAAAACGGTAGTCGGGATTGTTGTTGTCGGTATTGAGCAATCCTTCCTGAGCAAGGACGCGTGCGGTTTCTTCGGCCGTCGTAATTGCAGAATCAACCAACGCGACATTACCCGCCTCCCTGCCGATTAAGGGCTTGAGCAAGGGAAAGTGCGTGCAGCCCAACACCAGCGTATCGATGCCGTCTGCAAGCAATGGTTTGAGGTATTCGCATACGGTCAGGCGGGTAACTTCGTGTTCCAACCAACCTTCCTCCACCAAAGGGACAAGCAGCGGCGCGGCCTGCGTGCGGACGAGCGTGTCGGGGTTGTTCCTATGGATGGCGCGCGCATAGGCGTTGCTGTTGACTGTGGTATTGGTGGCGATAATGCCGATTTTGTTGTTGCGCGTGGTTGCTAGCGCGGCTTTCGCGCCGGCGGAAATCACGTCCAACACAGGCATATTGCCCGTCTTTTGACGGATTTTCTGCCCCGCCACCGCCGCAATCGTATTGCACGCGATAACCATCGCCTTGACATCGTGTTCCAATAAAAAATCGACAATCTGCATCGAGAAATTTTCGATGGTCGCCTTAGATTTCGTCCCGTAAGGCACACGCGCCGTGTCGCCGAAATAAATGATGTTCTCCATCGGCAGCCGCTCCATCAGTGCGCGCACATTGGTCAAACCGCCGATTCCCGAGTCAAAAACGCCGATGGGTCTCTGCCTGCCGATATTTTCCATCCTTCTTCCAATCTGTCCTAAACATACAATCCGCGTATTGTACACGCGCCGCTTTTTCTTGACAGCCATGCCGTCTGAAAGCAGAACGCGTATTTGGCTGTTATAATACTCGGACAGGAAGCATCCGCCCCTCGGGTGCAAAGTTTGCAAAACCTGCAAAACTGCCCATAATACCCCAAACCTTACAACAAACCGTTTCCATGTCTGATTTACCCTCCATCTCCCGATTCCTTGCCGATGAAGCCGCCACACTCGATTTGGGTGAAGCATGGTCTTCCCGTTTAAACGCACCCCTGGTCATTTATCTCGAGGGAGACTTGGGCGCGGGCAAAACCACGCTGACACGCGGCATCCTGCGCGGATTGGGTCATCAGGGCGCAGTCAAAAGCCCGACCTACGCCATCGTCGAATCTTATCCGCTGGAACGCTTCACCTTGCACCATTTCGACCTCTACCGCTTCTCGTTCCCCGAAGAATGGGAAGACGCGGGGCTTGACGAACTGTTTGCCGCAAACAGCGTCTGCCTGATCGAATGGCCGCAACAGGGCGGGGAATTTACGCCGCCTGCCGACATCACCGCAACATTGACACACGACGGCGGCGGCAGAAAATGCCTGCTGACCGCCCATACCGAACGAGGACGTGAAAGCCTGCCGCTATGACCAAACTGACACGAAGACAAATCATCCGCCGCACCGCCGGCACACTGTTCGCCCTGACCCCTATCGCATCCGCCGTTGCCAAAACCGTACGCGCCCCGCAGTTTACCGCCGCACGGATATGGCCGTCGCACACCTACACCCGCCTGACGCTGGAAAGCACCGCCGCGCTCAAATACCAACACTTCACGCTCGACAACCCGGGCAGGCTGGTCGTCGACATACAAAACGCGAACATCAATACCGTATTGCACGGGCTTTCCCAAAAAGTTATGGCGGACGACCCCTTTATCCGCAGCATACGCGCGGGTCAGAACACGCCGACCACCGTCCGCCTCGTCATCGATTTGAAACAGCCCACCCACGCACAAGTCTTCGCGCTTCCGCCCGTCGGCGGCTTTAAGAACCGCCTCGTTATCGACCTCTATCCGCATGGGATGGATCCTGACGATCCGATGATGGCGCTGCTCAACGGCAGCCTGAACAAAACTCGTCGCGGCTCCCCTGAAGCCGACCTCGCTCAAAACACTCCCGCACAAACCGAACGCGGCAGAAACGGGCGCAGGCCCGTCATTATGATCGACCCCGGACACGGCGGTGAAGACCCCGGTGCCATCAGCCCGGGCGGCCTACAGGAAAAACATGTTGTCCTATCCATCGCCCGCGAAACCAAAAATCAGTTGGAAGCATTAGGTTACAATGTATTTATGACGCGCAACGAAGACGTGTTCATCCCTTTGGGCGTGCGTGTCGCCAAAGGGCGCGCACGGCGGGCGGATGTATTCGTCTCCATCCACGCCGACGCTTTCACCAGCCCCTCCGCGCGCGGCACAGGGGTTTATATGTTGAACACCAAAGGCGCGACCAGCTCTGCCGCCAAATTCTTGGAACAAACCCAAAACAATGCTGACGCGGTCGGCGGCGTACCGACCAGCGGCAACCGCAATGTCGATACCGCCCTGCTCGACATGACGCAAACCGCCACACTGCGCGACAGCCGCAAACTCGGCAACCTGGTGCTTGAAGAATTGGGCAGGCTCAACCACTTGCATAAAGGCAGGGTGGACGAAGCCAATTTCGCCGTTTTGCGCGCACCCGATATGCCGTCTATCCTGGTCGAAACCGCCTTCCTGTCCAACCCTGCCGAAGAGAAGCTGCTGGGCAGCGAATCCTTCCGCAGGCAGTGCGCTCAATCCATTGCCTCAGGTGTCCAACGCTACATCAATACATCCGTATTAAAACGGGGTTGATTGAAAAAGCGGTGTTTCAAAATATAGTTGTCGGATGAAGGCAGGCATAAACCTACTTCCGCCCCAAACCGCGTTTTTATGATGAAAGGTATGGATAAATTGAGATACCAACAGGATTTTTTAAATATCCGCCCCATTTTTACAGCCGGCGAACAAGAATACCTTACCGAATTGTCCGATCAGCTTCCTTTATCTGTTTTAACGGACTCCGTGCGTAATATTGAAGAAATCGGTATCGATTTTGTGTACAGTTCTGCCAAATTGGAAGGAAACACTTATAATCAATACGATACGCAGGCATTGCTTAAACTCGGGCAAACCGCAGGCGGGAAGTTATATTCGGATGCCGTAATGTTAATCAACCTGAGGGAAAGTTACCGGCACCTGCTGTCCGGTTTGGACAGCCCCGATCCGTTTGACTGGTTGGATTTCTTAAAAACCACCCACAGCCTGATTTCGGAAAACTTACTGGAAAAAGGCTCCGGCGGCGTAGTCCGCCGCGACAGCGTTACCATAAGCGGGACAGACTACACCCCTTTATCCAACCCGCAAAGTTTGGATACGGAATTAAAATGGTTGCTTCAAGAAGCCCCAAAAATAGAAAATCCTTTCGACCGCGCCGTTTATCTCCATAATAATTTGGCTTATCTTCAATATTTTAAAGATTGCAATAAACGTACTGCCAGAAACTGCATGACCTTGTCGCTGATGCGCTCCGGTTTTTTTCCTTGCGTATTCGCCCCCGACAGTTATCCCGCCTATGCCGAGACTGTCGTAGCCTATTACGAAACCGGCGATTACGGTTTATTCAAGAAATATTTTATTTCGGCATACGAAAATACCGTAAATAAGTACGCCCCCCAGCCTGATGTGGATATTTTCCGAAACTTCTCCCTTTAATTCCAAGGGATTGTTATCCGTATCTTCCGCACGCGGCAAATGCGGCGGCACAGTAGACACGCCCCTCCCTTACCTTCGGTTATAGTGGATTAACAAAAACCAGTACGGCGTTGCCTCACCTTAACTCAAAGAGAACGATTCTCTAAGGTGCTGAAGCACCAAGTGAATCGGTTCCGTAATATTTGTACTGTCTGCGGCTTCGTCGCCTTGTCCTAATTTTTGTTAATCCACTATAATATCGGCCGGATATTAAAAAATGCCGTCTGAACATTTTTCAGACGGCATTTTTGTACACTTTCCTCAACGGTTCGATCCCTGCACCATATCAATCAGAAACAGGCGGCAGTCGATGTTGCCGTTATAAAGCGGGATTTTGCGTTTTGGCGACAGGCGCATGAATTTGGGCATTTCCCTGTCGCCGGTAAACATACCGACCCGCCAGCCTGCGTAATGTTTCTTCAACCACGTCCCCAGTTGCGGATACAGTGCCTGCAAAGCGTGGACTTCCTCAAGGCGCACACCGTAGGGCGGATTGGACACCATAATGCCGTTTTCGCCGTTCGGACGGACGGATTGCGCGTCGGCAACGCTGAAGGAAACGATGTCATCCACTTCGGCACTGCGTGCGTTGTCCAATGCTGTCTGAATGATGCGGCGGTCGCTATCGCTACCCGAAATCGGTGCAAAAGCAGGTTTGACCTGCGCTTCGGCACGGCGGAGCAAATCCGACCACAGCGTTTTATCGAAATTTTGCAGTTTCTCAAAACCGAAACGGCGCATCATGCCCGGTGCGCGGCCGGTGGCAATCCAAGCGGCTTCGATAGCAATCGTGCCGCTGCCGCAAAACGGGTCTTGAAACGGCTGCGTGCCGTCGTAGCCTGCCGAGAGCAGCAGTCCGGCGGCAAGGTTTTCGCGCAGCGGTGCTTCGCCGGTATCCAGGCGGTAGCCGCGTTTGAACAGGGCTTCGCCCGAAGTGTCGATGAAGATTTCGACATTGCGTTCGTTCAAAAAGGCGTGGATGCGGACATCGGGCACGGCTTTGTCCACGCTCGGACGTGCGTCGTAAATGTCGCGGAAGGCATCGCAGACGGCATCTTTGACGGTCAGTCCGACAAATTGGATGCTCTTAACGTTGGCACGCTTTGCCTCGACTTTGACTTTGAACGTCTGCTGTAAAGTAAACCAATTAAACCAGTTGATGTTTTTGGCAAGTTTGTAGATGTCGCGCTCGGTTCGGTATGTGCCTTTGGTCAGACGCAGCAGGATACGGCTGGCGGTGCGCGAGTGCAGGTTGGCGGCGTAGGCCTGTTCCAATCCGCCCCGGCAGGAAACGCCGCCGTCAAACGCTTGGACATCGGTACAGCCGAGGCTTCCGAGTTCTTGAGATAAAACGGTTTCCAAGCCGCGCGGGCAGGTGGCGAAAAGTGTATATAAAGTATTCATAGCGTGTCCTTTCCGGACGGATGTTCCGGCAATGGCGGATTGAAAGGTTTATTCGGCGGTAAATGCCGTCTGAAATGTCCGACTGCCGATTGTAATGTCCGCCGTAAAATCGCGCCTGCCTTCGACACAGACGGGCAGGCGGATGCGTACTGCCTGCCAAGTCCCCGACGGTTGCCGCTCGAACATATAGCGGTTGAAACCCATATCCATATTTTTCATACTGAAGCTGATGCTGACCTGTTCCGTGCCGGCAGGCGCGTGTTCGATATAAATATCAAACGGTTTTTTGGTTGAAACGGCGGCGGCGCGGACACGGCTTCCGTCCGGCAGCGTGCAACCTTCGGTCAAATCGCATTGCGCCGCCACGGCTTGCGGCTGCTGCGACTGCCACCATTGCAACAAAACGAGCTTGAAGGCGGCAAAGGCAATCAGCAGCAATGCGGCAAGCAGTAATTTGCGGTTTTTAGCCATTTCCGTTCCCCATTTTTTCATCGGCCAACACAATGCGGCAAGCAGTAATTTGCGGTTTTTAGCCATTTCCGTTCCCCATTTTTTCATCGGCCAACACAGCGTGTGCGCCCGCCGTCAGCCATTGCCCGCCGTAAT
The DNA here is from genome assembly GCF_962747855.1 of Neisseria blantyrii. Taxonomy (NCBI): domain Bacteria; kingdom Pseudomonadati; phylum Pseudomonadota; class Betaproteobacteria; order Neisseriales; family Neisseriaceae; genus Neisseria; species Neisseria blantyrii. Next base: position 117,701 of record NZ_CAUIZY010000005.1, read on the forward strand.
GCGATGCCGTCTGAACGTCGGCGGCAACGACCAGCGGCACGGATACGCCGTGCTTCAACACTTCGTCCACCGCTGCGGCTTGTGCGGCATTACCGACCCGCCAGACGACCACATCTGCGCCCTTTTCCTGCGCCTGCCGCCATTGTTCGCGGGTCTGCACCATCATCCACACGCTGTCGGCGTGTTCGGGTCTGTCCTGCCATTGCGCCGCCTCCATCAAAACGTTCGCACCGCTTCCCTCTGCCGAACCCAAAGGCAGGACGCGGTACGCGCCCATACTGTTTTCACCGTACAAACCCGTTTTCAGGCTGCCGTACAAACGGCGCGGGACGGACAGCGAACGCAAAAGCGCGCCGTTGGCGGGCAGCATGGGGGCAACGGTAAAATCACCCGCCTTCTGCCACGACCATGCCTGTCCTTCGCGCGATTGCGGTTCGCCCATCCATTGGTCGGGGTTTACCCATAGGAATTTCAGGCAGACGCGGGCGTGTTCGTAGGAATGGATTTTGGTCAGCCAAGGCGTGGCGGCGAGGATGCAGATGCCGAGTTCTTCTTCAAACTCGCGTTGCAGGGCTTGGAAGTCGGTTTCGCCCGCTTCGACCTTGCCACCGGCAAATTCCCAATATCCGGCATAGGGTTTACCTTCGGGGCGGGAACTGAGCAGGTAGTTGCCGTCTGAATCGAGTAGGATGCCGGCAACGACGCGGATAAGGGGGCGGGTGTCTTGGATCATGGGAATGGTTGGAGAAGGTCGTCTCAAAATCCGGAAAGGTCGGATTTGGGCATCCGACCTGCCAATGGGTACTGTTTTATTTTTCGGCAACGACAAATGCCAATACGGTGTCTTCTTCGTCGCTCATGCTGAGGCTGACGCGGCTAATGCCTTGTTCCTCCAGCCATTTGGACAGGGCGGGGGCATAGAAAAATTCGGGCTTGCCCAATGCGTCATGCCCGATGCCGATGTTGCGGAAGGAAACCGCGCCGCGTATGCCCGTACCGACGGCTTTGGCAAAGGCTTCTTTGGCGGCAAAGCGTTTGGCAAGGTAGTTGACGGGTTTGCCCGCCTGAGGAAATTCAAGCAGCTCTTCCGGAGTAAGGATGCGCCCGGCAAACGCCTGTCCGAACTTTTTGCTCAGGCGGACGATGCGTTTGAGGGAAACAATATCTGTGCCTATGCCGTAAATCATAATTTGCGCTCCTTTGTCGTGAAATGCCGTCTGAAACGGTTTGCCTGCCCTTACGGCAGCATTCTTGCACGGAACATGGTTTCTTTCATCTGGCGCACGGCCTCGGGCAATCCGAGGAAAAGTGCCTGCGAAATCAGCGAATGTCCGATGTTCAGCTCGCGGATGGCGAGGATTTGGGCGATGGGGGTAACGTTGTGTATGGTCAGTCCGTGTCCGGCGTTGACGACCAAGCCCAAATCGCTGGCAAAATGCGCGCCGTTTTGCAGACGCTCGAATTGCTTGATTTGTTCGGCGTGGCTGTGTGCATCGGCGTATGCGCCGGTGTGCAGCTCAATAACGGGTGTGCCGACATCACAGGCGGCCTGGATTTGCTCGTTGTCGGCATCGATAAACAAGGACACGCGTATGCCTGCGTCGGTCAGGATTTTGGTGAACTCGGCAATTTTGTCTTGTTGCGCCAATACGTCCAAGCCGCCTTCGGTCGTGATTTCTTGACGTTTTTCAGGCACGATGCACACGTCTTGCGGCATGACTTTGAGTGCGTTTTCCAGCATTTCTTCAGTCAACGCCATTTCAAGGTTCAGGCGCGTGCGGATGGCGTTTTTAACGGCGAACACGTCCGCGTCTTTGATGTGGCGGCGGTCTTCGCGCAGGTGCATGGTAATCAAATCCGCACCGTGCGTTTCCGCGACCAATGCCGCTTCCACAGGGCTGGGATAGGTTGTGCCGCGGGCATTGCGGACGGTGGCGATGTGATCGATGTTGACACCTAAAAGCATGATGTTTCCTTTCCTCTTCGATTTTTTATTTTGCAGCATACCGGTACGCTGCATCGGCACCTATGTTGCACGACGGTCAAACTGCCGTATCTGTTCCAAAACCTGCCTCGACTTCACCCCTTCAGGAAGCAGGCTGCCTGTCAGCAGCCGTGTGATTTTCAGGGCATCCTGAAGGCTTTGCGCACTGCTGAAACTGCCCGTCTGCAAATCAATCAGGCTCTGCCCGTCGGCAATAATGACGGTTTCAGACGGTAAAACGCATTCCCTGCCTACGGGCATGACTGCTTCTTCCGGTCTGATACAGTATCTGGCGGATGACTGGATTTCCCTGCCCTCTCCGTCCGTATGCAAATCGGGGGCGACGCCTAAGGCCGTCAGCAGCTTCCACTCGAAGCGGCGCAAATCGGCAACATGGTCTGCCTCGCAGCAGACTGCCTTCATCACTTCAGCCAATGCATCGTATAACTCAGGCATGGGATCTTCGCGCGCGGTCAGTTTTAAAACCAGCTCGTTCACATACAATCCGCCAAACAACGCCCTGCCCTGCGGCTGCCGCCAACCGCCGACCCATTCGGCGCGGTGAAGGGTTTTGAGTTCCTGACTGCCGTACCACGACACGCTGACAGGGACGAACGGAACCAATACGCCGCGCAGCTCGCTCTGCCGTTTGCGCGCGCTACGCGCCAGCAAAGCCACACGCCCGTAACGGCGGCTGAATGCTTCAACCCACAGGCTGCTTTCGCGCCAAGGCGAAGATGCCAGCATAAAAACGGGTTCGTGGTTGACTCGGTATTCGGACATAATCGTTGGGGTAATGCCGTCTGAACGCTGCCGCAACTACAAAACGGCAGTCGGATACGAACCGATGATTTTGACGAACGAGGCGCGCCCGCCCAACTGTTTTAATGCCGTCTGAACCTTGTCATCCGTCCTGTGTCCCTCGATATCGATAAAGAACAGGTATTCCCACAACGCCGCCTTTCCGGGACGGCTCTCAAACTTGGTCATGGAAATGCCTGATTCGGTCAGGGGTTGCAGCAGCGAGGCAACCGCGCCTGCCCGGTTGGGTGCGGAAACGACCAGCGAGGTTTTGTCGCTGCCGCCGGCACCGGTTTCATGATGACCCATAACCAGGAAGCGCGTGGTATTGTTCGTCTCATCCTCAATGCACTCGGCCACGGGGCTGAGTCCGTAGATTTCCGCCGCAGTACGCCCGGCAATGGCGGCAACCGTACCGTCGTCCGATTCGGCAACCAGCCGCGCGGCTTCGGCATTGCTGGAGACCGCCACCCTCTCGGCGTTGGGAAGGTGTCTACCCAGCCAGTCGTTGCACTGCGCCAACGCCTGTGCGTGCGAAAATACTTTGGTGATGCCTTCGGTACTGCTGCTGTTTTTACGCAGAAGGTTGTGGTGTATGCGTAAGACAACTTCGCCGCAAGCCTGCAACGCGGTAACGGCAAGCAGGTCTAACGTGCGGCCGACCGAGCCTTCGGTCGAATTTTCCACGGGGGCGACCAGATAATCCGCCTGACGCGTTTCAACCTGTTTGAAGCAGTCGTCTATGGTCGGACACGCCATAGTGTGTGCGGCATGACCGAAATGCTTAATCGCCGCCTGTTGGGTAAACGTACCCTGCGGTCCCAGATAGGCGATGGTCAGCGGGCGTTCTACGGCGAGGCACTCGCTCATCACTTCCCTGAACAGGCGGGCGACTGATTCGTCGGGCAGCGGGCCTTTGTTCAAATCCTGAATGCGGCGCAACACGGCAACCTCGCGCTCCGGACGGTATACCGCGCCCGTGCCTTTCAGTTCGCCGATAGCGTGTGCGTGTTGCGCGCGTTCGTTGAGCAGGCGCAGGATTTCCGCATCGATGGTGTCGATGGCGTTGCGGTGGGGAAGGAGGAGTTCGTCGATGTGGTGGGACATGATTTTGTCTGAATGGTGATTTATCGTGCATTCTAACATCAAATGCCGTCTGAAACGGTTTCAGCCGGCATTTTCCGTTAAAGGTATTCGCTTTGCCCGTTTTCTTTCCACGCACGATGCGAGCAGAGCCACAGAAGCGCAATGCCGCAAGAGGTGGACGCGGTCATGGTTGCCGCCATCACGGTTGCCGAACCGTCGTGCAAGAAGGTTGCCGCCATACCCACCCCCGCGCCGATTAAAGATTGGAATACACCCAATACGGCGTTTGCGCTGCCGCCCTCTTCTTTGAAATAAGACATAAAGCATGCCTGCGTGTTCGCACCGACCAGACCCTGCGTACCGACGGAAAACATCACACACGCAACCAGCAGCCAAAACGGGGGCAACCCGAAAAACAGCACGGCGGCGAGTTGGGACAGGTTGGCGGCAAATTGGACGATAATCCCCCACAGCAGGATGCTTTGCGGATGCGCGCCGGTTTTGAGCCGCCACGCGGTAATACGGTTGAAAAACATCATCGTGATGATGTTGAGCGCGAACGCCCAAGCGTATTGATGCGGCGTAACGCGGTAAAGCTGCTGATACACGAAGGAAGATTCGGTCAGAAAGGCGAACATCGAACCGAAGCTGAATGCCTGAAAAAACAGATAACCCATCGCGGCACGGGTTTTCAATACGCGCTTGAACCGCCCCGCCACCAGCCCGAACACGTCCCGTCCGATTTTGCCGCCGACGGCAGGTTTGGGCAGGAAATGTTGCACCAAACCGAGCAGCACCAGTGAATATGCCGCCAGAAAAACAAAAATCGCCTGCCAGCCGCCCAAGCCCTGCAACAGTGCGCCGACCATGGGTGCGACCAGCGGCACAACCATCAGAATGATGCCGATAAGGGCAAACATCTGGGCGGCTTTGCGTCCGGAATAATAGTCGCGCACCATCGCGCCGACGATGACCACAGTCATGCCTGCGCCGAATGCCTGTACCGCACGCAGGTTGAGGAGCTGTTCGGCACTCGAAGCAAATACGATGGCGGCAACGGCAAGGCAATATACAATCAGACCGGTCAGGGCGACGGGTTTGCGCCCTTTGATGTCGGACACCGCGCCGCCGACCACCTGCCCGAACGCCGTGCCGAACATAAACAAACTCAGGCTCTGTTCGATACGGTGGACATCCGCACCCAGCGATTGCGCCATTTCGGGAATCGCGGGCAGGTAGGCATCGATGGAAAACGGCATCAGCGCAACCAGCATCGCCATCAAAACCGCCATCAGTTTTTCGTTCATCGGAGGAAGGGTCGGAGACATGGTTTTTCCGTTCAAATAAAATAAAGAAACCGTCGCAAACGACGGTCGGTACGGGCGCAAGTTTAACATATCGGACGGCGGGACAAAACCGGAGGATATGCCGCCCGAAACCGCTTCAGACGGCATGACCGCTTTCCGCATCCCTGCGCGACAGCCAGCCGGCGGCAAATGTGGCCGCAATGACGACAAACACACCCAAGGCGGACACGGGCGACAGGTGCTCGCCCAAAATCAAAACCGCCAATAACACGCCGACGACGGGTTCGAGCGAAATCAACAGTCCAGACACGTTTGCCGGAACACTGCCCGTACCTTTGTTCCACAGCCAATAGGCATACCAGCTGCACCCCACGCCCAAATACAGCAGCGACACCACGCCCTGCCAGCTCCAATGCACGGTATAACTCTGCGCCAAGGCAAGCGAAAACGGCAGGCACATCAGCGATGCGGCGGCAATGGAAACAGATGTAAATGCTGGTGCGCCGATACGGGCCACCAGCCTTTGCGTCGGACGAACTGCCGTGCAGAAACCGAGTCCGGCAAGCAGCACCAGAAGACAGCCGAACCAGCCGACTTCGCCGCCCTCTTCCGCACCGCCCGCCATCAGCAGCGCGACACCGGCAAATGCCGCCGCGCCGCATATCCAGTGGTAGGCACGGGCTTTGTCGTTGAAGAAAAAGTGTCCGACAAACACCATCAGCAGCGGCTCGAGTCCGACGATGGTCGATGCGCTGGCGGCAGACGTATATTTTAGTCCGACAAACTGCAGCATCAGGGTGAATACATAACTGATGAAGGATACCGCCAGCAACGGCTTCCATTCCTTGCGGGGGATTTTGCCGATATGCCGGCGGCAGGCGGGCAGCACCAAAAGCGCGGCAATCAACAGGCGCACGCCGACCATCAGTGCCGGATCGATGACGGCGTAGGCATATTTGGCGGCAATAAAAGAGCTGCTCCAGATAATCAGGGCAAGGATTTGGTAAAACATTTCAACTTATTCGGCTTAAAAACGGTGTTTGTTGGCGGAGGGGCGGATGGGAAGTTTCACACCAGTGGGGCAAAACAAACCGCCTGCCGGTTTCAGACGGCATCTAAAACCATGTGTTTTAAAGCGGGCAGCCTACTGCGGACGCTGCTCAGCCTACCTGCATCGATGTCTGCCGTAACGACACCTTCGCCCTCTGGCAATACGTCCAGAACTTCCCCCCACGGATCGACAATCATACTGTGTCCGAACGTGCGCCTGCCGTTTTCGTGCAGCCCGCCCTGCGCCGCCGCCACAACATAACATTGGTTTTCGACGGCACGCGTACGCAAAAGCAGCTCCCAGTGCGCCTTGCCCGTCGTATGGGTGAATGCCGCCGGAAGCATCAATACGTCAAACGGCAGCTGGCGGCGGAAAAATTCGGGAAAGCGGACATCGTAACAAATACCTGCCGCCACCGGTACGCCCTCTGCCGACAAGTGCGGCACTTCCCGCCCCGCGCGGATGGTATCAGCTTCGGCATAGCGTTCGCCCAAACCGGAAAAACCGAAGAGGTGCATTTTGTGATACAGACCCGTTCTTACTCCGTCCCGTCCGTACACCAACAGCGTATTCATCACCTTGCCCGCCTCGCGGCTTTGCAGCGGCACGGTTCCGCCAAACAGCACCACGCCGCACGCTTTCGCCGTTTCGCTCAATGCCGTCTGAAAGCGTCCGCCGCCCAAAGGCTCGGCAAGCGCAAGTTTGTCGGTATCGTTTGCGCCCATCAGCACCCAATATTCGGGCAGCAGCACCCAATCCGCACCGCACTGCGCCGCTGTTTTAACCAAACGCCTCATGGTTTCGATATTTTTATGGGGAGACAGCCCGGAAACCATCTGCACGGCGGCTATTCTGATTTTGTCCACTTTTCCTCCTTTACCCGCCCATCTTGCGGGATATTCCGCCGATACGCTACCATGACGGTACTTTGCGAAAGTCTTTTACACAAATGCACATTTTGAACCATATCGTCCTCGTCGGCGTCGGGCTGATCGGCGGTTCGTTCGTCCTAGACCTCAAGAGACAGGGACTCGTCCGTACCGTTACCGGCATCGACACCGACCGCGACAACCTGCAACGTGCGCTGGAACGCGGCGTGATTGACCGGGCTTCCGCCGTTATCGATAAAAACAGCATCGCCGATGCGGATTTGATTGTTATCGCCACGCCCGTTGCCTCCGTCTCCGGCATCTTAACTGCGCTTGCACCCGTTTTACCCGCCCACGCTTGGATTTCCGATGTCGGCAGCACCAAAATCTCCGTTATCGAGGCTTTCCGACGCTGCCTGCCCGACAGCATTCACCGCTGTATTGCCGCCCACCCGATTGCCGGTTCCGACCGAAGCGGGGCAGATTCGGCGCAGTACGACCTGTTCCAAAATAGAAAACTCATCATCACACCACACGGCGGCGAAGATTCAGACGGCATCTCATTGATAGAAAACCTATGGCGCGCCGTCGGGGCCGAAATTTATACGATGGACGCGCAAAAACACGATGCGGTTTTTGCCGCCGTCTCCCATATGCCCCACCTTGCCGCCTTCGCCTATGTCCACCAGCTCTTCGACCACCCCGACGGAAAGGCGTATCTGAAATTTGCCGCCACGGGCTTTCAGGACTTTACCCGCACCGCGTCCAGCCACCCTGCCGTGTGGGCGGACATCTGCCTTGCCAACAGGGACAACCTGTTGGAGCTGATTCGGGGCTTGGGCAGGCAGTTGGACACTTTGGAAACCATCCTGCTTAACCGGGACCGCCCCTCCCTGTACCGCTATTTTGAAGAAGCCAAAGCCACGCGCGACAGCTGGTCTGATGAGAATTGATGTTCAGACGGCATCGCGCCCAAACCGAAACCGCCGCAGACCGAGAATCTGCGGCGGTTTTACTCAACCGGGCCTGCCGTCGGAACGCGGACGGATCAGCCAAGGAATATACTTCCACGCATACAGCAAAAGCGCGATGGCAAACAAAACCGAAGATGTGCGTATACTGTGCGTATAGGCAGTACCGGAAGAAAATACGGCAACCATGCGGACGGCAGTTGCCGCCATCATCAGCCAAAATGCGACTGGAACGGATTTAGGCGGCGGATAAATGGGGTTGCCCGTATGACCGAGCGCGGTACGCGCCATCATGCCCAAAGTCAACACGCCGATACCGCCCACACCGATCAGATGCACGCCCAAATTGAGGAAGGCAGGTTTGAAATAAGACACGCCGACCGCAATCAGCCCCAATCCGGTAAACAGATAACCGGCAAACAGAATCCACAGCATCGGCTCTTTCAACACGGGCTTATACCACCAACGGTAAACCTGCACGGTAAAGATCACGCCTGCCGCAAAGGCAAAAACGGCAGACAGCCAAGCCAACACACCGTGCGCCATCAGCATGGCAGTCAGCATGGGCAACCACAGCGAAGCCTGCGCAACCCATTTCGGACTGGGAATCTGCGGCACATTCAAACGTTTGGACGTAAAAAACGAAATAATCCGCATCCCAATCAGGCCGATAAAGCCCGACACCATAATCAGCCCCGACTGCAAACCGCCCAACAGCCCCTCAAAATTACCGTTGTGAAGCTGGACGTGAAACGCCGCATGCGTGCCGCCCAGCACAAATATTGCGAATACGGCGACATAGTTGCGTTGATTCTGTGAACGAATGACGGGCAAAGCCATGCACACCGCGCCATACCAGAAAAACAGCGTACCGAGTATGCCGCTTGCCGCCGCACCCCAACCCGGGATAAAGACGGCAATCCGCGCAGCCAACCAAAAGGCGGTCAACCCGACTAGAACGCCGCCCCTCGTAGGCGGCTGCCCCGTCCAAGTGGCGACGGCGGTCAGTAAGAAGGCGACGACGACCAGTCCGGCATAACCCCAAATCATCTCATGCGCGTGCCAATAGAAACCGGACAGCTCGTGCGTTCCCGTGTAGCCGAAACCCCACAGCAATATGGACAATGCGCCGTACAGTGCCGCCAGCGAATAAAACGGGCGGAACGCCATTGCCCAGACGGGGTGCTTGGTAAATTTCATGTGTGTTCCTTGTTTATCATTAATATATTTGCCGCAAAACGGAATCATGCCGGCAAAAACGGTTCGACGGCGGGAAACAGCTCGCGTTCTTCAAAGCGCGCGTGATCGCGCAGGGTTGTGGCAAAAGCGGTATTCCACGCCGCGTTACCGTATTCGGGGCTTGCCATCATCTGCCGCAGTTTGGCGTGATCGCCTTCAAAACGGGTTTTCAACTCAAGCGCGATATTTTGCCAAATTGGGGCAAACATGGTTTCTTCTTCACAGAAATGGATTTCCAGTTCGGCAAAATGCAGCTCGAGTTCGGCACGATGGTCTGCCCCGGGCGTCCGCAACAGACGCACGCACAGGGAAAGCGAGTGGTGGTGTTCGCGCGAAAGCCCGACAAGGGCGGAATGTCGTTTCAACGGTTTCATAAATTTAGGTTACAATAACAAATTATCAAACAGTAGCGCGGATGTTTCAGACGGCATACCGCCGCAGACAGGCTGCATTCTACCGCCCCGACGGACAGGGTTTCAACCATTAAGGTATTTTCCGTGAAACTTAAACCGTACCGATAAGAATAACGATCCATACCGAGAAAATCATGTATTTGACACAACATACGGACTACGGGCTGCGCGTCCTTATCTACACTGCCATCAACGACGATGCGCTGGTCAACATCAGTACCATCGCCGTAACCTACGGCATTTCCAAAAGCCATCTGATGAAGGTCGTTACCGCGCTGGTCAAAGGCGGCTTCCTCCACAGCGTGCGCGGAAAAGGCGGCGGCCTGCGGCTTGCCGCACCGCCCGACCGCATCAACATCGGCTCGGTTGTCCGCCACCTCGAACCGATGCAGCTGGTCGAGTGCATGGGCGAGAACAACGAATGCCTGATTACACCATCCTGCCGTCTGACAGGCATACTCGGCGGTGCAATGAAGTCGTTTTTCACGTATCTGGACGGTTTCACGCTCCAAGACCTGCTCAACAAGCCGACCTACGACCTGCTCTACGAACCGAGAATTCCGATTGTAACGCAACATTAAGGCTGAAAAAGGCTGCAAAAATGCCGTCTGAAACACAAACCGCCTCCGGAGGCAGTTCGGTTTCAGACGGCATTTCTTTATTCAGACCAAATTACAGCCCCGCGGCTGCTTTCAATGCAGCAGCTTTGTCGGTGCGTTCCCAAGTGAACTCAGGTTCTTCGCGGCCGAAATGTCCATAAGCGGCGGATTTTCCGTAAATCGGGCGTAAGAGGTCGAGCATTTGGACGATGCCTTTGGGGCGCAGGTCGAAATGTTCGCGAACTAAGGCAATCAGTTTTTCTTCGCTGATTTTGCCTGTGCCGAAAGTGTCGATGGAAATCGAAGTCGGTTCGGCAACGCCGATGGCGTAGGAAACCTGAATCTGACATTGGGTCGCCAAACCGGCGGCTACGATGTTTTTCGCAACATAGCGGCAGGCGTAAGCGGCGGAACGGTCCACTTTGGACGGGTCTTTGCCGGAGAACGCGCCGCCGCCGTGCGGAGCTGCGCCGCCGTAGGTATCGACGATGATTTTACGGCCGGTCAAACCGCAGTCGCCTTGCGGGCCGCCGATGACGAAGCGGCCGGTCGGGTTGATCAGGTATTTGGTTTCGGCGGTCAGCATTTCGGGCGGCAGAACGGGCTTGATAATCTGCTCGATCACGGCTTTACTCAGTTCTTCATGGCTGATGGCAGGGTCGTGCTGGGTGGACAGGACGACGGTGTCGATGCGTTTTACCTTGCCGGTTTCGCTGTCGTAAACCACGGTCAGCTGCGCTTTTGCGTCGGGACGCAACCACGGCAGGCGGCCGTCTTTGCGCAATTCGCTTTGACGCTGCATCAGGCGGTGGCTGTAATAGATGGCAAACGGCATCAGGGTCGGGGTTTCGTCGCAGGCGTAGCCGAACATCAGGCCTTGGTCGCCCGCGCCTTGGTTCAGGTCGATGCCTTCGCCTTCGTTCACGCCTTGGGCGATGTCGGGGGATTGCTGGTCGTAGTACACGCCGACCGCGCAGCCGTTGGCATCAAAGCCCAGCTCGGACGAGTTGTAGCCGATGCGTTTGATGGTTTCGCGTGCGACTTTGATGTAGTCCACTTGGGCGGTGGTGGTAATTTCGCCCGCCAATACGCACAAGCCTGTGTTGACCAAAGTTTCCGCCGCGACACGCGCTTTAGGGTCTTGCGCCAGAATCGCATCCAAAATCGCATCGGACACTTGGTCGGCCACTTTGTCCGGATGGCCTTCAGATACCGATTCGGAAGTAAACAGATATTCGCTCATTGAGATTTTCCTTGAAAAACAAACCATCTTCTTCAGACGGCATGTTGTATGAACATAATGTCAAACAGCGGGAAATATAGCAAAATTTCCCTATTCGTGCCATCCAGTTGAGAAACATTCCCATTTGAACAGCACTTTGGAATCTCTGCCCGTACGTTTCTTACAAGCAAAAAAATTCCCGCATCAAGCGGGTTTGGATTGCCTTTGTGGCCACATCGGTTTTTTCAACCGTCCACCTTACCTTTCCGTTTGAAAAGCAGGTTGGCATGGAATTCCCAACTCTTAATGCAGCGCGCATCGTAGCAGAAAAGGCATATTGCCGCAATACTTCCCTTTTTCAGACGGCATGTTTCGTTTACAATTCAGGCTGTTTCCCCCTTGCTTCCCCGTTATGCACATCCTACTGACCGCCCTGCTCAAATCCTTTTCCCTGCTGCCCCTGCCCTTTCTGCACAAATTAGGTGTTTTCCTCGGACATCTGGCGTTTTACCTGCGCAAAGAAGACCGGGAACGCATTATTGCCAATATGCGTCAGGCAGCCATGAATCCCGACCCGAAAACAGTCAAAGCCGTTTTTGCGGAAACGGCAAAAGGCGGTTTGGAACTCGCCCCCGCGTTTTTCAAAAAACCGGAAGACATCGAAACAATGTTCAAAGCGGTACATGGCTGGGAACACGTGCAGCAGGCTTTGGACAAGGGCGAAGGGCTGCTGTTCATCACGCCGCACATCGGCAGCTACGATTTGGGCGGACGCTACATCAGCCAGCAGCTTCCGTTCCCACTGACCGCCATGTACAAACCTCCGAAAATCAAAGCGATAGACAAAATCATGCAGGCAGGCAGGGTTCGCGGCAAAGGCAAAACTGCGCCTACCAGCATACAAGGGGTCAAACAAATCATCAAAGCCCTGCGTTCGGGCGAAGCAACCATCGTCCTGCCCGACCATGTCCCCTCCCCTCAAGAAGGCGGGGAAGGCGTATGGGTGGATTTCTTCGGCAAACCTGCCTATACCATGACGCTGGCGGCAAAACTGGCAAACGTCAAAGGCGTAAGTACGCTGTTTTTTTGCAGCGAACGCCTGCCTGACGGGCAGGGTTTTGTCTTACACATCAGCCCCCTTCAAGGAGAATTGAACGGCGACAAAGCCCATGATGCCGCCGTGTTCAACCGCAATACCGAATATTGGATACGCCGTTTTCCGACGCAGTATCTGTTCATGTACAACCGCTATAAAGCACCGTAACGAAAATAAAAATGCCGTCTGAACGATTTCAGACGGCATTTTGTCATTTGACGATTTCGGACAATGGCCAGCGCGGGCGGACGTTGAACGCACCGACCTCCCTGCCCTTGCCCAGGTGCATCGCACCGGCAAAGGCAATCATGGCACCATTGTCCGTGCAGTATGCCATCGGCGGGAAAAACACGCTGACTTTTTCGGACGGATGTTTCGGCTTGCCTTTGGGGGTCGGGATTTGCACCGTCATGTTGCCGAACGTTTCGCGGAGTTTGCGGTTTGCACCGACCCCGCCTGCGACCACTACGGTTCTGAACCCCGTCTGCAACAGGGCTTTTTTCACTTTTGCCTCCAACACTTCTACTACCGCATCTTGAAACGCACGGCAAATATCGTTGCGGGTTTGCTCGGGTATGGTTTCCGAACCGTTTGCCTCACGCACTTTTTCAACGGCAGTCAAAACAGCGGTTTTCAATCCCGAAAAACTCATCTGCAAATCGTCGGAATGAATCATCGGGCGCGGAAAAACAAACGCTTCGGGCCTGCCCGATTCCGCAAGTTCCGACAGTTTCGCACCGCCCGGATACGGCAAGCCCAGCAGTTTCGCCGTTTTGTCGAATGCCTCGCCTGCCGCATCATCGACGCTCTCGCCCAAAAGCTCGTAGTCGCCTATGCCCCTGACCGCCATAATCTGCGTATGCCCGCCCGAAACCAACAGCGCAACAAAAGGAAAGTCGGGTTTTTCCTCCGCCAACAGCGGCGACAGCAGATGTCCTTCCAAATGATGGACGGGAATGACAGGCTTGTCCAATGCCAAAGCCAGCGCGTTGGCATAGCTTGAACCCGCCAGCAGCGCGCCGCCCAAACCGGGGCCTTGGGTAAAAGCAACCGCGTCAATGTCGCCATACGATGCGCCCGCCTGCGCCAAACAGCCTTCAGTCAACGGAACAAGGCGGCGGATATGGTCGCGGCTTGCCAGCTCCGGCACGACCCCGCCGTATTCCGCGTGCATTGCCATTTGAGTGTGCAGGCAGTGCGCCCGCAATCCGCGTTCGGTGTCGTACAGCGCAACGCCGGTTTCGTCGCAAGAAGATTCGATTCCTAATACCAACATGGTCTGATGCCGTTAAAAACTGAAAAACGTATTTTAGCGGATTTCGGCACGACTGCCGTATCCCCAAAACGGAACATGCCGTCTGAAGCCCTTCAGACGGCATCGTCGCACCGTATCAAAGCGTTCCGTAAGAATGCAGCCCGCTCAAAAACATATTCACGCCGATAAAGGCAAATGCGGTTACGAACAAACCGATAATCGCCCACCACGCCAGCACTTTGCCGCGCCAGCCCGCAACCAGCCGCAAGTGCAGCCAAACGGCGTAATTGAGCCAGACGATGAACGCCCACGTCTCTTTCGGGTCCCAGCTCCAATAGCGTCCCCAAGCGTCCGCCGCCCACAACGCGCCCAAAATGGTCGCAATGGTGAAAAACAGAAAGCCGACGGCAATCGCCTTATACATCACCTCGTCGATCAATGCCGACGGCGGCAGCCACAGTTTTCCGCCCTTTTCTTCCGCACGCAGGGAAACCAGTTCGGCAATACCGAGCATCGCGGAAATGCAAAACGCGCCGTAACCGATAAAGTTTGCCGGAACGTGGATTTTCATCCACCAGGACTGGAGCGCGGGAATCAGCGGCTGGATAGTGTGCGCCTCGCGAGACACGCTGTACCACAAGACAAATCCAACCACGACCGCCATAAAGCCGAACACGAAGCCGCCCAATTTCTGCACGGCAAATTTACCCTCGTAATACAAATACATCAGCGCGGTAATGACCAAAAACAGAATGAACACTTCATAAAGGTTGGACACGGGGATATGCCCTGCATCGGGACGGAGCAGATAACTTTCGTGCCAACGTACCAGCAGACCAGTAAAGCCTGCTACAGCAGACACCCATGCAAACACGGTTCCCATACCCAACAGCGTGTTGGTCGGCACATTTTTTACTCTTGCCAAAACCGCGCCCGAAATATAGGCGAACAGGGCGAAGAAGACAAAAGCACACTGCCACATAATCGCCGATTGGCTGCTGAGGAAATACCGCAACAGGAAAATCTCTGCCGATTTGATGTCGCCTCCGTACAAACCGACGGCAGCATAAGCAAACAATATGCACAGTGGCACAAACCAGCGCATCGGTTTGAAAAACCAACCCAAAAACACGGCAATACCGGCACTCGCCCACAACATGACCGTTTCGTAAATGTCCATATGCATACCGGAACGGGTCTGTACGAAAACCGTACCCGCAAAAACCAGCGCGGCAAACACCCAATCCCAAATATTCAAATTACGGATAAAAGACTTTCGAACCAGCAGCTCGTGTTCCGGAAGGGTTTTATAGTGTTCAGTCATGATTCAAGTCCTTGCCGAGCCGTTGCAGACTCTCGACGTGTTTTGGGAACTCTTTTTGCACATCCCGTTCGCTGCGGGCGGAAGACATAGCAAAGCGGATTTTGCCGTCTGAAAACAATACCCACGCCCGTTTTTCCCGAACATAAAACATAAATACCGTACCTAAAACCAACAATACCGAACCAAGATAGACCAAAAGCGAACCGGGCGAGCGGGTCATCTGCAAACCTGAAGAGCGCACTTCCGAAAACCCGTCAAGTTGCAGCAGCATAGGCGCGGGATATTCCGTCAGCCCCGTATAGGCATCCATACTGTGCAGCAGGAAACGGTTCCGCGCTTCATCCTGCTGCCATTCGGGTAAGCCGTACCGGCGTATGGTTTCATCCAAAGCAGCGTTCATCACGCCGTAAAGCATTTCGTAGAAATAGCCCTGCATCTTATCCTGCTGCTCTTTCGGGATATTGGACGTAATAAATTCGTCCAATCCCAAATAGCCTTTTTGTGCAAAGATGTTCAGCGTGTTTTCCGCAGCCAGCATGAATTGTTCGCGGATTTCGGCAGGTGCGTCTTTGGTTGCGTCGGCAACCAGACGTTTGCGCCCTTCCCCATCTTTCAAAAACTCGCGCAATGCCATAAAGGTGTCCGCTTTCAACTGCTTATCCAAGGGGATACGCAGCCAGCGGTATTGCTGCTGCAAACCGCTGCGCGTGCCGGTAATCCAAAAATAATCCTGTTCCTGCAAAATCGGCAGCATATAGTTTTTATATTCGACCGCCTGCCCTGCCACATCACGGATGCGGTACACGATGGAAGGGCCGATATTAGTGTATTTTTTACCTTCCTGAGTAACGGCGCGGACATCGTTCAGCGTGGATTTCAGACTTTTTTCCCGTTCCGTACCCTCGCTCATGTCCTCCACATTCATAGAAGTGAACTGATCAAATTCAAGACGGTATTTATGCCTGCCGATATCCAACGGAAACTGCCGCATAGATGTTGCCTTCAACACGACAGGCTCGCGCGAAGCATCACCCAAATTCCACGCCTTGAATGTCAAATCCGAACCGCCGTCGGCAAAACTCGCCTGATAAATCGTGATGCCGTGCAAAGTCAAAGGATGGTTCACGCGGATGGTCCGCTCGAGTTTCTCACCGGTTGCCTTGTCCGTTACTTCAATATCACTGGCAAAATCGCGCGGCATACCCGTATTGTAAAAATCGATATGGAATTTTTTCAGTTTGACTTCAAAAGGCAAGTCCTGAACCAACATCCCGTTGTCGGCATTCAGGAAAACCACATCCGCACTTTGCCCCTCGGAAATATTGACGTTGCCCCTAAATGAGAGATTGGACGCACCCAAAATACTTTCGGGCTTGAAATCCTTGGCATAAACCGCCTGATTGTCCGGAACAATCCGACCGGCCAGCATACCCAGCTTCAACAGCAGGTTACTGTCTATCAGCCCGCCCAAACAAATGACAATCAAAGCAACATGGGCAAAGATATAGCCCCATTTGTTCATCGTGCCTTTTTTGCCGGCAATCAGAACCGACCCGTCCTCACGATGGACGGCCTTTACCTTGAAACCCTGCACCTCCAGATAACGTTTGGCAACTTCGGGCGCGATTTTCACATCCATCAGCACGGAATGGCGCATTGCCGCCAAAGATTTCTCCCTGACCTTTTCCCGGAAAGACTTCATTTCGCGCCAGAACGGCGGCACATTGCGAATCAGGCACAAACTGGTCGAGATGACCAAAAAGAGCATAATGACAACGAACCATGCCGAAGCATAGACATCATACAGTCCCAGAAAACCAAAAATCTGCGCCCAAAACGGTCCGAATTTGACCAAATAATCCGTCTGCGGCTGGTTTTGCTGCAACACCGTACCGATAACCGATGCAATACCCAGCAGACTGAGCAAGGCGACCGCAAAGCGCATGGAGCTGAAAAAAGCGAACCACGGACGGGAAAGAAGTGGGGGAGATATACGGGATTTACTCATTGTGTGTTTATTCCGCCATCAGGAATATGGGAAAGCAGAATTGGGCAAACAGAAAACAACGCCCCGATTCTACTGTCTTGATGCTTTTTATTTCAAGACAATGAAGACAGCCTGCATCGATTCCAACGGTTGCGATTGAAAAAACTTATCGCAGAATTGTCTGAAGCCGTCTGAAAACTTTTCAGACGGCCTCTAAAACAGACTATTGCGGAATTAACGCAAACCTTGGATAAAGTTGGCAACCGCTTTCAAATCTTCTTCAGACATACGGTTTGCAATATCCGCCATAATGGCATTTTTGCGCTGACCGGACTTGTAGGCATTCATCTGTTCGACAATATATGCCTGATGCTGGCCGCCCAAACGCGGATAAGCCTGAATCTCGCTTCCGCCGCCCGGCATACCCGCACCGCTCGGACCGTGGCAGGACATACACGCCGGCACTTTTTTATCCGCCAAGCCGCCGCGATAGATTTTCGCACCCAATTCGGGATTTTCTTTCGGATTCGTCTCGCCCGATTTCGGCTGCTGTTTGGCATAGAACGCGGATACGTTCAAAATATCCTGATCGCTCAAATTCATTACCATCGGTTTCATCACAGCTGCCGAACCGTGGGTGCGTTTGCCGTCACGGATGCCGATGGTTTGATGATAGATGTAAGCAGTATGCTGTGCCGCCAAACGCGGATACATCGCAATGCCGCTGTTACCGTCTGCTGCATGGCAAGCCGCACAAACCGTTGCGGCAACCTGTTTGCCTTTTTCCACGTCCGCTTTGGGAGATGCGGAAACCGCACCGGCAGCCAAAACAAAGGCCAATAAAGTCAATCGTTTCATGGAGTGCTCCTGATTACAGCATTGGATAACGCAACAATGCTCTTTTTATATTCAAATACGGGATTTTTGACCCGATTAAAACCGATGATTCTGCAAACGTGATATTCTATACTAAATTTACATTAAATTACTACTGTGTTTCACATAAAACCAACCGCATATTTTGCTGTCGGACAAACGGCGGCGGAAAAACAAGGATATGCCCATGAACCTTTTTCAAAACGCCAAATTCTTCACGACGGTAAACCATCTCAAAGACCTGCCGGACACATCGCTCGAAATTGCCTTTGTTGGCAGGAGCAATGCCGGAAAATCCAGTGCCATCAATACCCTGACCAACCATGTCCGTCTTGCCTACGTTTCAAAAACACCGGGACGGACGCAGCATATCAACTTTTTCGAGCTGCAAAACGGCAATTTTATGGTCGATTTGCCCGGCTACGGTTATGCCCAAGTCCCCGAAGCGGTACGCGCACATTGGGTCAAGCTGCTCGGCGACTACCTCCGCCATCGGAAACAGCTTATCGGGCTGGTTTTGATTATGGATGCCCGCCATCCTTTAAAAGAACTCGACATCCGTATGCTGGACTTTTTCCACACGACCGGCAGGCCGGTTCACATCCTTCTGTCAAAAGCCGACAAATTATCCAAAAACGAACAGATAAAAACCCTGTCCCAAGTCAAAAAACTGCTCAAACCTTATTCCGACAGGCAAAACATCAGCGTACAGCTGTTTTCCAGCCTGAAAAAACAAGGTATTGACGAAGTCAACCGAACTGTCGGAAGCTGGTTTGACGCAGTAGATGTCGCCGCTTCCTCTCCAGAGGAAGACTGACCCCAATTATACGGAAACCGTATTTCCCCCACTTGACCGACCGCAAACATTTAAAAAATTGCCACTGCCAAATCTAAAATGCCGTCTGAAAGACTTTTCAGACGGCATTTCGCGGAGTCTTTAAAACAGAGAATCCAACTGCTGCTGTTTGGAATCCGTATTGCTCGGAAGCACCGGCGTTTCCTGTACGTCCTGACGCGTTTCGTCAGACCTTCCCTGCTGTTCTTTTTCTACTGCCGCTTCATCATCTTCTTTTGCCCGTCGGGAAAGTTGCGGCGCAATACCGCTGTTGTCCAGCATCAAGCCCGGATCGGTTACCATACGTTCTTTCATATAGTATTCGCCATTGCTGCTGACTACACCTTCAGGCATTTTCATCCCTTTGCCCTGCTTTCCTTTCAACGCAAAACGCATATAGTCCACCCAAACCGGCACCGCAATCGTACCGCCATAGCCGGCACGCCCCATACTCTTAGGTTTGTCGAAGCCGATATATACGGCAGTAACCACATCAGGGTTAAACCCGACAAACCACGCATCCTTATTGTCATTGGTCGTACCCGTTTTACCGGCAATATCCGTTCTTCCCAACGCAGCTGCCCCCCTTGCCGTACCGACACGGATCACATCCTGCATAATCTTATACATAATATAGGCATTGCGCGGATCGATTGCCTGAGGCGCATTTTGCCCGGCCACCAAAGGTTGCATTTGGGCACGCAACCTGCCGTCTCTGTCATAAATCTTATCGATCACGTGCGAAGAAACCCTATATCCGCCGTTCGCAAATACGCTATATGCCTCCGCTATCCTCAACGGTGTCGTCTCGCCCGTACCTAAAGCCATAGACAGGCTGACAGGCAGCTCGGACGGTTTGAAGCCGAAACGCCGGATATACTGTTGCGCGTAACCGACACCGATAGACATCAAAATACGGATGGAAACCATATTTTTGGAAGCCGTCAGAGCCTGCCTTAAAGTGATATATCCCGAATATCTGCCGTCTGAATTTTTAGGTGTCCAAACCGAACCGTTCGGCCCTTTCCCCGGCAGGGAAATCGGCGCATCGTTAATCATTGTGGACGCGGTCATCCCCTTAGACAAAGCGGCAGAATAAACAAACGGCTTGAATGTCGAACCCGGCTGCCGCATAGCCTGGGTGGCACGGTTGAATGTCTTGCTGTGGAAGTCGTAACCGCCGACCAGCGCGCGCACCGCCCCGGTTTTCGCATCCAGCGAAACCAAAGCACCTTGCAGGAGCGGCTCTTGAACCACCGCCCAACGCCCGCCGTTGTTTTTGACACGGATGACCGCGCCCCTGCGGATACGGTCCTCCCCCATTTTCTCATTATCGACCGCGCGGGCCGCAAAACCCAAGGCGCGCCTGTCAAGCGTAACCCGCCTGCCGCCGGGAAGCTGTATGACGACATTTTTCTTTTTAGTAACATCCAACACAACGGCGGGAACCATTTTATCGACGGTATAGAGTCCCGACAGATACTGGCTGACAGTCTCCTCGACATCCTCACTCTTACTCAAATCGATATAGTTTTCCGCACCGCGGTAGCTGCTGCCGCGATCGAAATTCCGTAGAGCCTTGCGCAATGCCTCAGTTGCCACCTTCTGATGATCGGTGCGGACCGTGGTATAAACCTTAAAACCCTGCGTATAGGCATCTTCACCATATTTCTCATACAGTTCCTGACGCACCATTTCCGCCACATATAAAGCACTCTGATCGATTTTCTGAACAAACCGCTCGTAATGCAGCTCCTCATTTAACGCCTGATTGCGCTGTTGCACGGTAATCATCTTCTCCTCGAGCATATTGTTCAAAATATACTTCTGGCGCAACTTGGCACGTTCCGGATTAACAATCGGATTATAGGCAGACGGAGCCTTGGGCAGTCCCGCAAGCATGGCGGCTTCCGCCAAAGTCAAATCTTGGACATTCTTATTGAAATAGATTTGCGCGGCAGATGCAAAACCATAGGCGCGCTGACCGAGGTAAATCTGATTGAAATACAACTCGAGGATTTTGTCTTTGCTTAAAGACTGCTCGATCTTATAGGCAAGCAACGCCTCATTGAATTTGCGTGCGAACGTTTTTTCACTGCTCAAATAAAAATTTTTCGCCACCTGCTGTGTAATCGTACTCGCACCCGACTGCACGCTGCCGGACACGACATTGCCGACGGCAGCGCGGGCAACACCCCAAACATCCACCCCCCAATGCCGGTAAAAGCGTTTGTCCTCGGCGGCGATAACCGCATTCCGCAACACCTCGGGGAAATCGCCGATTTTTGTAAATTCGCGCCGCTGCTCCCCATACATACCGATGACTTCTCCATCCGCCGAATAAATAGTCAACGGCATTTTAGGCTGGTAATGCTGCAAAGAATCCAAAGACGGCAGTTTCGGATACGTTACCAAAATAGCAATGGCAACCAGCCCCACTCCAAATACACATAATCCCAAAACCAAACCAAAACAGGTAGTTATAATCTTTTTAATCATAGCTGAATGATAATTTACCATTATCGGTATTAAATAAAGTAAAATAGCAGCCGATTTCTACAAAGCACAGTTTCAACGTGTAAAAAACAAGAAATCCATTACGGATACCGAAACGGTTACTCACTGTACAAATAAAGTAGGAACTTCATCATGCGCTTGTTTAA
Organism: Neisseria blantyrii; assembly: GCF_962747855.1. NCBI lineage: Bacteria > Pseudomonadati > Pseudomonadota > Betaproteobacteria > Neisseriales > Neisseriaceae > Neisseria > Neisseria blantyrii. The sequence continues at coordinate 139,279 of NZ_CAUIZY010000005.1, forward strand.
CAGCTTGAAAAACCCTAAAAAAACAGATGCCAAGCCCCAAAAGAAATCCTCAGGGCTCAATAACCGCACGGCAATCGGCGTCGACATCGACCAACATTCCATCAAAATGGTCCAATTGTCAGGACGTAGTTTAAACCAAATCCAATTGGAAAAATACATTATTGTCAAACTGCCGAAAAATATTGTCCAAGGCAACAAAGTTCAAAATTACGATCAACTTGTTACATATTTGCAACAAGCCTATGCCGAACTGGGTGCTTCGTGCAAAAACATCATCGCATCCGTCCCACAAAATCTGACAACCATCGAACAATTGACCTACACGGCCAAAGATGCGGAATTGGATCTGCAGGGGTTCGTGGAGTCCTCCATCTCCGAAGTCAGCTCGATATCGCTCGAAGAAGCCAATTACGACTATCAGGTCTTGTCCCAATCGGCCGCCGGCGAAGCTGTTTTGGCCGTCGCATCGAGAAAGGATGAAATCGAACCCCTGATTGACGCATTCAACGCCGCCGGTATGAAATTATCCGCGCTTGATGTGGACATTTTCGGGCAATACAACGCCTACGCGCTGTGGATAAACCATTTCGCCCCCGAACTTGCAGCCGAAAAAGTCGCCATTTTCGGCGTATATGCCGCACAAACCTACGCCTTGGTCATCCAAGACGGAAAAATCCTATACAAACAGGAAACCTCCGTCAGCGAAGAACAGCTCAACCAACTCATCCAGCGCACCTATCAGGTGACAGAAGAAAAAGCGGAAGAAATCATCAACTCCCCGCAAAAACCTTCCGATTACCAAGAAAGAGTGGCAGACCATTTCAACCAGCAGATTACCCAAGAAATACAAAGGGTCTTGCAGTTTTATTACACCACGCAGACCGCAGACGATATGACCGACATCAAGCATATCCTGCTGACGGGGGAAGCGGTGCGCCAGGAAGGCATCGCCCAAACCGTCGCCTCGCAAACCAATGCGGATGTACAATGCGTCCATCCCGCGCGTTATTTTGCGGACGACCTCAAAACAGACGAACAACAATTCGAACTTGATGCGCCGACACTGACCAGGGCGTTCGGTTTGGCGGTACGGGGATTATAATTATGAACAATTTAATCAAAATCAACCTCCTCCCCTACAGGGAAGAGATGAACAAGCGCAAACAGCAGCAGTTTAAAATGCTGATGTACGGTGCCGTGCTGACGGGCGTTGCCGCCGTTGCGGCAACCTACCTGTTTATCGACAACATGATCAATAACCAGTCGGAAAGAAACACGCTGCTGGAAACCTCCATCGCACACTTGGATACCGAGCTGTCGGAAATACAAAAGCTCAAACAGGAAAAAGATGCCTTCCTGATTAAGAAAAACAAAATCGAGGAGCTCCAGCTCAAACGCCTCCAAGCCGCAAAAATCCTCGACAGCTTGAATGAGGCCGTCCCCGAAAGCACCTACCTGACCTCGCTGGATGCCGTTACCGCCGACTCTTACCGGCTCAACGGCAGGACATCCAGCGACAACCGCGTTGCCGCCATGATGAGGGCGATGCCCAATACCGGCATATTCAAGCAACCCGAATTGTTAAGCATCAAGAAAAACAATTCGTATCAAGAATTTACCCTTCAGGCAACATTACAACCTATCGTAAAGGCGGCCGAATCCAAAGAGAATCCGGCTTCGGGAAATGCACAGGAGGCAAACTGAATGGCTTCTAAATCATCTAAAACCAACTTGGATCTCAACAATCTTCACCTGCTCAACCTTCCTGCCAGGCTTTTTATCGCCCTGCTGGTCGTTGCCGCCATGCTGGGGCTCGGTTATGCCGGATTGTTCAAAAGCCAGATGGAATCCCTTGAGGAATATGAAGCAAAAGAAACCGAACTGAAAAACACCTACAAACAGAAAAGTATCGACGCGGCCAGTTTGGACAACCTGAAAGAAGAGCTTGCCGCCATCCGATCCGCCTTCAACATTATGCTGAAACAGCTTCCGACCGATTCCGAAATTCCCAATCTGGTTCAAGAGCTTCATCAGGCAGGCTCAAGCAACGGTCTGCGCTTGGACAGCGTCATACCGCAGCCGCCTGTTGACGACGGCCCGATACAAAGGCTGCCCTATTCCATTTCCATTACCGGAAACTACAATCAAATCAGCCAGTTCACGCGCGATGTTGGTAGCCTTTCGCGGATTATTACCCTTGAATCGCTCAAAATCACCCAATCCGCCGAAAACGGAGGGGGGGCGGACGGCAAAAGCAACATCCTGAACCTCAGCGCCATTGCCACTACCTATAAGGCAAAATCCATAGAAGAACTTGCCGCACAACAGCAGGCTGCAGAAGCGGCACAAAATGCCGAACAAAAATAACTTATGTTAGGGAAACCATGAAATATTACGCCTTATTCATCAGCCTTGCCGCCCTATCCGCCTGTTCCCAAGATGCTGAAGACCTGAACGGGTGGATGGCTCAGACACAGCAGGAAGCCAAAGCAGGAATCATACCTTTCCAAGCACCGACCCTGCCGGTCGCACCGGTATACAGCCCCCCGCAGCCGACAGGGCCCAACGCTTTCGATTTCCACCGAATGGAAGCCGCCAAAAAAGGGGGCAACGCCCCCGACACCAAGCGTATTAAAGAAACGCTGGAAAAATTCAGCCTGGAAAACATACGCTATGTCGGCATTGTGAAGTCCGGTCAGAAAGTATCCGGCTTCGTTGAAGCCGACGGTTATGTCTACACAGTCGGCATCGGCAACTATTTGGGGCAAAATTACGGTAAAATCCAAAGCATTACCGACGACAGCATCGTTTTGAACGAATTAATCGAAGACGGTACGGGCAACTGGGTTTCCCGCAGGGCGGAACTGCCTCTGAACGCTTCCGACAAAAACACCGAACAAGCGGCAGCACCCGCCGCAGAACAAAATTAAGAAGGGGATTAATCCATATGAATACCAAACTGACAAAAATCATTTCCGGCCTGTTTGTCGCAACCGCCGCCTTTCAGACGGCATCGGCAGGAAACATTACAGACATCAAAGTTTCCTCCCTGCCCAACAAACAGAAAATCGTCAAAGTCAGCTTTGACAAAGAAGTTGTCAACCCGACCGGCTTCATCACTTCGTCGCCCGCGCGCATCGCCTTGGACTTTGAACAAACCGGCATTTCCATGAATCAACAGGTACTCGAGTATGCCGACCCTCTGTTGAGCAAAATCAGTGCCGCACAAAACAGCAGCCGTGCGCGTCTGGTTCTGAATCTGAACAAACCGGGCCAATACAATACCGAAGTACGCGGAAATGAAGTTTGGATTCTCATCAACGAATCGGACGATACCGTGTCCGCCCCCACCCGCCCCGCCGTAAAAGCCGCGCCTGCCGCGCCGGCAAAACAACAGGCTGCCGCACCGTTTACCGAGTCCGTAGTATCCGTATCCGCACCGTTCAGCCCCGCAACACAACAAACGGCGGCTGTACAGGCAAAACAAACCAATATCGATTTCCGCAAAGACGGCAAAAATGCCGGCATTATCGAATTGGCGGCATTGGGCTTTGCCGGGCAGCCCGACATCAGCCAACAGCGCGACCACATCATCGTTACGCTGAAAAACCATACCCTGCCGACCGCGCTCCAACGCAGTTTGGATGTGGCAGACTTCAAAACACCGGTTCAAAAGGTTACGCTGAAACGCTTCAATAACGACACCCAGCTGATTATCACAACAGCCGGCAACTGGGAACTCGTCAACAAATCCGCCGCGCCCGGATACTTTACCTTCCAAGTCCTGCCGAAAAAACAAAACCTCGAGTCAGGCGGCGTGAACAATGCGCCCAAAACCTTCAAAGGCCGGAAAATCTCCCTTGACTTCCAAGATGTCGAAGTCCGCACCATCCTGCAGATTTTGGCAAAAGAATCCGGGATGAACATTGTTGCCAGCGATTCCGTCAACGGCAAAATGACCCTCTCCCTCAAAGACGTACCTTGGGATCAGGCTTTGGATTTGGTTATGCAGGCGCGCAACCTCGATATGCGCCAGCAAGGGAACATCGTCAACATCGCGCCCCGCGACGAGCTGCTTGCCAAAGACAAAGCCCTCTTGCAGGCAGAAAAAGACATTGCCGATCTGGGTGCGCTGTATTCCCAAAACTTCCAGTTGAAATACAAAAACGTAGAAGAATTCCGCAGCATCCTGCGTTTGGACAATGCCGACACGACCGGAAACCGCAACACGCTTATCAGCGGCAGAGGCAGCGTGCTGATCGATCCCGCCACCAACACCCTGATTGTTACCGATACCCGCAGCGTCATCGAAAAATTCCGCAAACTGATTGACGAATTGGACGTGCCCGCGCAACAAGTGATGATTGAGGCGCGTATCGTCGAAGCGGCAGACGGCTTCTCGCGCGATTTGGGCGTTAAGTTCGGCGCGACAGGCAAGAAAAAACTGAAAGATGCAGACCGCGCATTCGGCTGGGGTGTGAACTCGGGTTTTGAAGGCGGCGACGGCAAATGGTCTGCCCAAACCAGCATCAACCTGCCGGTTGCCGCTGCCGCAAACAGCATTTCGCTGGTGCGCGCGATTTCCTCCGGCGCGTTGAATTTGGAATTGTCCGCATCCGAGTCGCTTTCAAAAACCAAAACGCTTGCCAATCCGCGCGTACTGACCCAAAACCGGAAAGAAGCCAAAATCGAATCCGGTACGGAAATCCCCTTCCAAGACACTTCAAGTTCGGGTGGCAGCAGCAGCACGACCACAACCTTCAAAAAAGCCGTATTGGGGCTGACCGTTACGCCGAACATCACGCCCGACGGGCAAATCATTATGACCGTCAAAATCAATAAAGACACACCTGTCGACTGTACCGTAAAAGATGAGACGACCAAGTGTATCCAAACCAAAAACCTGAATACGCAGGCTATGGTTGAAAACGGCGGCACGTTGATTGTAGGCGGCATTTATGAAGAAGAGAACGGCAATACGCTGACCAAAGTCCCTCTGTTGGGCGACATCCCCGTTATCGGCAACCTCTTTAAAACACGCGGGAAAAGCACCAACCGCCGCGAACTGCTGATTTTCATTACCCCGAGGATTATGGATACGGCCGGCAACAGCCTGCGCTATTGATGCGGCAAAATAAGGGCATATGTTTTATGGCATATGCCCTTTCTTTATGCTTTTGCCGCGCCCGAAATGCCGTCATTCCCGCGCAGGTGGGAATCCAACTTGTCCGGTTTCGCTTGTTTTTCGTCTCGTAACTTTTGAGCCGTCATTCCCGCGCAGGCGGGAATCTAGGTCTTTAAACTTCGGTTTTTTCCGATAAATTCTTGCCTCATTGAAATTCTAGATTCCCGCTTTCGCGGGAATGACGGGATATGGGTTTCCGTGCGGACGTGTTCGGATTTCCGCCTGCGCGGGAATGACGATTAGGGCATTCCTGACGATTCATCGAGCCGTAGGGTGGGCTTCAGCCCACCAATTTCACCGCATCAAGGGTTTTGGGGAATAGGCGTGATTCGGCGGTTTCGGTTTTCGGCGGAGTTGGTTGAAATCGGTGGGCTGAAGCCCACCCTACAGTCCACCCTACAACCCATCTTACGCATCCGCCTTACGCATCCGCCTTACGCATCCGCCTTACGCATTTATCCTGCGCCTGCCGAAATGCCGTCATTCCCGCGCAGGCGGGAATGACGGATTTTAGGTTGCTGTTCTTTGTTTTCTGTTTTTGCGGGAATCCGTTTTTTTGATCGGCTGTGTTTGAATATAGTATTGATAAACATATTATCTTCAATATATTCAACTGGATAATTGTTTACCTAAGCAAAGATAATTGCCTTTTCCTGACAAATAAGTGAAATCAACGGATTGTCAAAACACAGCCTGAAATAAAAAACCTCCCTGATTTCTTTTATTTTTCCTTAAAATCAGAAAGGTTCGGGATGGTCGGGTTATTTTTCCAAACGTACCGCCGCCCTGCCGATTTCGTATAAAATCCTGCCGTAACCCGACAAGCCCGAACCCTGCCGCCCCGAAAGGCGGGGTGTCAAACATTAAGGAACCGTGATGAAAAACTTTAACGACAAACTCATCCTCATCGGACTGATGGGCGCGGGCAAAACCACGCTGGGCCGGCAAATGGCGCAGCGGCTGGATTACCGTTTTTACGACAGCGATCACGAAATCGCCGCAGCGGCGGGCGTTCCCATCCCCACCATATTTGAAATGGAAGGCGAACAGGGATTCCGTTCGCGCGAAACCGCCATGCTCAAAAAGCTGGTTATCCTGCCCCATATCGTCCTGTCCACCGGCGGCGGCGCGGTGTTAAAAGAAGAAAACCGCGCCCTTATCCGCAAAAGCGGCACGGTCGTCTATCTGCACGCCCCACCCGAAACCCTGCTCGAACGCACGCGCTGCGACAACAGCCGCCCTTTGCTGCAAGTTGCCGATCCTTTGGCGAAATTGCGCGAACTCTACACCGCACGCGACCCGCTTTACAGGCAAACCGCCGACTTCACTATCGAATCGGGAAACTGCCGGCAAACCATACAAACCCTGCTCAACCTTTTATCCGAATAAAAATCGACGCATGAAAACACTGAACGTACACGCACCTTCGCACACCTACCCCATCTTTATCGGCAACAGGCTGCTGCCGCAGGCAGGAAGCCTGCTCAAACCGCATTTGGGCAAACGCGCCGCCATCATCACCAACGAAATCGTCGCCCCGCTCTACCTCGGCACGCTTCAGACGGCATTGGATGCGGCAGGCGTATCCCATTTCAGCATCATCCTGCCCGACGGCGAGGCGCACAAAAACTGGCAGACGCTCAACCTCATCTTTGACGGACTGATTCAAAACCGCGCCGAACGCAAAACCACGCTCATCGCACTGGGCGGCGGCGTTATCGGCGACATGGTCGGCTTTGCCGCCGCCACCTACCAGCGCGGTGCCCCATTCATTCAAATACCGACTACGCTGTTAAGCCAGGTTGACTCATCGGTTGGCGGCAAAACCGCCATTAACCACCCGCTCGGCAAAAATATGATCGGCGCGTTCTACCAGCCGCAGGCGGTGCTTGCCGACTTGGATACGCTACACACCCTGCCCGTCCGTGAATTGTCCGCCGGTATGGCGGAAGTCATCAAATACGGTGCGCTCGGCGACATCGGTTTTTTCGAATGGCTCGAACAAAACATATCCGGACTGATGACGCTCGATAAAGGAAAACTCGCCGAAGCCGTGTACCGTTGCTGCCAAATGAAGGCAGACATCGTCGCACAGGACGAGACCGAACAAGGCATACGCGCATGGCTCAACCTCGGACACACCTTCGGACACGCCATTGAAGCCCAAATGGGTTACGGCGTATGGCTGCACGGCGAAGCCGTCGCCGCCGGCTGCGTGTTGGCGGCGCGTTTGTCCGAACAACTGGGCAAAACCTCCGCCGCAGATACCGCGCGGCTCGCCGCCCTGCTCGAAGCCGCCGGACTGCCATCCGCACCGCCCGTGTTTGCCTTTGAAAAATGGCTGGAACACATGAGCCACGACAAAAAAGTCAGCGGCGGCATCATGCGCTTTATCGGATTAAAGAGGCTGGGAGAAGCCGTCATCACCGAAATCACTGATACGGACATCCTCCGCCGCACCCTGCAACCTTATCTCTGATTAGCCATACCGATGCCGTCTGAAGGGCGTTCAGACGGCATCAGCTTTACCGGTGTGTTGCCGCGCAGGTTTGACGCACGATGATAACTTTCCATCATCATTCTCCACGAAAGCGGGCATCCGGTTATTCCATATCGCAGGGATTTATCCGGAATAACAGCAACCCTGTCGCCGTCATTCCCGCAAAAGCGGGAATCCAGTCCGTTCCGTTTCGGTCATTTCCGATAAATTCCTGTTGCTTTTCATTTCTAGATTCCCACTTTCGTGGGAATGACGGCGGAAGGGTTTTGGTTTTTTCCGATAAATTCTTGAGGCATTGAAATTCTATAGTGGATTAACAAAAATCAGGACAAGGCGACGAAGCCGCAGACAGTACAAATAGTACGGAACCGATTCACTTGGTGCTTCAGCACCTTAGAGAATCGTTCTCTTTGAGCTAAGGCGAGGCAACGCCGTACCGGTTTTTGTTAATCCACTATAACAGAACCCTGTCGCCGTCATTCCCGCGAAAGCGGGAATCCAGTCCGTTCAGTTTCAGTCATTTCCGATAAATTCCTGTTGCTTTTCATTTCTAGATTCCCACTTTCGTGGGAATGACGGCGGAAGGGATAAATCCTCGCAATCCAAAGCCTCGTCATTTCCACAAAAAACAGCAACCCGAAACACCCCGTCATTCCCGCGCAGGCGGGAATCCAGTCCATTCGGTTTCGGTCATTTCCGATAAATTCCTGTTGCTTTTCATTTCTAGATTCCCACTTTCGTGGGAATGACGGCGGAAGGGTTTTGGTTTTTCCCGATAAATTCTTGAGGCATTGAAATTCTAGATTCCCGCCTGCGCGGGAATGACGGATTTTAGGTTTCTGTTCTTAGTTTTCTGTTTTTGCGGGAATAATGGGGAAAATGACGGCTCAAAAGTTACGGAACGAAAAACAACCGAAACCGGACAAGTCGGATTCCCGCCTGAGCGGAAATGGCGGAATTTTAAGTTTCCGTCTTTGTTTTCCGTTTTCGCGTGAACAATGGGGGAACAAGCCGTATTTCAGACGGCATTTTCAGTTCGGGGTATAATCCGAATACTTGCGACCATCTGAATCATTTGGACAAACTATGTGTCAACTGCTGGGCATGAACTGCAATACGCCGACCGATATTATGTTTTCCTTTGAAGGCTTCCGCCGCAGGGGCGGCATTACCGACCATCACGCCGACGGTTTCGGCATCGGGTTCTTCGAAGGCAAAGGCGTGCGGCTGTTCCATGACGACAAGCCGAGTGCAAATTCCCCCGTCGCCGACCTCGTACGCGCCTACCAAATCAAATCGGAAAACGTCGTCGCCCATATCCGCAAAGCATCGCAAGGACAAACCTCGCTGGCGAACACTCATCCCTTTATGCGCGAAATGTGGGGCGGCTACTGGCTGTTTGCCCACAACGGGCATTTGGTCGATTTTTTTCCCGAACAGGGCGAATTTTTCCACCCCGTCGGCACAACCGATTCCGAACGCGCGTTCTGCCACATCCTCAACCGCCTGCGCACCCGCTTTGCCGTCCGTCCCGACGACGAAACCCTGTTTGACGCGATTGCGGGGCTGACGCACGAAATCCGCAAGTTCGGGCTGTTTAACTTTATGCTTTCAGACGGCATTTCCCTGTTTGCCCACGCCAGCACGCTGCTGCACTACATCGTCCGCCAAGCCCCGTTCGGCAAGGCACGCCTGCTCGACGACGACGTAATGGTCGATTTTGCCGAAGTAACCACGCCGTCCGACCGCGTCGCCGTTATCGCCACCCTGCCGCTGACCCGCGACGAATCATGGTCCCAACTTGCCGTGAACGAACTGGTCATGTTCCGCGAAGGCAAAATTATTTTAAACGACCGACCCCGTAACCCCGTCTATATGAGTACCGAAGAAGGCCTGGAAATCGCACGCGCCGCCGGCGTATCGGTTTGATTCAGACGGCATCAGGGAGGAAATACCATGAAATGCCCGTTTTGCAGCCACCCCGACACCCGAGTTGCCGATTCCCGCCTGATGGAAGAGCGCAATACCGTCCGCCGCCGCCGCCACTGCCCCAACTGCGGCAAACGCTTCGGCACACTCGAAACCGTTGAATTCAAAATGCCCTCAATCACCGGCCATGACAAAAAACGCCGTCCTTTCGACAGAAGAAAGCTTCATACCGACCTGACCGCCGCCATCCGCAAATGCACCAGCCCGGATCAAATCGATGAGATCGTCCGCCTGACGGAATACAGGCTGTACAATTCAGGTTTGCGCGACATATCCTCCACCGAACTTGCCGACATGGTGCTAAAAGAGCTGCTTGAGCACAACACGGAAGCCGCCGTCCGCTTCGCCGCACTGCACAAACACTTCGACAATCCGGCAGACTTTGCCTCGTGGCTGGCGCAAGCCGTCAAAACAGGCGGCAAAGCCTGATTCCCCCAACCCATACTGATACGGTATCCCCATGTTTTCGGACACAGATATATCCATGATGGAAAACGCCCTCCAACTTGCCGATTTGGGGCGTTTTTCCACCTCGCCCAATCCGCGCGTCGGCTGCGTTATCGCACACGGCAGCCAAATTGTCGGGCAGGGCTTCCACGTCAAAGCGGGCGAACCGCACGCCGAAGTCCACGCATTGCGTCAGGCGGGCGAAATGGCACAAGGCGCGACCGCCTTTGTTACCCTCGAACCGTGCAGCCATTACGGGCGTACCCCGCCCTGCGCCGAAGCTCTGCTCCGTTCCGGCGTAACACGCGTTGTTGCCGCCATGCGCGACCCCAACCCGCTGGTTGCAGGCAAAGGGCTTGCCCTGCTCGAAGTAGCTGGCATCAAGACGGAATGCGGGCTGCTTGAAAACAAAGCACGCGAACTCAACCGGGGATTTTTATCGCGCATCGAACGCCGCCGCCCCTTCGTCCGCCTCAAATGCGCCGTTTCGCTGGACGGCAAAACCGCCCTTTCAGACGGCAGCAGCTTTTGGATTACCGGCGAAGAAGCGCGTGCCGACGTACAAACTTTACGCGCCGAAAGCTGCGCGGTGCTGACCGGCATCGGCACGGTGTTGGCGGACAATCCCCAACTCAACGTCCGAGCCTTCGCCACGCTGCGCCAACCCGCACGCATCGTGTTAGACAGCCGCCTGCGCCTGCCCCCGTACAGCCATTTGGTTACCGACGGACAATCTCCGACCTACATCGCCACCTTGGAACGCGATGAAGACAAACTCCGCCCCTATCGGGAACACGCACACATCCGCATCCTGATGCCGTCTGAAACGGCAGACGGCAAAATCGACCTGCACCACCTGATGCGTCTCCTTGCTGACGAAGGTTTCGGCGAAATCATGGTCGAAGCAGGCTCCGAACTCACATCCGCATTTTTGGCAGAAGATTTGGCGGACGAAATCGTGCTGTACCGTTCGCCCAAAATCCTCGGCATCGGCAAAGACCTGTTTTCCCTGCCCGAGAACCACGCCGCCCTTTCCGCACCGCCCTTGTGGACACCCGTTTCAAGCGAAATCCTCGGACACGACATCAAAACCGTGTTCCGAAAAAACGGCAACGCCTTTTAGAGGGTTTGCGCCGTTTCACTATATAATAACGCCGATAAAAAACGGCCCCGTTCAGACCGCCGCCCGCCCGGAAAAGCGCAAACCGGACTGCCGCACCCCGCCGGCAGCCGCGACGGACTGAAAGCCGTCAAACTCCGATAAAGAAAGGCTTCAGACGGCACAGGCAGAATCCCGCCGCCGTCCGGACATCAAAAATGGACACAAAAGAAATCCTCGGCTACGCGGCAGGCTCGATCGGCAGCGCGGTTTTAGCCGTCATCATCCTGCCGCTGCTGTCGTGGTATTTCCCCGCCGACGACATCGGGCGCATCGTGCTGATGCAGACGGCGGCGGGACTGGCGGTGTCGGTATTGTGCCTCGGGCTGGATCAGGCATACGTCCGCGAATACTATGCCGCCGACGACAAAGACACTTTGTTCAAAACCCTGTTCCTGCCGCCGCTGCTGTTTTCCGCCGCGATAGCCGCCCTGCTGCTTTCCCGTCCGGCCATACCGTCTGAAATCCTGTTTTCGCTCGACGATGCCGCCGCCGGCATCGGGCTGGTGCTGTTCGGACTGAGCTTCCTGCCCATCCGCTTTTTCTTACTGGTTTTGCGTATGGAAGGGCGCGCCCTTGCCTTTTCGTCCGCGCAACTCATGTCCAAGCTCGCCCTGCTGCTGCTGCTGCCGCTGACGGTCGGGCTGCTGCACTTTCCGGCGCGCACCGCCGTCCTGACCGCCGTTTACGCGCTGGCAAACCTTGCCGCCGCCGCCTTTTTGCTGTTTCAAAACCGATGCCGTCTGAAGGCCATCCGGCGCGCACCGTTTTCATCCGCCGTCCTGCACCGGGGGCTGCGCTACGGCATACCGATCGCACTGGGCAGCATCGCCTATTGGGGGCTGGCATCCGCCGACCGCCTGTTCCTGAAAAAATATGCAGGCTTGGAACAGCTCGGCGTTTATTCGATGGGTATTTCGTTCGGCGGGGCGGCATTATTGTTCCAAAGCATCTTTTCAACGGTCTGGACACCGTATATTTTCCGTGCAATCGAAGCAAACGCCCCGCCCGCCCGCCTCTCGGCAACGGCAGAATCCGCCGCCGCCCTGCTTGCCGCCGCCGTCTGCCTGACCGGCATTTTCTCGCCCCTTGCCTCCCTCCTGCTGCCGGAAAACTACGCCGCCGTCCGGTTTATCGTCGTATCGTGCATGCTGCCGCCGCTGTTTTGCACGCTGGCGGAAATCAGCGGCATCGGTTTGAACGTCGTCCGCAAAACGCGCCCTATCGCGCTCGCCACCTTGGGCGCGCTGGCGGCAAACCTGCTGCTGCTGGGGCTTGCCGTACCGTCCGGCGGCGCGCGCGGCGCGGCGGTTGCCTGTGCCGCCTCATTCTGGCTGTTTTTTGCTTTCAAGACAGAAAGCTCCTGCCGCCTGTGGCAGCCGCTCAAACGCCTGCCGCTTTATATGCACACATTGTTCTGCCTGGCCTCCTCGGCGGCCTACACCTGCTTCGGCACACCGGCAAACTACCCCCTGTTTGCCGGCATATGGGCGGCATATCTGGCAGGCTGCATCCTGCGCCACCGGAAAGATTTGCACAAACTGTTTCATTATTTGAAAAAACAAGGTTTTCCATTATGAAAATCATCCTGACCACTTCTATGTCGGGCTTGGGCGGCACGGAAACCGCCACCGTCCGCCTCGGCAGGCTACTCAGGCAGCACGGACACGACATCATGCTTGCCTCTTCGGACGGACCGTTGCTCAAAGAGGCGCAAGCCTTGGGCATACGTTGGCAACCCGTCGATTTCTATCGCGGCGGCCTTTTCGGCTACCTCAAAGGTATGATTGCCTACGCCCGAATGCTGCGGCGCGAACAACCCGACATCATCGACTGCCAAATGGCGCGCGTCGTACCCGCCTGCGCCATTGCCGCCAAAATCGTTTCGCCGAAAACCAAAATCATCTACCACTCGCACGGTTTGGACGCGGCAACCTACCCCAAAATCGCCAAACTCTTCGACAAGCTGGGCGTGTACATCATCGGTAACTGCAAACACGAACGCGAAAAACTCATCCGCCACGGTTTCCCCGCCGACCGGATTGCCTACGCCTACAACGCACTCCCCCCCCCCCCCCCCCC